>DAIRDJ010000195.1:0-7690 GCA_036796215.1 Geminicoccaceae bacterium
TCCTCGGCGATCCTGATCGTCGGCGGCTTCGTCGCGGTTTTGGGGGCCTCCGAGCAGGCGCGCGCCATTGCCGCCGAGATCCCGTTCGCCGAGCGCTCGAGCCCGCTGGTCTGGGATCTCAAGATCATGCTCCTGATCGTCGTCTTCGTCTACGCGTTCTTCAAGTTCACCTGGTCGCTGCGCCAGTTCAACTATGTCGCCATCCTGATCGGTGCCGCCCCTTATGACGAGGAGCCGGCGACGCTGGCCATGGCGGACCAGATGGCGGTGGTCGCGGGCCGGGCTTCGGATCACTTCAACCGGGCGATGCGCGCCTATTATTTCGGGCTCGCCGCCCTTTCCTGGTTCATCCAGTCCTGGCTGTTCGCCCTCTGCTCGGTCCTGGTGGTGATCATCATCTATCGTCGTGAGCATCGCTCGGCGGTGCTCGCCGTGCTCGGGCCCGTGGGGCAGCCGATCCCGGGCGACCGGTGGCGCAGCGATCAGTAGGCGAGCACGCGCATGCCGGTGCGTGACCGCGAGGCGTAGCCGGCGAAGCTGTGGGTCTTCGGCAAAGGTGCCGGGCAGCGGTTGAGGACGACGCCCGCGAGCGGGCAGCCGCTCTGGGCGAGCCGGTGTGCTGCCGCGGCGAAGCTGGGTGCCTCGGTTCGGCCGACCGCTGCCACCAGCAGGGCCGCATCGGCGTGCTCGGCGAGCAGGAGCGCGTCGGCGGTGGCCAGGAGCGGCGGAGCGTCGATGATGATCAGGTCATAAAAACTGCGCGCATTGGCGAAAAGCCGCTCGAGCCGGTCACCGTGCAGCAGCGAGGGGGCGAGATTGGCCGCGGTCTCGGCGACCAGCACGTGCGCCCCGCCGGCCTGGTCGACGACGATGGTGTAGGGCAGGCGCTGGTCACCCGGCTGCGGCTCGCTCATCGCCCCGGCCTTGGCGCCGAGCGCGCGACGCAGACCCGGGCGCTTGTGGTCACCCTCGACGACCAGGCAGCGCAGGCCCTCGCGCACCGCGACCCGGGCGACGGCGAGGCTCAAGGCGGTCTTGCCGTCGCCCGGGCTGCCGGAGGTGACGAGCAGGATCTGCGGCGGCTCGTTGCCATGCGCGTTGCGAAAGCCGGCCAGCATCGCCCGGAGCGTCTCGCTCGCTGCCCCGTCCGGGGCATCGACCACGGCACCGGCCAGGGCACCCCGGCGCCGGCTGACGATCGGCAGGACCCCCAGGACCGGCAGGCCGGTGCTGCGGTGGATGTCCGCGGGATCGAGCACCCGCTCGTCGAGCCAGCGGCGGGCGACAACCGCTCCGGCGCCGAGAACGAGACCGATCAGCCCGCCGAGGCCGCCGAGCATGGTTCGACCCAGCCCGGCCGGCCGGAGTGGCGGCTCGGCCACCGAGACGATGCGCGCATCGGCGGTGATCAGGGCCGGGCTCAGCAGGGTCTGCTCGTAGCGCTCGCGGTAGAGGTCGTGCAGGCTCTGCAGGCTCTGCACTTCCTGGCGAGCGAGTTCGATGCCGACCCGGCCCTCGGCACTCGCCCCGGCCCGGCCTTCCGCTGCCTCGACCAACTGGTCGAGCCGGGAAGCCCGCTGGTCGAGCAGCGCCGCCTCGCGCTCGAGCCCACCCCTGATGCTGCGCACCTCGACGGCGATCTCGCGCTCGAGCCCCTGGAGCTTGGCCTCGAGGGCCTGGATCGTCGGGTGTCGTGGCCCGAGCGTCTGCCGCGCTTCGGCGAGATCGCCATTGGCGAGCGCCACATCGGCCCAAAGCTGGTTCAAGGTCGGGGTGACGATGGCACCGCGCAGCACGACCTCGGCCCGGCCGCCGAGGGCGGCGTCGACCCGTTCGAGGTCCGCCCGGACCCGCTCCTGCTCGATCCGCAGGTCCTGCGCCTCGCCGAGCAGCGCGTCGAGATTGCGGGCAGTGATCGTTCCGCCCTCGCCGAGGACGAGGTCGGGCTCGGCCTCGAGCGCACCGAGCCGCAGCCTCGCCGTGGCGAGCTCGCTGCCGATCTCCTGGAGCCGCTCTTCGAGCTCGTCCCGTGCCTCGGCGAGATTGGCCTGCTTGGCCGCCCGGTCGCGCTCGACATAGGTGGTCATCACCGCGTTGACGACAGCGGCCGCGAGCTCGGGCGTGGCGGCCTGAAAGCCGAGCGTGATGGCGTAGCTGCGCTCCTCGCTGCCGACGTCGAGGCGGTTCTGCACCGTCTCGATGATCGTGGCCCGCTCGACCGGGCCGCGGGCCGGCTGGTGCTCGAGCCAGCTTGTCGGCGCCAGGCTCTGGATCGCGCCGGCGACCGGCTCGGGCAGCCAGGGGGCGGTGATCAGGCGGACGGCGAGCGGTGGGGTGAGCGTCGGGTTGAAGGCCGGCTGCTCGACGAGCGCCAAGGCATCGACGGCGGCGGCCACCGTCTCCCGCGAGGTCAGGATGCGCGCCTCGCTGCGCCCGCCCCAGGGCTCGACCGTCCGACTGGAGGCCAGGGGGTTGAGCTCGGGGATGGTGAGCCTTGCCGTGTCGATGACCAGGAGCCCTTCGGCGGCATAGCGGCTGGGCCGTAGCTCGGCAAAGGCGAGGCCGAGGCCGAGGCCGAGCAGGGCTGCCAGGGCCAGGACGAGCTTGCGGCGGGACAAGAGGTGCACGAGGTCGCGCAGGCCGACGCCGCCGGGCATGGCACTGCCGGCGAAGCCGCCGGTGCCCGCGTCCGGCGTGAGCTCGCCGTGGCCGAGCCTCGACCGAATGGCACGCGACGACGGTCCACCGGCAGGGCGTATCTGCTGCTCTCCTGGATCGCTCGGCTCGAGATCGCGGTTCATTCAGCTGTTGCCAGTCGCAGCCGGGTGGGGCGGCAAGGTTGGTTGGACGGTGCGGCCACGGGATCGGTCGTCCAAGGCTCGTCGCGCGCCTCTTCGCTCGACCGGCCGGGTTGCGTGGTCATCCAAGGTTGACCCACTTTTAACCGCCCGGCTCCGGTATGACGCATGCGGCAGGGTTCAGGTCATATCCGGTTATGTTATCGCCCTTCAGCATCACGGCGGCGGTGCGGCATCGGTCGCCAGATCGTCGAACTGGAAGATGCGCACGTGGTCGATGGCGAGTTCGCCCGGCCACGGTGTGCTCGCGTCGGGTGGCCCGGTCCAGTTGCCGCCGACGGCAAGCGTGACGAGCAGGTGCATGGGCTCGTGCATGTCGGCCGGCGTCGGCCACGTCTGCAGCCGCTCGCCGTCGAGATACCAGGTGATCGTGTCGGGCCGCCAGGCGAGGCCGTAGTCGTGGAAACTGGCCGCGAGGTCCGGGGCCGGCCGTGGCACGAATGGTGGCCCTGCTCCGTCGATGGTCGAGTGCAGATTGAGGTAGAGCGAGGTCGGCGCATGGCCGAGCACCTCGGCGATGTCGATCTCGGGCGGCCACGTGTAGCGGACCGGCAGGAGCCAGAGCGAGACCCAGAACCCCTGCCCGCGCGGCATCCGGGCGCGGATCTCGACATAGCCGTAGGTCTGGGCATGGCTGTCGAGCGTCGAGAGCATGCCCGAGAGATAGGGGTAGCCCCAGAGCCGGTCGGCGAGCGCGGCCGGGGCCTCGGTGGCGCTGATGACGAGCGCGCCATCCTCGAGCCTGAACGGGTCGAGGCCCAGAGGCTCCTCGCCGGCACCCGCGAAGGCGGGGTCGACATAGAGCTGCTGCTCGCCGTTGTCGGGCAGGGTGAAGGCACCGATGCCATCCCATTTGAAGCGCGTGCGCCAGGGGCCGGTCGCGTGGTCGAACGCGTCGAACCGCTCCTCGAAGGTCAGGTGTGCCGGCGGCAGGTCGGGCGGCAGATCGAGCATGGTTCGGCGCTCAGCGGGCTTCGGCGGCAGCGCCGGGACTGCAGCCGCGGCCGAGCCCGAGGGTCGCCAGGATGGCCGAGATCGTGCTCGCGGCGAAGAGTGCGAGGGCGGCCGCGTAGGCGACGAGACCGGTGAGGATGCCGAGGCCGAGGCGCCAGGGGTCGGTGAGCGCCTGGCCGACGCTGCCGTCGACGATGAGCACGGCAGCGCTCATCAGCCCGGCGGCGAGCCAGATTGGCAGCTGGGCCCGCGCGAGGGCGGCGAGATCGAGGCTGATCGTCCGTCGCAACGCCACGAGATAGGCCGGCAGCAGCAGCGCGTTGGCGAGGCCGCCCGCCAGCGCCACGGCGGCGAGGCCAAAGGGGGCGGCGGCTGCCACGACGAGCAGAAAGACGGCGGTGTTGACCAGGGTCAGGCGCAAGCCGAGCGTCGGCTGGTCGGCCGCCACCAGGATTTGCCCGGTGATCAGGCCGAAGGCGTAGAAGATGCCCAAGGCCGCGAGCAGCTGCAGCGGCAGAATGCTCGGGGTCCAGGCCGGACCGAAGGTCAGCGGCACCAGTGGGTCGGCGACCAGTGCGACGCCGAGCCCGGCCGGCAGACAGAGCGCGGTCGTCAGCCAGAGGGTCCGGGCGGCGGCCTCGGTCAGCGCCGCGGGCCGTTCCTTGAGCCGCGCCAGCACCGGCAGGGTGAGCGTCGCGATGGTGTAGTAGGTCGCCATGCCGAGGGCGAAGACGACGCGGGTGGCGAGGAAGTAGTGGCCGACGGCGGCGACCGGCAGGAACAGGCCGAGCAGGGCAATGTCGAGCTTCTTGCCGGCGAAACGGGTCAGATGCGTGCCGAGGAGCGGCAGGGTGAAGCGGGCGAGGGCGAGGGCCTCGCCTCGATCGACGACGAGCTTCGGGCGCCACGGATCGGCCAGCACCAGCACCACCAGCCCCGTTGTCATGGCGGCGAACTGCAGGGCCACGAGCGCCCAGACACCAGCCCCTGTGGCGGCGAGGCCGAGGCCCACGAGGCCGCCCATCGTGGTCGCCAGCAACACTCGCTGGGTGATGGTCTTGAAGGCGAGCCGCCGGACGAAGCGGGCCTGCAGGATGCTGGCGGCGGCGGTGACGGGGAGGATCGGGGCCAGGGCCATCAGTACCGGGGCGAGGCCGGGCTCGGCGAAGACGGCGGCGAGCGGCAGGGCAAGGCCCATGACCAGCAGCATGAGCCCGATGCCGAGCCCGAGATTGCCCCAGAATGCCGTCGAAAGCCGCCGCCGGCTCAGCGTCTCGCCTTGCACCACGGCATCCGGCAAGGCGCCCGAGAGCAGCACCTGGCAGGCGGCGATCAAAACGCCGGCGAGTGCGACGACGCCGAAATCGGCCGGCACCAGGAGCCGCGCCATGACGACGAAGACGAGCAGCGACAGTCCCTCCCCGCCGAATGCCTCGACGAAGCGCCAGGCCGCACCTGCAGCAACGCGGCGGCCGGTCGGTGGCGGTTCGGCGCCGCGCGCGGCCGGTTGGACCATCAGGGATTCCCGAGTGCCGGCCGCTGCCGGCGAAAGGCGTTGACGAGGTTCTCGAGCAGTGACGGCCGTTTGGTCGGCACGTAACGCATCGCGACCAAGCCGACGGCGAGGCGTTTGGGGGTGAGGGCCACGGCCGAGATCCAAAGGCCCCGCAGCAGTCCGTGCCACAGGGACTGCGAATAGAAGATCCCGGCACGCAAGGCGGCGAGCCAGCAGCGCAGCACGGTGAGCTGGTCGCGCAGTCGGTTGGCCTCGAGCTTGGCGACGACGAGCTCCAGCTCCTGGTAGGGAAGGAGATTGCGCAGCACCGTCTCGCCCGCGAACGGGATCCCGAGTCTCTGGCAATGGTCGGCCATGATCTCGATCCTCAACCGGTCGGAGGCCCGGTATTTGGCGAAGCCCGAAGCCTCGACCCGGTCGATCGTATAGTTGTTGCTGCCGTGAATGCGATAGTGGCCGATCACCTCGTCGCTGGTGACGACATCCCCGTAGAGCGGGGCCAGGGTGTTCAAGAGCGCGTCGATATGCGGATGGGGACCGAACGGCAGCATCTGCTGCAGGAATTCTCGGGCGTAGGCGTTGCCGGTGGTCGGCGGGCATTGATAGTAGCCGGTGCGCAAGAGCTCCTGCCGGATCGCGCCCGGTGCCAGTTGGCGCGAGTATTTCGGCCAGTAGTGGTCGCGCAGCGCGCCGTGGCGGTCCAGGGTCTGCAGGCGAAACTGCCGCTTGCTGCAGCCCTTCTGCCAATCGGCCGCGACCATGGCGGCGGCCTCCGGCGTGAGCCGATCGTCGGAATCGAGGAAGATGACGATCGGGTGGCGGGAGCGGCGAAAGCCGGCCTCGCAGGCCCTGGTCTGCCCGGCATTGGCCTGGAAGATCGCGGTCACCCGGTCCCCGTAGCCCTCGATCACGGCGCGCGAATCGTCGGTCGAGCCATCGTCGACGACGATCACCTCGACGACCGGGTGGGTTTGCGCGAGGGCACTGTCGATCGCCTCGCCGATGAACCGCCCGTAATTGTAGTTGGGGATCACGATGCTGACGCCCCGGATCTCCGGCATCATGGGCTCGTCCATCAGGTGGCTCCTCTCGATCGACGCGCCGGGCCGAGTGTCGCGGCACTGGCAGGCCGGGTGCCGGAACGGCTGGCAGCAGCCGCAGCGTAGACGGCGGTGGTCTGCCTGCCGATCGCCGCCCAGTCGGGGAGACGATCGCGCAAGCGGCGCATCTCGCTACGCATGGCGGCAAGGCTCTCGGGTGCGCCGAGAAGGCGGCGCAGGGCGGCAGCGAGACTCGCCGGATCGCCGGCCGGGACCAGCAGGCTCTCTCGGCCGTGCTCGAGAAGTTCGGCGAAAGCACCGATGCGCGAGGCCACGACCGGCAGGCCGGCGGCCACGGCCTGCATCAGCACGCCGCTCGCCTCGATGTCGCGATAGGGAAAGACGAGCGCGTCGGTGTCGGCGAACAGAGCCTCTACCCGGGCCTCGGGCACGAAGCCGAATTCGAACGTCACGCAGGCGTCAAGCCCGAGCTCCTGCGCCCGGGTCACCAGCGGTGCCGGGTCGTGATGCGGCTTGCCCGTGATCTGCACCTGAAAGCGGGCACGCTCGGCGGGGGTCAAGAGGCCGAGCGCCTCGAGCAGCACGTCGACGCCCTTGTAGGGCTTGATTTGGCCGAACTGGAGCAGGCGGATGCGCTCGGCGGGCGCAGGCTCGGCATCCAGCCGGCGGCCGAGCAGGCCGTGCGGGACGATATGCAGGCGGTCGGACCGCACCCCCTGACGCAGCAGCCGGCGGCGGCCCTGTTCGGTGTGGCAGATGACGGCATCGGCGGCCCTGGTCAGCCGCTGCATGCCGGCTGCCATCAGCCAGGGCTCGGCACCATTATAGGGTACCGTGTCGTGGACGGTGAGCACCACCGGTGCAATCCGCCGCAGGCGTTGGAGAAAGCTGAGGTCGAGCAGCGGTAGGGGGGCCCATTGCAGATGGATCACCTCGACCTCGAGCGCCCTGAGCCGGGCCGGCAGTTGCATGAGATCGACAGCGTAGAGCGCCCCCTTGGCGAGCCGCACGGCCTTGCCCCGCAGCCGGCGACCGAGCCGGATGGCGAGCGGCCGGTAGAAATGGCCCAGGTGGTCGACCCCGTTCTCTTGCGCCAAGACCCCGCCCGCCTCGCCGACCACCGTCACCTGATGCCCGGCTGCCGCGAGACCGCGCGCCAATGCGGCATCGTAGGGTGGGCTGAACTCGCTCGGGTCAACGAGGGCGATGCGCATCGGGGCGATCCTCAACTCACGGTCCGGATGTTGCCGGTGCCTGGGCGGGCCGAGGCGGCGACGTTCCAGGTCACGGCCCGCTGCCCG
>DAIRDJ010000196.1:0-7661 GCA_036796215.1 Geminicoccaceae bacterium
AGCGGCAGCATGGCTGTTCCCATCAATGTGCGTTCTCGCCCTTGAGCGTGGCCCAAGGCGTCTTCAAGAGGATCAAGAGGTCGAGCCAGAGCGACCAGCGGCGGATATAGTCGAGGTCGAACTCGACCCGGCGCAGCAGGTGGTCCTCGGTCTCGGTATTGCCGCGCAGGCCGTTGACCTGGGCCCAGCCGGTGATGCCGGGGCGTACCCGGTAGCGGCGCTGGAAGCGCTCGACCACCTCCTCGTAGGGCCGGCCGCCGGCCTTGGCGTTCAAGGGATGGGGGCGCGGCCCGACCAGCGACATGTCGCCCAGGAGCACGTTGAGCAGCTGCGGCAGCTCGTCGATGCTGGTGCGGCGGATGACGGCCCCTACCCGGGTGACCCTGGGGTCGCCCTTGGTCACCAGCCGGTCGGCCATGGGATCGGCCAGCTCGTGGCGCAACGAACGGAATTTCAAGGCATCGAAGCGCCGGTTGTTGTAGCCGCGGCGGACCTGGCGGAAGAACACCGGCCCCGGGCTCTCGAGCTTGATCGCCAGGGCGGTGAGCAGCATCAAGGGCCCGAAGAACACCAGCATGAGGGTGGCCACGCCGATGTCGGTGAGCCGCTTGAGGGCGCGATCCGCCGCCCCGAGCGGCTCCTCGTGCACCCGGGTGACGGCGAACCCGCCGGCCGCGCGCGGCAGCGGTACCGCCACACCGACCCGCACCGGCACCACCTCCAGCGCCTCGAGCAGCCGGTCGAGCCGGACAGGCTCGGTGGTCGGCAGGGCCACCACGGTGATCGCCTCGGCCCAGCGCACCGCCTCGACGCAGTCGGCGAGCCGGGCCGCGGTGTCGGCCGCCCCGTCCGGCACCGCCCGATCGGCCAGCCGGGGCTCGGCCGGCACGATCACCGGGGTGCAGGGGCAGCCGTGCTCCGCGTTTAGCAGCTGCTGCAGGGCGGTGCGGTCGAGCCGGGCGTCCGCCGGCAAGAGGTCGAGCACGGCGACCTGTCGGCGCAGCCCACCCCGGGCCTCGACCCGGGCGATGACGACGGCCAGCAGCACGCGCCCGGCGGCGACCAGCAGCGCGAAGAGACAGGCCGCGAGCAGCACGTCGTAGACGTGGAGCACACGCCCTGCCGCGACCGCGCCGACGATCGACATGCCGGCGACGATCGAGAGGGTGCCGAGCCCGAGCAGGGGCAGCAGCACCTGCTCGGGCTGGCGCAGCCGCGGCCAGGCGTAGCCGCGCATCGAGTGGAGCAGCATGACGAGGGCGAGGCCGAAGGCGGCGGCGCTGGCGATGCCGAACGCACCCGGCTGAACGCCCTCCCGGGCAAGGCCGAAAAGGATGACGAGGGTCGCGGTGCCAGCCTCGAGGGCGGCCAGGACCAGCGCCAGGGTGACGGCGACGCGGCCGAGGGGCTGGCCGATGTCTCGACCGGCGGGCCAGCCGAGCGTCCGCATGGGGGTGTTCGAGGTGTCGATCATCGATCCCGCCTGCCGCTGGTCGATTGCTGAGCTGGGGAGGTCATTGCGGTCGAGTGGGCGGCTGGCGCCGCGACGAGGCGCGGCCAGACGACCAGGGCCAGGATCAGGAACTGCCCGTGGTAGCCCAAGAGGTAGCCGCCGAGGAACAGCACTTGAAAAAGCAGCGCTGCCGCGAGCCAGCGGTCGGGGCAGCCGGCGAACAGGCAGTAGGCGTAGAAGATCGCGAACGGCAGGCCACCGATCAGGCCATACTCGACGATCAGCTTGAGCCAGGAGGAGTCCTGCACCGCGTAGTCGAAATTCCAGACCTCGTCGGCCATGCCGCCGGGGCCGACGCCGGTCCAGAGGAGGTCCGGACGCCCGGCGAAGACATCGGCTGCAGCCCAATAGGGGCCGAAGAAGCGCATCGACCCGCTGGCCTGCGGGTTGCCGAACTCGCCGAGCCGCGCGACGAAGTAGCTGATCGGAAAGACGTCGGCGAAGGCCCAGACCGAGAGTGCCGCCAAGGCAAGGCCGCCCACGAGCCAGCCGCCGAGGCCGCCGGCGATCAGCAAGAGCGGCAGGAAGACCACCAGCAGCATGAGGCCGGTGCCGGAGAAGGCGAGGCCGAGGCCGGAGACCAGGGTGGCGAGCACCAACGGCCGGCGAAACCGGGCGAGTTCGACGACGATGCCGATCGCCATCAACTGCGAGAGGATCGACGGCTCGAGCAGCCAGATCCCGGTCGATTTCACGATCCCGCCGCTGATCGCGATCACCAGGTTGAAGCCCGGGATGAACAGGCGTTCGGGGAGCAGCCGGTCGAAGGGGAACATCCAGGCCGCCCCGACCACGAACTGGATCGCGAACTGGAGCATGGCCGAGACGGCGACGACGAGCAGCAGCGTCTGCAGATGGCCGAGCAGTCGGCGATAGGCCGCAGCGTCGAGCGGCAGGACGAGGATGAACGGCAGATAGAGAAAGACGAACATCGCGAGCGACAGGACCGAGAAGCCCTGCCCGGCGAGCGCCAGGGTCGCGAGGATCCCGGCCAGCACGACGCAGAAGAGGACGAAGCGGGTGGGCTCGACGATGAGCCAGCCGCGCAGCACGCCGATGCCGGCGACGACGAGGCCGATGACCAGGCCGACGCCCAGCTGGCCGTCGGCCACGGGCACGGCGAACCGCTGCAGGAGCACCGCCGCGACCAGGAGGACGACGAGCGGCAGCAGCGGATTGGCCTGGCCAGTGGGCGCGGCCGGCGTCGCGCACTCGCTGCGCCACAGCCCCGCACCCGGCATCGAGCGGCTGCCGTGCCCGGTCGGCACGGCCCTGGTCGGCACGGCCCTGGTCGACACGGCCCTGGTCGACACGGCCCCGGTCATGCCAGCGTGCATCGGCGCCGATCCGTCATTCAGGCGACCATGGGGCGAGCGGTTTGGGCATCGGCCTTGGCGAAGCTCGCGATCATCGCCTGCAGGCCGGTCTCGAGGGTGACGCTGGGCTCCCAGCCGAGGAGCTGGCGCGCCCGGGCCGGATTGCCCCAGAAGCGGGCGACGGTGCCGCCGACCGTGGGCTCCTCGATCAGCCGGGCCCGGCCGCTGCCGAGCCGGTGCGCGTGGCGCGCGAGGGCACCGAGCGTGGTCGGCTCGCCGGTGGCGAACTGAACCGGCGGCAGGTGGCGCTCGCCGGCGAGCAGCGCCTCGATCAGCCGGGCCGTGCCGTGCGCAACATCGTCCACATGGGTGAAGTCGAAGGCGTTCTCGGCACCGCGGACATGCATCAGCCCGCCCAGTGCCGCGGCCCGGGTGAAGGCCGGGACGACACGGTCGGGGTGGTCGTCGATGCAGCCATAGACATTGGCGTAGCGGACGATCTGGGTGACGAGGCCGGTGCGGCGGGCGTGCTCGACGAGTCGCTCGGCCGCGGCCTTGGAGCGGCCATAGACGTTGATCGGCGCCATGGGTGCTGTCTCGACCACCGGCAGGTGCGCGGGCTCGCCATAGACCTCGCGGCTGCTGGCGAGCAGCACGAACGGCCGCTCGGGCCGACTCCGGGCAGCCTCGAGCACGGCACGCGCACCACCGACATTGACGCTGCGGCAGAGCCCCGGATCGGCGGCACTGACGCCGACCCGGGCAATGGCCGCCAGATGCAGGATACCGTGACAGCCGGCAGCACGGGCGGCGATGGCCGCCGGTGAGCGCACATCACCATAGTCCGGATGGCAGGGCAAGACCGCGCTGTCGAAGCCCACGACCTCGTGTCCCGCCTCGCCGAGCACGCGCTTCAGCGCACGACCGATCAGCCCTGCCGAGCCGGTGAGCAACAGGCGTGCCATGGCCGTCAGCGTCCCAGTGCGGGCTTATGGGCGGTCGCTGCGTCGTCCATGGCCGACCGTTGCGGGCGAGTGACGTGGCGCATTGTTCGACCGGCCATGGCCCATCCATTCAAAAAAGGTTCATTCAGGCAGCCGCCGGCAGCAGATGCCGATCGCCGGTCGGGGCTGCCGAACGACACGCTACGCGCACACCTGCCAGCACCGGTGCCGGCAAGGCGGTGTGCCAGTTGCCGTGCGATGGTGGTCGGCGCGTTTGCGGCGACGATCGCGGGGTCGCGCGATGGCCAAGCGGCGCCGGCCGCTGTTCGAACGGTGTCCATCGAGCCTTGTGCCACCGGCGTCATGCGGATCGAGGCCATCGTCACAGCATCTCCAACAGCCGACCCATCACTGTCGCAGCCACAAACGAATCTGAAGCCGCGCACCATCGATGACCGCAGTTAAGTAGCTGTAGACCTTAACGTATCGCGACCGCCGAGTGCTTTGCTCACGCGCAGTCGTATACCGGCGTGCCTGTCGAGCGAACAGGAAAAAAGACAAGCCATTGTACAAGAGTGCGACTTGTACACTCTCAGGCAAAATCGATAACGAAATCGGCAACCTAAAAGCGAATTGTGCAGCGGTTCATTAGAACCAATTTGTTCACCTTTAGATGATCCACATCTTAACTTGTTAACCTTCAAAACGAAGAGACAGCACCCGGCTGCGGTCAATACCAGTAGCCGGTGGCGCGAAAGCGGGGCCGGCCGGCGCCGAGATCGAGGAGTGGTGGCAGGCCCTGGCCGATCGGGCCCGTGGGCCAGGCCGGGGTCTCGGCCTCGCCGAGCAGCGACAGCAGGCGCTCGATCCGCTCACGCGTCGGTGGATGGGTGCGCAAGAGCGATGGCTCGGGCATCCGCCGGCCGGGGAGCAGTATCTCCTCCCAGTAGCGGCCCTGGTAGCGGTCGAGCTTCTCGAGGGCCGCGGCGAGACCGGCGGGATCACGGGTCAGGGTCGCTGCCTCGAGGTCGGCGTCGAACTCGCGCGCCCGGGAGAGGGCGAGTTGCAACAGGCTGCCGACCACCGGGGCGGCGAGCAGGATCAGGAGGGTGAGCAGGGGGACCGGAGCGTAGCCGAAGAGCAGCAGCGGCAGGCTCGCCAGTGCCAGGAGGAGGCCGAGCGTGGCCAAGAGGCTGGTCAGCCGGCTCATCATGTCGGCGAGGCCCATCAGCCAGAGGTCGTTGTTGCGGATGTGGCTGAGCTCGTGCGCCAGGACGCCGGCGAACTCGCGCCACTCGAGGGCGCGCAACAGGCCCGCCGAGACGGCGATGGCGGCCGTCTGCCTGGTGCCGACGGCAAAGGCGTTGAGGATCGACGACGGCAGGATGTAGAGCCGTGGTGCCGCCTCGAGCCCGGCGCGCCGGGCGAGCTCCTCGATCAGGGCAGCCCCTTGCGGGAAGGTCTGCCGGTCGACCGGCCGGGCGCGATAGGCGCGCATCAGCCAATCGGGGGCGACGCTGGGCGAGAGGAGAAAGCCGAGGAGCCCCCCCGCCATCGCCCAAAGGGCGATCTCGACCCCCCAGAGGCTCCAGCTCGCGACGAACAGGATGAGCGCCATGCCGCCGAGCAGGAGGGCGGAGTGGAGGATATTGCGGCGTTTGTGCAGCCGGCGCCGCTCGGCGTCGAAGACGAGCCGGGGCGGTCGCTGCGGGCTCTGGCGGATGATTCTGAACATGGCTTGGATGTAAGCGCCGGGTGGCCTCGGGCCAACGCCGATTGATCGGTCGGCCCGGAGCTGCGACAAGGCGGCGGCGACTGTTCGGGAGGGGACGCGTGGCCGAGCCCGTGATGATCGGGGTGGATTGGGGGACGTCGCGGTTGCGCGTGGCGACGGTCGGCGCCGCTGGGGCCGTCTTGGCCGAGCACGGCGCCGATGCCGGCATCCTGAGTGTGCGCGACGGCGATTTCGCGGGCGTGCTCCGGGCCGCGATCGCAGCACTCGGCACACCGCCTGGTCTGCCGGTCATCCTGAGCGGCATGATCACCAGCCGGCAGGGCTGGCACGAACTGCCCTACCTCCCCTGCCCCGCCGGTGTCGGCGATCTCGCTGGTGCCATCCGACGCGTCGAAGAGCCAGGCCTCGGCCCGCTGCATTTCATCACCGGCCTCGCCTCGACCGGGGTCGACGGCATTCCCGACGCGATGCGCGGCGAGGAGACGCAGATCCTCGGCCAGGACGATTTGGCCCGGGGCGAGGCCGTGGTGCTGCCGGGCACGCACAGCAAGTGGGTGGTGGTCGAGGCCGGGCGGATCATGCGCTTTCGCACCTACCTGACGGGCGAGCTTTTTGCCGTCCTTGCCGCGCATTCGATCCTCGGCCGGCTGATGGCCGAGGGCCCGGCGGATGATGCGGCCTTCGCGCGCGGTGTGCGGGTGGGGCTCGACGGCCCGGGCTTGCTCGGCCGCCTGTTCAGCGCCCGCGCCCTGCCGCTCATGGGCGAGCTGGCGGAGACCGCTATTCGCGACTACCTCTCGGGACTGCTGGTCGGGGCGGAGCTCGCCGAGGCCAGCACCGCCGAAGGGCGCGAGGCCGTGGTGGTGATCGGCAGCGACGAGCTCGCCCGGCGCTATGCCCTGGCCTTCGATCTCGCCGGCATCCGCCATCGCCCGGGGCGGCGTGATGCGGCGATGCGCGGGCAGTGGGTGGTGGCGAGCGCAGCGGGGATCATCGGATGAGCGACACCGCGGTCGAGAAGCTCGAGGCGGCCATGGCGGCCCTGCCGCTGGTGGCAATCCTGCGCGGGCTGGTTCCGGCGGAGGCCGAGGCGGTGGGCGAGGCGCTGGTCGCGGCCGGGTTCCGCATCATCGAGGTGCCACTCAACTCGCCCGAGCCCTTTCGCAGCATCGAGACGCTGGCCCGGCGGTTCGGCGACAGCTGCCTCATTGGCGCCGGCACGGTGCTCGATGCCACGGCCGTGGCCAGGCTGGAGGCCGCGGGCGGCGAGCTCGTGGTCATGCCGCACGGCGATCCTTCGGTGATCAAGGCGGCCAAGGCGATGGGCCTCGCCTGCGTGCCGGGGGTGGCGACGCCGACCGAGGCCTTTGCGGCACTCGCCGCCGGGGCCGATGCGCTCAAGCTCTTTCCGGGCGAGATCCTGCCGCCCGCGGCCGTCAAGGCGATGCTCGCGGTCCTGCCACGGGGCACCAGCCTGCTGCCCGTGGGCGGCATCGAGCCGCAGACGATGGCACCTTACGTTGCGGCCGGGGCCAGCGGTTTCGGGCTCGGCTCCGCCCTTTTCAAGCCGGGCATGAGCCCCAAGGAGGTGGGGCAACGGGCGGCCGGGTTCGTCGAAGCCTGGCGGGCGCTCAGACCCTGAGGCTGAGCGCCGCGACCGGTCCCTCGAACACCATCCGTTCGGCGAGCCGGGCCGCGTAGGCGGCGAGCGCCAGGGGTGGCGCCGCTCGCTCCGGCCCCTCGGGCTGGGCCGTGTGCACGAGAAAGCCCGTGGCCCTGTCCGGCTGCGGTCCGCGGCTGTCGACCGGGCCTCTGGCCCAGCCGCCGGACCGGGGACCGCCCTGCCCGTCACCGTCGAGCGCACGGGCGAAGCCGTCGCCGGCCTCGGCCTTTTGGGCGAGCTCGGCGAGCAGAAGGGCGGCTTCGCGCACGAAGACGGGACGGACCTGCATCATGCGGCCGAGGATAGGGCGTTAACCTTAATTTTCGGTGAACGTGCCACCCATGAGGGCCAGGGTTGCGAGCGCCATCACCCGCATCGCGGTCAGGAGATCCGCGATCACCACGTACTCGTCCGGCTGGTGGGCGAGGTCGAGGATGCCGGGGCCGTAGGCGACGCAGTCGTGGAGGTGGCCGATCCGGGCGATGTGCTT
>DAIRDJ010000197.1:0-7620 GCA_036796215.1 Geminicoccaceae bacterium
TTTGGAGTACGACATCCTGGCGCAGCGGCCGGCCGAGACCTTGCGGCTGCTCTATCAGTTCCTGGACGAGCCGGTATTCGACCACGACTTCGAGAGTGTCGAGTATGCCGAGCCCGAGTTCGACGCGCAGCTCGCGACCCCGGGCCTGCACACGGTCAAGCGCCGCGTCGCCTTCGAGCCGCGCCGGACCATCCTGCCGCCCGATCTCTTCCAGAAATACGCCGGCCTCTCGTTCTGGCGGGATCCCGCTGGCTCCACCGCGTTTCGCATCACCGTAGAGCGCGAGCCCTCGACCGGGGCCGGCCCGGCGGCCGAGGGTGTACCCGGTTGAAAGGCTTGCCCGCACGTCCGCCGCTTGGCAGAAGCAGCAAAGAGGGGACGGGGCGGGCATGTCCAGCGAGACCGACGACTATGTTCTCGACCAGCAGGTCGGCCATTTGTTGCGCCGCGCCAACCAGCGGCACACGGCGCTGTTTGCCCGGCGTTTCGCCGCCTTCGATCTGACGCCGCTGCAGTTCGCCGTCTTGATGCGGCTGCGCGAGGCGGGGCCCTTGTCGCAGAACCTGCTCGGCCGAGAGACCGCCATGGACCCCAACACCGTGCAGGGGGTCATCCTGCGTCTCTTGCGCCGCCGGCTCGTGACCCGGACCGGCAGCGACGCGGACAAGCGGCGCAAGCTTTTGGCGCTGACCGATTACGGCCTGGCGCTCGCCGAGCGGCTGGTGCTCGAGGGCCATGCCATCACCGAGGAGACGCTCGCCCCGCTCACGGCGGCACAGCGGCGACACTTCCTCGGGCTTCTGGCCAGGCTGGCCTGAGCACGCGGGCTCGTGACTTGTGCTGCCGTCCTCGATATATCATGTGCCCTCCAACGAGTGCGCAACTCCGGCGAGACGGGCTGAGACGACGATGAACGAGATGCGGCGGCCAGCGCCCGAGACCCGGCCCGAGACGGGGCCTGACGCCGTGCCCTCGGCCACGCCTTTGGCGAAGCCGGTGGGCAGCTCGCTGGTGGTGCGCTTTGCCGGCGACAGCGGCGACGGCATGCAGCTGACCGGCAGCCGCTTCACCCAGGAGGCCGCTCTGGGTGGTGCGGATCTCGCCACCTTTCCCGATTTTCCGGCCGAGATCCGGGCCCCGGTCGGCACCACCTTCGGCGTCTCGGCCTTCCAGATCCAGTTCGGTGGCCGGCGGGTGCGCACGCCGGGCGACCAGCTCGACGTGCTGGTGGCGCTCAACCCTGCAGCCCTCAAGGTCAATCTCGCCGATCTCCGGCCGGCGGGGACGCTGATCGTCGATACGGCGGCTTTCGTCGACCGCAACCTGAAGAAGGCCGGCTACGACAGCAACCCGCTCGTGGGCCACGATCTCGATCCCTTCCGGGTGATGGAGATCGACATCACCAAGCTGACCCAGGCCGCGGTCAAGCCCCTGGGTGTGGGCAATCGCGACGCCAACCGGGCGCGCAATTTCTGGACCCTGGGGCTGGTGCTCTGGCTCACCGGCCGGCCGCGGGCCGCCACCCGGGCCTGGATCGAGGAGCATTTCGCGGGCGATCAGCTGGTCCGCGACGCCAATCTGGCAGCGCTCGATGCCGGGCATGCCTATGGCGAGACGGCGGAATTGCCGCGGCAGCCCGAGGTCCTGGCCGCGGGCCAGCAGGCCCCCCTGCCGCCCGGCCGCTACCGCACGATTACCGGGGTGGAGGCTTTGGCCTATGGCCTGGTCGAGGGTGGCAGGCTCGCCGGGCTCGAGCTCTTCTACGGCTCCTACCCGATCACCCCGGCCTCCGGTCTCTTGCATGTGCTCGCCCGGCTCGGCAGCTTCGGCGTGCGCACCTTCCAGGCCGAGGACGAGATCGCCGCGATTTGTGCCGCGATCGGGGCGTCCTATGCCGGCAAGCTCGGGGTCACCGGCAGCTCCGGCCCCGGCATTGCACTCAAGACCGAAGCGCTCGGGCTCGCCATTGCGACCGAATTGCCGCTCGTCGTCATCGACGCGCAGCGGGGCGGGCCGTCGACGGGCCTGCCGACCAAGACCGAGCAGTCGGACCTCTTCCAGGCCGTGCTCGGCCGCAATGCCGACGCCCCCCTGGTCGTGCTGGCGGCAGCCACCCCCGGCGACTGCTTCGATGTCGCGATCGAGGCCGTGCGGCTCGCGACCCACTACATGACGCCCGTGATGCTGCTCACCGACGGCTTTCTCGCCAATGCGAGCGAGCCCTGGCTGGTCCCCGATCTGTCGCGGCTGGAAGCCTTCCCGGTCCACCAGGGTGCCGATCCCGAGACGTTCCAGCCCTACACCCGCGACCCGTCGACCCTGGCCCGCCCCTGGGTCCCGGCCGGCACGCCGGGGCTCCGGCACCGGATCGGCGGCATCGAGCGGGCCGACAAGACCGGCGACATCTCCTACGATCCCTTGAACCACCAGACGATGACGGATTATCGCCGGCACAAGATCGAGGGCATCGCGGGCGACATCCCAGAGCAGCGGCTCGAGGCCGGCGCTGCGGGCGACCCCGTTTTGATCCTGGGGTGGGGCTCGACCTATGGCGCGATCGAGAGTGCCGTCGACCGGCTGCGCGAGGCCGGCCGGCCGGTGGCACACGCGCATGTCCGCAACATCTGGCCGCTGCCGCGCAATCTGGGGGCGATGCTGGCCGCACACCGGCATGTGCTGGTGCCCGAGCTCAATGCCGGCCAGTTCGCGTTCGTCTTGCAGGGCGTCTTCGGCCGCAAGGTCGAGAGCCTGACCAAGGTGACCGGCAAGCCGTTCACCGCGGCCGAGATCGAAGCCCGCGTCCTTCACCTCCTGGAAAGCTGAGCCCATGGCCACCGTCCTCGAGCGTCGCACCAGGGAGACGAGCCCCAAGGACTGGGCCTCCGACCAGGAGGTCCGCTGGTGCCCGGGCTGCGGCGACTATGCGATCCTCAAGGCGGTGCAGAAGACCTTGGCCGAGCTGAAGGCCGATCCGGACAACACGGTCTTCGTCTCCGGCATCGGCTGTGCGGCGCGGTTTCCCTACTATGTCGAGTCTTACGGCTTTCACACCATTCACGGCCGGGCGGCGGCGATCGCCACCGGGGTCAAGCTCGCCAATCCCGAGCTCGACGTCTGGGTGGTCTCGGGCGACGGCGACAGCCTTTCGATCGGCGGCAACCATCTCCTGCACCTGCTCCGGCGCAACGTCGATCTGGTCTATCTGCTCTTCAACAACCAGGTCTACGGCCTGACCAAGGGCCAGGCCTCGCCGACCAGCCCAGTGGGCCAGGTGACGCCGTCCACGCCGACCGGCTCGCTCGACGCACCGGTGAATGCGGCGGCCTTTGCCCTCGGCTCGAACGCCCGGTTCGTGGCGCGCGTGCCGGACGTCGCGCAAGGCCCGATGGTCGAGGTGCTGACCCGCGCCCACCAGCACCAGGGCACGGGTTTTGTCGAGATCCTGCAGAACTGCATCGTCTACAATGACGGGGCGTTCGATCGGATCACCGACAAGGCGACGGCCGCCGAGCATCAGCTCTGGTGTCGCCACGGCGAGCCCCTGCTCTTCGCCGGCGGGACGAAGGGGCTGCGCCTCGTGCCGGAGCGGCTGGCGCTCGAGGTCTTCACCCTGGGCGAGGGCGGGCTCGGCGTCGAGGACGCGATGGTCCACGACGAGACCAACCCGCTGCTGGCGCAACTCCTCGTTCGGCTCGAGGCGCCGAAGGCCCTGGGCGTGATCCATTGTGTCGAGGCTCCGACCTACGAAGCGGCCTTCAAGGCGGCGGGTCCCCCGCCCAAGCCCGAGCTCGCCGACCTGCAGAAGCTGGTCGCGGGCCGGACGACCTGGACGATCGACTAGCGGCGTTAAGTGTACCAGGTACCCTTAACGTCGGTTAACGACTCGGCTCGCCCTGCCGCTGCGTCGGCCTGACTTTCCGGTGGGGCGCGTCGCATGGCCGAGGGGGCAAGTGTCGTAGACGGTCGACTGGGCGGGTTCAGGCGCCGAAGCGCGGTTCGGGCACACCTTTCACCCCGAGACCATGGATCGCGAACAAGGCGCCACGATGCACGCCGTCGCCGGGAAAGCGGGGGAGCGGCGGCTTCGCCATCGAGGTGACGTAGAGGATGTCGAGGTCGGGGCCGCCGAACATGCAGGAGGTCACTTTCTTCACCGGCATCTCGATCACCCGGTCGATCGTGCCGTCGGGCAGATAGCGGACCAGCTTGCCGATATAGACATGCGCACTCCAGACGCCGCCCTCGGCATCGACCGTGGCCCCGTCGAAGGCGCCGCCGGCCTCGGTCATCCTGGCGAAGGTCCGCTTGTTGCTGATCTTGCCGGTGCCGAGGTCGTAGTCATAGGCCGAGATCTCGCCGGACCAGCTGTCGGTGAAGTAGAAGATCTTGCCGTCGGGGCTCCAGCAGGGGCCGTTGGAGACGATGATGCCGTCTTCCAGCCTGGTCACCGTCATGTCCGGGTCGAGCCGGTAGAGGGCACCGTTCGGGCCTTCCTCCAGCGTGTCCATCGAGCCCGAGACGAAGCGCCCGGCCTTGTCGACCTTGCCGTCGTTGATCCGGTTGTTGGGCTTGTCGGGTTCCGGATCGTGGATCAGGGTGCACTCGCCGGTCTCGAAATCGAGCGCGTGAAAGCCGGTCGCGAGCGAGCAGATCGCCCCCTTGCCGTCGTTGCGGATGGCGATCGAGCCGATCTTCGCCGGCACGTCCCAGGCGCGCATCTCGCGGCCGTCATGGGTGCAGCGGAAGACCCGGCCATCGAAGCTGTCGATGAAATAGAGGCGCTGCTGCTCGACGTCCCAGAGTGGGCCTTCGCCGAGCGTCGTCTTGACGTCGACCGCGATCTCGATGCGCATCGTTTAGTCTCCCTGATTATTGGTTAGAACCGCACGTCGTGGGGGCCCTTGAGCTCGAGGATCGCCCTGGCCTCGTCGGGTGTGGCGACCTCGCGGCCGAGGCCTTCGATGATCTGCCGGGCGGCCCGAACCTGAGCCGCGTTGCTCTCGGCGAGCTTGCCCTTGCCCAGCCACAAGCTGTCCTCGAGGCCGACCCGGACATTGGCGCCCATCGCGGCCGAAATCGCGGCGATCGGCAGCTGGTTCCGGCCGGCCCCCAGCACCGACCAGCGGTAGCTGGTGCCGAACAGGCGGTCTGCCGTGCGCTTCATGTGCATGACGTCCTCGGGGTGCGGGCCGATGCCGCCGAGGATGCCGAAGACCGACTGGACGAACAAGGGCGGCTTGACCAGGCCCCGGTCGAGGAAGTGGGCGAGGTTGTAGAGGTGGCTGATGTCGTAGCACTCGAACTCGAAGCGGGTGTTGTTCTCGGCACAGGTGGTCAGGATGTATTCGATGTCCTGATACGTGTTCTTGAACACGAGGTTCCGGCTGTTTTCGAGATGCTGGCGCTCCCAGTCGTGCTTGAACTCCTTGAAGCGGTTCAGCATCGGAAAGAGGCCGAAATTCATCGAGCCCATGTTGAGGCTCGCGACCTCGGGAGCGAAGGTGGCAGCCGGGCGGACCCGCTCCTCGATGGTCATGCCGGGTGCCCCGCCGGTGGTCAGGTTGACGACGCAGCCGGAGCGCTGCTTGATCACCTGGAGGAAGGGCTTGAAGGCCTCCGGGCGCTGGTCGGGCCGGCCGGTCTCGGGATCGCGGGCGTGGAGGTGAACGATGGCGGCGCCGGCCTCGGCGGCCCCGATCGCGGCATCGGCGATCTCCTCGGGTGTCACCGGCAGATGCGGCGACATCGAGGGGGTGTGGATGGCTCCGGTCACGGCACAGGTGATGATGACCTTGTCCATGTCAGTCTCCAATCTCGCGTGACGCCGCTTTTTTGTGCGCGGCAAGGGCCATCAGCCGCTGGTCGCGCCAGCGGTGGCGGGCGTCGAGCTGATCTGCGGGGACCTTGGCACGGCGCTCGGCCTCGATCTTGTCGAGCACGGGCCCCGTCCAGTCGGCGCGGCGCTGCATCGAGGGGAAGAGGTTCTCGTAGATGTGCTGGTAGCGCACACAGTAGTCGCGGACACCGTCGGGCGCGTTGAGGTCGATCGTCTCGAACGGGCCCATGAACGACCAGCGAAGGGCGAGGCCATGCTTGAGGCCGCGATCGACGTCCTCGGTCGAGCAGTAGCCGCCTTCGACCAGGCGAAAGGCCTCTTCGAGAAGGGCCCCCTGCAGCCGGTTCATGACGAAGCCGTCGAGCTCTTTGGCCATAACGATCGGCGCCATGCCGATGCCCTCGATCACCCCCGTCGCGCGCTGCATGGTCTCGGCCGTGGTCCAGGGCGCCGGGACCAGCTCCACCGCCGGGATCAGATAGGGCGGGTTCAGGGGGTGGGCGACGAGGCAGCGGTGGCGGCCCTGCAGGTGCTCGGTGAATTTCGACGGCACGATCGCCGAGGTCGAGCTCGAAAGCAGGGCCTCGGGCGGGGCCAGGGCGTCGACCTCGGCCCAGACGGTCTGCTTCAGATCCAGCTGCTCGGGCACGCTCTCCTGCACCCAATCCACCGAAGCGAGCGCCTCCTGCAACGAGTCGACGGGGGTCAGCCGGGCCAGCACCGGGGCTGCCGCCTCGAGCAGGCCGGCCTCGACCATGTCGTCGAGCAAAGGGGCGATCCGCTCCCTGGCGGCCGCCGCAGCGCCGGGGGTGGCATCGAACAGGCGAACCGCGGCACCGGATCGGGCAAAGGCGATGGCCCAGGCCCGGCCGACGAGGCCCGTGCCGACAATGGCGACGGTCATGCTCATGGTTGTCTTTCCCTGCTCAGATCGACCAGACGTCGCCGCAGACGGAAAGCGCCTGGCCGGTGACGTTCTTGCCCATGGGCGAGACCAGGAACAGCACCATGTTCGCGATGTCGTCCGCGGTCACCATGCGCTTCAAGGAAGTCTTCTCGAGATTGCGCGTCTTGACCTCGTCGAAGCTGAGCCCGAGCTTGTCCGCCTGGGCCTGGATCACCCGGTTGATGCGCGGCCCCTCGACGATCCCCGGCAGGATGGCGTTGACCCGGATCCCATGGCCGCCGAGTTCGATCGCCAGGCTTTTCGCCATGCCGACCACGGCCCATTTGGTGGCGGCATAGGGCAGTCGGTGGGCGAAGCCGAGCCTGCCTGCGACCGAGCTCAGCATGACGATGGCCCCATCCTGGCCCTCCTTCAGCAGCGGCACCGCTTCCCTGAGGGCGAAGAAATGCCCGGTCATGTTGACGTCGACCGTTTCCTGCCAGGCGTCGGTCGAGATGTCCTCGACCGCGGCGGTGGGCCCGGCGATCCCGGCATTGTTGACGAGGAGATCGAGCCCGCCGAACTCTTCGCGCACGGCCTCGAACAGCCGGCCCATCCCGGCCTCGCTGCCGGCATCGGCGTGGACGGCGCGGTGGTCGGGGTGGGTGGCGCGAAAGTCGCCGAGGGCTGCCTCGTCGATGTCGCTGACGACGACGCGCGCACCGTGGGCGATCAGGGCATTGGCGATCGCCCGGCCGATGCCGGCGGCCCCGGCGGTGACGACACAGCGAAGCCCGGGCTTGATGCCGGAAATGCGTTGCTGTTCGCTCATGATGTCGATTTCTCCCGCAAGGCTATGACGGCGGCCAGGACCACGAGGCCGAAGAGGATGATGCGC
>DAIRDJ010000198.1:0-7584 GCA_036796215.1 Geminicoccaceae bacterium
TCAGATCAGCAGGTTCCAAACGTGACTTAATCCAAAATGTCAACAGAACCTAGGCGACTTCTATCTGAGCCGCTCCGTTCGCCGCGACGAGCTGAAAGGGCGCCAAATCGGCGTCGGGCATGCCGTTGAGCGTCAGCAGCTCTGGCACAAGAGCTTGCAGCTCGCGAAAAAGCTCATCCAGGCTGACAGCTTCAGCCACGAGTCCGGGCACGTCATCGCTCGAGGCGACCCAGACGCCGGCTTCAGCGTCCCATTGTGCCTGAACACTCAAAATGCGGTCGGAGGCAGCCATGCGCGTCTCACAATCCCTTCAGTCATCTCGATCAATAATGCCACACTTCCCGACCGCGGCAAGCGGCCCCGGCATCACTTTCTGAAATGGGACGCGTTCCCACAGGCTGCCAGCCACGGCGGAGCGCCGAAAGGAGTTGTCGTCGCGACGTCGACGCCGGGTCCCCGCCGAGCACCCGCTACCGTGCCAACCCCAAAAAACCGAGGGGGCGCGGGGGAAATCATTTCCCCCGCATGCTTTGCTTTTCCGGCTTCAGCCGGGGGTGCCGGCCGGTGGGCGGGGGTTGATCGGCACGGCATCGCGGACGCCGAGTATGTTCTCGAGGGCGTGGGCGGCGGCCAGCAGGCGCGCTTCGCCCTTGGGGGGGGCGACGATTTGCAGGCCGACGGGGAGGCCGTTCTGGGTGAAGCCGCAGGGGAGGGAGAGGGCGGGGCAGCCGGTCAGCGTGATGGCGTAGGTGATGGCGACCCAGTCGATGTAGGTGGGAAAGCGGTAGTCGCCGAGGTGCTCGAGGTAGCGGAGGTTGACGTCGAAGGGTGGGACGATGGCGGCGGGGCAGAGGAGGAGGTCGTGCTCACGGAAGAAGGCTGCGGTACGCGCCTGGATCAGGCCGCGCTCGCGTTCGGCCCAGCCGATCTCGTCGGCGGTGAGCTCGAGGCCGCGCTCGATGTTCCAGACGACCTCGGGCTTGAGCCGCTCGCGCTCGGCATCGAGGAGCGGCGCCTTGTCGTAGGCGAAGTGGGCGGCGCGCAGGATCTCGAAGACCTCGCGGGTCGGGCCGAAATCGGGCGAGCGGTTCTCGATCACTGTGGCACCGAGGTCGGTGAAGCGGGACGCGGCCTGGCCCGCGATTCGGGCGATTTCGGGGTCGATGGGCACGAGGCCGCGGAGATCGGCGGAAAAGCCGACCCGGCCGAGCGCCGGCGGCTTGGTCACCGCCGTGGCGAAGGCGTCGCTCGGCGGCTCCATGACCAGGGGATCGTCGAGGTCGAGGCCGCACATCGCATCCAGCATGAGCGCGAGGTCGGCGACGTCCCTGGCCATCGGGCCCTGGACCGCAAGGGTCTGAAAGCGGCAGCGGCCGGGGCCGCTGGCGACCCGGCCGATGCTCGGCCTGAGCCCGACGACGCTGCAGAAGGCGGCAGGCGTCCTCAGGCTGCCGCCGAGATCCGAGCCGTCGGCGAGCCAGGCCATGCCGGTCGCCAGGGCCACGGCCGAGCCGCCCGACGAGCCGCCGCAGGTGAGATCGGTGTTCCAGAGGTTGCGCGTGGCGCCGAACACCTCGTTGAAGGTGTTGGCGCCGGCGCCGAACTCGGGCGTGTTGGACTTGCCGAGCACGATCGCACCGTTGGCCTCGAGCCGCCTGACGTGCAGCGCCGTTTGCGTGGGGATGTGCTCGGCGAAGATCGGCGAGCCGTAGGTGGTGCGCACGCCCTCGACGTCGTTCAGGTCCTTGACGACGATCGGCAGGCCGCCGAGCCAGCCGCGCTCGCCGGCCGCGGCGGAACCGTCTTGCATGATCGCCCTGGCATGCGCCCTCGCACGCTCGAAGCAGCGGGTGGGAATGGCGTTGACCTCTGGATCGACGGCCTCGATCCGGGCGATCGCGGCGTCGACCAGCTCGAGCGGCGTGACCCGGCCGCGGGCGAGATCGGCCACCATGGCCCGGGCCGAGCTGGCAACGAGGTCGGTGGGGGCAGGGACGGTCATGGGCAGGTCCGGTAGATGAGCCAGCCGAGATGTGCCTCGGTCTGCGGGTCGGTGACCTGCTCGAAGCGGTAGCAGGCGGGGTCGAGCCCGGGGCGCTCGTCCTCGGCCGAGAAGAACGGCTCCTTGGCCATGCGGTCGCGCAGGAAGACCGAGGCCGAGAGCGGATCGTAGCGGATCGGCGTGCCACCGGTGTCGCGGATGACGCAGTCCCAGCGGCGGCCGGCGGCATCGCTCATGATGACCTCGGCGAGGCCGCGACTGCGCAGCGTCGCCCGCAGCACGGTGATCGGTGGTGCTGAGCCGAGCTGCGCGCAGCCTTTGATCGCGGGATAGAGGGCGAGGATGTCGCGCGACCAGTCGGTGCGCAGCGCGTAGGGCACTGGTCCCGCCTCGGTGGTCGCCTCCGACCCCGCAGAGCCTGGCTGGGTATCGGTCTCGGTCAGCACCTCTGGCAGGGTGCGCTCGGGCAGCTCAGCGGCGGCCAGCAGATCGCCACGGATCCAGCCTTCGAATGCCGGGCTCGCATCGTCCAGGGTCGAGACACGGTACCAGGTGTAGTTGCCACGCCGGCTCGCCTCCTCGACGCGCAGGAGGTCGCCGTCTTTGGCTTGCGCCACGACATTGTTCGGTTGCACCTCGGGCGCGCTGCGCACATTTACCCTGGAGCTCGCTGCCGCATCGACCCTGACCCCGCCGCCCACCGCGATCGACTGGGCGAGCGCCAGCTTAACCACCGCAGCGCCCGGCAGGAGCCCCGAAAAGAGCGGCGGGCCGGCGAGCCCGAGGCTGGCCAGCAGCAGGAAGGCAGGGGCAAGGCGCATCGGTAACCTCTGAGTTGAACGCGCATGACAGAGGCCGAGCGGCGCGCGGCCCGGCTGTTCGCGTTCAATAGCCGCTAAAGCGCCTCGAGTTCAAATGGATCGAGACGAGGCCAGGACGGCCTCCTTCAATCCGCCCGCCGCGGCCCTCCTTCAATCCGCCCGCCGCGGCGGGATGTCGAGCACCTCGGCGATGATCGCGAGCGCCTGGTCGATCGCCTGATCCGCGAGGTCGAGATGAGTGACGAAGCGCAGCCGCCTGGGGCCCATCGCCAAGAACTTCAGCCCTCGTGCCGCTGCCGCCTCGACCAGTGCCGCGGCACTGATGCCATGGACATCGGCGATGACGATGTTTGTCTGCGCCCGATCGGGATCGAGGCGAAAGACGTCGTGGCGGGCGAGCCCGCGGGCCAGGGCCCGGGCCCGCACGTGATCGGTCACCAGCCGCTCGCGATGCTGCTCCAGGGCGAAGAGCGCTGCCGCCGCGATCACACCTGCCTGCCGCATCGCCCCACCGAACAGCCCGCGAAAGCGCCGGGCCTTGGTGATCAGCTCGGCGGGGCCCACGAGTGCCGAGCCTACGGGGGCACCCAGACCCTTCGAGAAGCAGACGCTCAGCGTGTCGAAGGGGGCGGCGATGGCAGCGGGCTCGATCCCGAGGGCGGCTGCCGCGTTCCAGAGCCGCGCCCCGTCGAGATGCAGGGCGAGGCCGGCCTCCCTGCCGGCGGCCGCCACGGCCTCGAGCTGGGCCATGGGCCAGACGGTGCCGCCACCGGCATTGTGGGTGTTCTCGAGGGCCAGGAGCCGGGACGGCGGGTAGAGGCCATAGGCCGCAAGCGCGGCCGGGCGGACCCGGGCGGCGATGTCGGCGGGGCCGAAAAGCCCGCCGTCGCCCGCAAGCGTGTTCAGCGTGACGCCCGAGAGCAGCGCGTAGCCGCCGCGCTCGTAGAGGGCGATGTGCGAGGCCTCGTGCAGCAGGACCTCGTCGCCGGGCTCGGTCTGGCAGCGGATGGCGAGCTGGTTGCCCATGGTGCCGGAGGGGACGAAGAGGGCGGCCTCCTTGCCCAGGAGTTCGGCGGTGCGGGCCTCCAGTGCCCGGACGGTCGGGTCCTCGCCATAGACGTCGTCGCCGACCTCGGCCTCGGCCATGGCTCGGCGCATCGCCGGGGTCGGGCGGGTGAGCGTGTCGCTCCTCAGATCGATGACGGTCAAGCGGGCAACCTTTCGCTTGGCAGCGGTGGTGGTCAGCGGTTGAGCAGGCCGCCGAGCCCTTCGAGCAGGCGGCCGGCCGGATCCTCGGCCGGGGCGTCGGTCTCGCTCTCGGCCGGGCGATCGCCACCGCCGAGCACCCCGCCCAACCCTTCGAGCACGCTGCCGAGCGGCGAGTCGGCGCCGACCCCGAAGCTCTCGCGGAGATCCTGCAAGAGCTCGGGATTGCCCGCGATGCCGCGCACGACCTCGGCCAGGGCCGCCGGATCATCGATGTCGCCCGAGAGCGTGCCGCCGAGGTCGAGGCGGATCGCCGGATCGGCCCACGGCCCCTGGATGACCAGCGGCATCCCGGCCTGGAACGCGGCATCACTGCTGGCGTCCTGGCCCTCCAGGGTCGCGGCGAGGCGCGGCAGCAGCCGGTAGGCCAGCATCTGCTCGCCGAGATCGACCGTCCCGGCACCGGTGACGCGCAGCACCGGGGCGTTGAGGGCGAAGTCCTGGTTGTCGAGCACGCCATCGGTGATCGTGAAGCTGCCGCCGGCCTCGGCGAAATCGGTCCGCTGCGCTTCGGCTGCCGCACGCTCGACGCCGAGTGTCATCACCTGACGGATGGTGGCGCCGATATTGATGCCGAGGATGGCGCCGTCGCGTGCCAGCAGCGCACCATCGCCATCGAGGCCGCGCATCAGCGCGTCGACGCTGTCGCCCTCGCTGGTCACGGCGAAGCGGACATTGCCGGTCCCGGCGAGCCAGTCGAGATCGGCAATCGCGACGAGCAGCGGCTCCAGCTGGACCGCGGTGATCTCCGCCTCGGTGTCGAGGCCCAGCATGGCACCGTTGGTCAGGGTCAATGCCGCCACGAGCTGGCCATCGTAGAGAGCGAGCTCGGCGATCTCGGCCCGGGTCGTCGTCGCGTCGGCGACGAGACCCAGACGACCGGCGCCGAGCTCGATCTCGTGAGTGACGAGGCCGGCCAGCTGCACCTCGAGATCGACATCGAGCGGCAACGGCAGCGGCAGGTCGAGCGGCTCGGTCGGCCAGCCGTCGGCCCCGGCCGCCCCGGCCGTTGTCGGTTGATCTGACGCCGGCCGGTCGGCGGCCGCCGCGTCGCGCGGTGCGAGATAGGGGCGGAGATCGATCAGGCCGAGATCGAGGCGGCCGGCGAGTTTCATCCGCTCGCCCGTCGAGAGTTCGAGATCGCCGCCGATGGTCAAATCGTCGACCTCGAGCTCGAGGGCGCGCAGGACCACGCCGGTTGGCGCTGCCGCCATGTCGACGGTGAGTGCGATGGCCTCGAGGGCGCCTGCCGGCAGCTCGACCGGCTGGCCCAGCCAGTCGAGCAGCACCCGGGGCGCCATGTCGGCGGTGAGGGCGACGACCGCGTTGCCGCTCGGTGACGCCTCGCCGTCGGCGGCGACGCCGAGGCCAGGGGCGGCGAGATCGAGGGTCAGCGAGCTCGGCTCGCCGTGCAGGAAGGCGTTGAGATCGGCCACGACCGCGTTCAGGGTCGCCCGCTCGCCGGCGCTGGTGACGCTGCCGTCGACATTGAGCGCGGTGGCGCCGGGGTCGCTGCGCGCCCAGAGCTCGATGCCGGTGAAGCTGCGCGTCTCGCCGCGGCTGCGATCGGCGAGGCTGACACTGCCGTCGACGACGCGGATCTCGCCGATCCGGATCTCGGGCAAGGAGCTGCCGCCGCCATCGGTCGCACCCTCGCCGCCACCGGTGCTCTGCCCCGGCGCGCCCGGCGCCCAGCTCGGCGTGCCGTCCTCGCGGATCTCGAGGGCGAGGCTCGGACGCTCGATGATCAGGCGCTCGAGGGCGACGACGCCACCCAGATAGGCCAAGGCGTCGAGCTCGAGATCGACCCGGTCGATACGCACGAGCTCCGGCGTCTCGGCCCAGTCGGGGTTGGCGAGGCGGACATCGGCGAGGCTCAAGGCGAATGGCCGCCAGGGCCGCAAGGTGAGGGGGCCGTCGATCGTGAACTCGCGGCCAAGGGCCGCCGATACGCGCTCCTCCACCTGCGCCTTGATCACGTCGCGCGGCAGGACGAAGGGCAGGACGACGGCAACGCCCAAAAGGGCGATGACGAGCAGGAGAAGGCCGAGCAGCAGCTTTTTCATCAGTGGTCTCTCAGGCAGCGAGTTTTTGCCGTTTCAGCATGGGAAAATCGGCGCTGGTGATGGTCTCGCGCTCGAGCAGCAGCTCCGCACCCTCGTCGAGATCGGCGCGGCGCTCCTCGATGATCGTGGTCGCACGCTCGAAAGCCTCCTCGACCAGCGTGCGGATCGCAAGGTCGATCTCACGCGCCGTCTCCTCGCTGTAGTTCCGGGGGCGGGCTACCGGATTGCCGTTCTCGCCCAGGAACGACTGGCGCTGCGGGTCGTAGACCACCTGGTGGGTCGCCGCGTCCATGCCGTAGCGGGTCACCATGTGTCGCGCAATATCGCTGATCCTGTCGAGATCGTCCGCAGCTCCCGTCGAGATCTCGCCGAAGACGACGTGCTCGGCGGCGCGCCCGCCCATCAGCACGGCCATCTTCTCCTTCAGCTCCTGCGTGGTCATCAAGAAGCGCTCCTCCTCGGGCCGCTGGATCGTATAGCCCAAGGCGCCGATGCCGCGCGGGATGATCGAGACCTTGTGCACGGGGTCGGTGGTCGGCAGCGAGGCCGCGACCAGGGCGTGGCCCATCTCGTGATAGGCCACGACCTTGCGCTCCTTGGGGTGGAGAATGCGCGACTTCTTCTCGAGCCCGGCGATGATCCGCTCGATGGCATTGTTGAAGTCGTCCATGGTGACGGACTGGGCCTTCCTGCGGGTCGCGAGCAAGGCCGCCTCGTTGACCAGATTGGCGAGATCGGCGCCGGTGAAGCCGGGGGTCAGGGCCGCCACCTGCTCGAGCTTCACGTCTGGCCCGAGCTTCTTGATCTTCTTGATGTGCACCTGGAGGATCTGCAGCCGGCCCGCCTTGTCCGGCCGGTCGACCAGGACCTGGCGATCGAAGCGGCCGGCACGCAAGAGGGCGGGATCGAGGATCTCCGGGCGGTTGGTGGCGCCGAGCAGCACGATGCCTTCCGACGGGTCGAAGCCGTCGAGCTCGGCCAGGAGCTGGTTCAGGGTCTGCTCCTTCTCGTCATGGCCGCCTCCACCCCACTGGCCGGCCATCCGCGCCCGGCCCAGGGCATCGAGCTCGTCGATGAAGATGATGCAGGGCTTGGACTTGCCCGCCTGCTCGAAGAGATCGCGGACCCGCGCGGCGCCGACGCCCACGAACATCTCGACGAACTCCGAGCCCGAGATCGAGAAGAAGGGCACGCCGGCCTCGCCCGCGACCGCGCGCGCCAGCAGCGTCTTGCCGGTGCCGGGCGGGCCGACCAGGAGGATGCCCTTGGGGATGCGCGCACCCAGCCGGCCATAGGTCTGCGGGTCCTTGAGGAAGTTGACGATCTCCATGAGCTCGTCCTTGGCCTCGTCGACCCCGGCGACATCGGCGAAGCTCACCTTGGTGTCGGTCTCGACATAGATCTTGGCCTTCGACTTGCCGACCTGCAT
>DAIRDJ010000199.1:0-7402 GCA_036796215.1 Geminicoccaceae bacterium
GCCGCTGCGCATTGCCCCGGCGCGGGTCCACCAGTTCCGCAAAACACGCCCGAAAACCCTCCATGCCGCCCCCCCCGAAAGATCACACGGCGGCAGTCGAGCAGAATTCAACACCAAAAGAGTCTACAATTTCCTTGTGCGATTCCCCTGCTCAGAGCGGCCAGACGAGGAGGATCATCGGCACGGCGACGACGACGATGACGACCTGCAGCGGCAGGCCGAGGCGCCAGTAGTCGCCAAAGCGAAAGCCGCCGGGGCCGAGGATCAGCGTGTTGTTCTGGTGGCCGATGGGGGTGAGGAAGGCGCAGGAGCCGCCGACCGCCACGGCCATCAGGAAGGCATCGGGGTTCACCGCGAGGCTGCTCGCGGTGCTCAGCGCGATCGGGCAGAGGACGGCGACGGTGGCGGCGTTGTTCATGAAGTCGGTGAGCACCATGGTCACGACCAGGAGCACCACGAGGGCCACGACCGCATTGCCTTGCGCCACGGTCGTCATCAGCCAAGTGGCGACGAGATCGGCGGTGCCGGTCGCTTCCATGGCACTGGCGACGGCGAGCAGCGCACCGAGGAGCACGATCACCGGCCAGTCGATCGCCTCGTAGACGCTGCGCGGCGGCACCACCCGGGTGACCATGACGGCGAGCACGCCGCCGGTGAACGCGACGGCGGCCGGCAACAGGCCGAGTGCCACCACGAGGATGGCCACGGCCATGATGCCTGAGGCCGTGTAGGCGGCCTTGCGGTTGGGCAGGCGGAGCGGCCGCTCGGCGAGCGGCAGGCAGCCGAAATGAGCACCGAACTCGCCAAGAGCATCCGCCGAGCCCTGCAGCAGCAGCACGTCGCCGGCGCGGATCTCGATCGAGCGCAGCCGCTTGATGGTGCGCCGGCCGTGGCGGGAGACGGCCAGGAGATTGATGCCGAAGCGGGTGCGCAGGCGCAGGCCGCTGGCCGAGCGGCCGGTGATGAGCGAAACGGGTGGAACGGCGAACTCCATGAGGATCACGTCCTCATCGGGGCCGGGCTTCTGCTCGTCCTTTTTCTTTTCGTCCTTCTTCTTGTCCTCGGGCTCGGGCTCGGCGACCGCCGGGGTTTCGATGCGGTCGGCGACGCGCGCCGTGGCCGAGTCCTCGAGCGTGTCGGTCTCGCCCGTTTTCTCGGCCTTCTCCTTGGCAGCCTTGGGGTCGTCGTCGACGAGCTTGAGATCGAGGGTGGAGAGTGCCTTGGCGAGCGCTTCCGGATCGGCCTCGATCACCAGGATGTCGCCCTCGTGCACCCGGCGGCTGGGGTGTGGACCCGGCAGGCGGACCTCGTCGCGGACCAGGCCGATCACCTGGGCGTCGGCGGCCTCGAGTGCTGCCTCCACCTCGCGCAGGCTCTTGTCCTTGATCGGGCTTTCCTTGCCGATCCGGGCCTCGGTCAGATAGGCACTGATCTCGAAGCCCTCGCCCTGCGCCCGCTCGCGCCTGGGCACCAACAGGCGGCCCAGGGTGCAGATGAAAAGGATGCCGCTCGCGGCGACCGCGAGGCCCACGGGCGTGAAGTCGAACATGCTGAAAGCGTCGCCCTCGGTTTCGGCGCGAAAGCCCGCGACCACGAGATTGGGGGGCGTGCCGATCAGGGTCGTCATGCCGCCGAGAATCGAGCCGAAGGAAAGCGGCATCAGCACCTGGCCGGGTGGCAGCTCGAGGCGCCTGGCGATCTGGATCGCGAGCGGCATCAAAAGGGCCAAGGCCCCGACATTGTTCATGAAGCCCGAGAGCACGGCGGCGAGCGTGGTCAGTGCCGTGATGGTGACGAAGGGGCCGGATTCGGCCGGCAGGATGCGGCGGGCGAGAAGGTCGACAGCACCCGAGCTCTGCAGGCCCTGGCTCAGGATCAGCACACAGGCGACGGTGATCACGGCCGGGTGCCCGAAGCCGTCGAAGGCGTCGCTGGCCGGCACCAGGCCGGCGATGACAGCGGCCAAGAGGGCGGCGAGGGCCACCATGTCGTGGCGCCAGCGGCCCCAGAGGAGGAGACCCATGGTGGCGACGAGGATCGCGAGGATGCCGATCTGGTCCACGGTCAAGGTGGGCTCCAGGGCCAAGCCCGCCTTCTCGTGAAGGCGGGGTTCAGGGGCGAGCGGCGTTCGGGCGAACCAGGGCCCAGTCCGGGCTCGGTGTCATCGCGACCGCTGCTTGCGGCAGTAGAGCTCGAGCCGGTGCGAGACGATCTCATAGCCGTGCGCCTGGGCGACCTTGTGCTGCAGCCGCTCGATCTCGGACGAGACGAACTCGATCACCTCGCCGCTGTCGAGGTCGACGATGTGGTCGTGATGCGGCGCGTCGGTGGTCTCGAACCGGGTCGAGGCCCCCTCGAAGGTCAAGCGGTTGACCACGCCCTTCTGCGAAAGGGCGGCGAGGGTGCGATAGGTTGTCGCTACCGACACGCTCGGGTCGAGCGCTTGCGCGCGCCGGTGAATCTCGTTGGCATCCGGGTGATCGTCGGCCGTCGACAGCACGCGGACGATCGCCCGGCGCTGGCGGGTCACCTTGAGGCCGGCCGAGCGGATCACCGCGTCGACCCTGTCGTCGGCTCGCTTGCTCATGACCGACGGTTGATAGCCTGGGATGCGGTGCATTCGCAATTGCTAATGCGACACGATCGCAAGTTCGTTGACAGTTGCGAATGCTTCGCACTATCAGTGCTCCAGCATCCCCTGTAACCGAGCCGGAGTCCCCAATGCCCAGAACATTCCTGGCACTTGCCACGCTGGCGGCGGTCATCGCCTCGATGGGCGGCAGTCCCGCCGCGGCGGAGAAGATGAAGGTGGTCACCACGTTCACCGTGATCGCCGACATGGCGCAGAACGTGGCGGGCGAGGCCGCGGAGGTCGTCTCGATCACCAAGCCCGGGGCCGAGATCCACGGCTACGAGCCGACCCCGCAGGATATCGTCCGGGCGAGCGACGCCGACCTCGTCTTGTGGAACGGCTTGAACCTCGAGCTCTGGTTCGAGCAGTTCGTCGCCAATCTCGGCGACATGCCCTCGGTCACCTTGACCGAAGGGATCGACCCGATCCCGATCAGCACCGGGTCGTATGCGGGCAAGCCCAACCCGCACGCCTGGATGGGCCTCGACAACGCCTTGATCTACATCGATAATATCGCCGTCGCGTTTGCCGCGCGCGATCCCGGCAACGCCGCCACCTATGCTGCCAATGCCGAGGCCTACAAGGCCGAGCTGCGCGCCACGATCGAGCCTTTGCGCGAGCAAATCGCCGAGATTCCCGAGGAGCGGCGCTGGCTCGCGACCTGCGAGGGTGCCTTCAGCTATCTCGCCCGCGACTTCGGCATGAAGGAGCTCTATCTCTGGCCGATGAACGCCGATCAGGTCGGGACACCGCAGCAGGTCCGCCGCGTCATCGACGGGATCAGGGAGCACGACATCCCGGTCGTCTTCTGCGAGAGCACGGTCAATACCGCACCGGCCGAGCAGGTGGCGCGCGAGACGGGGGCCCGCTACGGTGGCGTGCTCTATGTCGACTCGCTGAGCGATGCCGGCGGGCCGGTGCCGACCTATCTCGATCTGCTCAGGGTCACGGCCGAGACCGTCGCCAACGGTCTGACCATGGACCTCGAGTGACCACGGGGGCCACGAACTCGGTCGACGCCATCGCCGCCACTCCGGCGAGGCGGCAAGCGCAGACGGGCGGCCCCCGCTCCGGCAACCCCAGGACAGCCCGATGACCGCACTGCCGAGCCAGATCGACCTGCCCAAGAGCGCTGACGGCCCATTGAGCGACAATGGCAGCGACAGCGGCATCCTCGCCGATGACGTGACGGTCACCTATCGCACCGGCCACACCGCCCTCTTTGATGCCAGCTTCACGATTCCGCGCGGCACGGTCACCGCCCTGGTCGGGGTCAACGGTGCCGGCAAATCGACCCTGTTCAAGGCCATCATGGGCTTTCTGCCGATGGCCAAGGGGGAGATCCGGCTGCTCGGGCGCACCGTGCGGCAGGCGCTGCGCGAGAATCTCGTCGCCTATGTCCCGCAATCGGAGGAGATCGACTGGGCCTTTCCGGTGCTGGTCGAGGATGTCGTGTTGATGGGCCGCTACGGCCACATGGGCTTTCTCCGCCGCGCCTCGGCGGCCGACCATGCGGCGGTCGACAAGGCCTTGGCCCGCGTGGGCATGCAGGATCTCCGCAAGCGGCAGATCGGCGAGCTATCGGGCGGCCAGCGCAAGCGCGTCTTCCTCGCCCGGGCCCTGGCCCAGGACGGCCGGGTGATCCTGCTCGACGAGCCGTTCACCGGGGTCGACGTCAAGACCGAGGAGCAGATCGTGGCCCTGTTGCGGGAGCTGCGCGACGAGGGTCGGGTGATGCTGGTCTCCACCCACAATCTGGGCTCGGTGCCGGAGTTCTGCGACTGGACCATCATGCTCAAGGGAACGGTGCTCGCTTATGGCCCGACGCCGACGACCTTCACGCGCAAGAACCTCGAGCGTGCCTTCGGCGGCGTGCTCCGCCACTTCACCCTGGGCGGTGACGCCCTGCACGAGGACAGCGACAGCCGGGCGGTGACCATCCTGACCGACGACGAACGGCCCTTCGTGCAATATGGCGATCTCACCGTGCAGCGTGAGGACAAGAAGTGATCGCCTATCTGCTCGAGCCCTTCGGCTACGGCTACATGACCAATGCGATGTGGGTGTCGGCACTGGTCGGCGGCGTCTGCGCGTTCCTTTCCGCCTATCTCATGCTCAAGGGCTGGTCCCTGATCGGCGATGCGCTCGCGCATTCGGTGGTGCCCGGCGTCGCAGGGGCCTATGTCCTGGGCCTGCCCTTTGCGCTCGGTGCGTTCATCGCCGGTGGCCTCGCGGCTGGTGCGATGCTGTTCCTCTCCGAACGGTCGGGGCTCAAGATCGACGTGATCATCGGCCTGATCTTCACCTCGTTCTTCGGGCTCGGCCTCTTCATCGTCTCGATCAACCCGATGTCGGTGAGCATCCAGACCATCACCATGGGCAACATCCTCGCCATCACGCCCGAGGACACGCTGCAACTCGCACTCATCGGCTTCGTCTCGCTGGCCGTGCTGTCGGCGAAGTGGAAGGACCTGATGGTGACCTTCTTCGACGAGAATCACGCCCGCTCGATCGGTCTGCGCCCCGACCTGCTGAAGGCCGTGTTCTTCGTCCTGCTCGCCGCCTCGGTGGTTGCCGCGATGCAGACGGTGGGCGCCTTCCTGGTGATCGCCATGGTCGTCACGCCGGGGGCCACGGCCTATCTGCTCTGCGACCGCTTTCCCCGCCTGATCCTGACCTCCGTGGCGATCGGTGCGGTCACCAGCTTCATCGGTGCCTATGCCAGCTACTTCCTCGATGGGGCCACCGGCGGCATCATCGTCACCCTGCAGACGCTGGTCTTCCTCATCGCCTTCGTCCTTGCCCCCAGACACGGGCTCCTGGCGGCACGCCGCCGGGCGCGAGCGGCGCTGCACCGGCCGCCGGCAGCACCCGCCCGCCCGCCCGCCGAGGAGCCTGCCTGATGAGCCTCGAGACGCTCCTCATGCCGTTCGACTTCGCGTTCATGCAGAACGCCTTTTTCATCGCGATGCTCGTCTCGGTGCCAACCGCACTGCTCTCCTGCTTCCTCGTGCTCAAGGGCTGGGCGCTGATGGGCGACGCGGTCAGCCATGCGGTGCTGCCCGGCATCGTTCTGGCCTATATCCTGGGCTGGCCCTTGATCATCGGCGCCTTCGCCGCCGGCATGACCTGCGCGCTCGTGACCGGATACTTGTCGCACAACAGCCGGGTCAAGCCGGACACGGTCATGGGGGTGGTGTTCTCCGGCATGTTCGGCATCGGCATCGTGCTCTACGTCGCGGTCGACACCAACGTGCATCTCGACCATATCCTCTTCGGCAACATGCTGGGCGTGACCAGCGACGAGCTCTGGCTCGCCGGGCTGATCTCGCTGGCCGTTGCCACGGCGATCGCGATGCAGTGGAAGGATCTGCTGCTGCACAGCTTCGATCCGGCGCAGGCGCAGGCGGCAGGGCTGCGGGTCGGCTGGCTGCATTACGGGCTCCTGGCAGCCCTCTCGCTCACCATCGTGGCAACCCTGGCGGCGGTCGGGCTGATCCTCGCGATCGGCCTCTTGATCGCCCCCGGTGCCATCGCCTTCCTTCTGGTGCGCAGCTTCGGCACCATGCTGCTGGTCGCCGTCGGCGTCTGCATGGGCTCGATGCTGCTCGGCACCTATCTCAGCTTTTTCATCGACAGCGCCCCCGCCCCGACGATCGTGCTGATCATGACGGCCGTCTTTGTCGTGGCCTTTGTTCGTCGCCTCGTCTTGACCCGGCGTCGCTCACGGCAGACGACTGCGATGCGGCAGGCGATCTGAGAGCGCGTCGCGCCGTACATCTTGGTGCTCGGACACGTTGGCGAAGCGGACGAATTAGGGTAAGCACGACGTTGCCTGCGTCGCTGCGCGCCGAACCTCCGCGTGCCGCCATGCCTCGGCTCTATTTGCCAATCGCCAGGGGTCGTCCGGGATGCCCAGCTACTCGGTCAACCAGCTCTTCGTCTCCCTCGCCGATGCCGGCCGCGAGCTGATGCGGGTCAGGCTCGGCAATCGCCGCCGGCAGCCGGAGATGCTGGCCGAGGAGCTGCTCTCGACCCGCGGCGAAGCATCGGGCGTGGCCCTGGCGCGCGAGGTCGTCCAGGCCTATGCGCTCCTCGATCGCGACGGCAAGCGGGGCTTTTTCACCCATCTCGCGGTGCAGCACCATGTCGACCGGGACAGAGTGGAGGCCGCCATCGACGCCTTTCGGCAGCAGCCGGACGATGCCGCCTTGCGCCGGCTGCGCAGCGCTTGTGAGCCCAGGCGGCAGGAGCTCTTTCGTCGGCTGAACATGGCGCCGGACGGCACGCGGCGGCTGGTGGCGATGCGCCAGGATCTCCTGGATCTCCTGCCCGAGCATCCAGCGCTCCGGCCGGTCGACACCGACCTGCAGGAGCTCCTGGCCGGCTGGTTCAACCCGGGCTTCTTGACCTTCAAGACGATCGACTGGAACAGCCCGGCCTCGCTGCTGGAGAAGCTGATCCGCTACGAGCGGGTGCACAAGATCGCCAATCTCGAAGCGCTCAGGCGCCGGCTCGGCCCTGATCGCCGCTGCTTCGCCTTTTTCCACCCGACCCTGCCGGACGAGCCCCTGATCTTCGTCCAGGTGGCGCTGGTCAAGGGCATGGCGGACAAGGTCCAGCCGCTGCTCGACCAGGACAGCCCGACCTTGCCGCTGGGCGAGGCGGACACCGCGATCTTCTATTCGATCAGCAATTGCCAGGACGGTCTGAAAGGCGTCAGCCTCGGCAATTTCCTGATCAAGATGGTGGTGGCGGCGCTGGAGGCCG
>DAIRDJ010000200.1:0-7337 GCA_036796215.1 Geminicoccaceae bacterium
GGGTCAGTGCCGGGGTCAGTGCCAGGGTCAGTGCCGGGGTCGGTGCCAGGGTCGGTGCCAGGGCCGGTGCCAGGGCCGGTGCTCGGATCAGTGGCGGGGGATGGTTCATTGTCCCCGCCGCGGTCGTACTCGGCGAAGTAGCGTTCCAGACTTGCGCGTTCTTCCGGGCCGAAAGTGGCGGCACCACGCGGGATCGACCCTTCTTCGAACCCTGCGGCCGGTTCGATGAGCGCGCTCGACGCCAGCGCGAGATCGGGGCCGGCGGCGCTGCGTGCCAAAGCCTGGGCAATCGCCGGCGTCTCCATGGCGAGGGCGGCGGCCTGCCGATTGTCGGGCGCAGCGGCCCCGGCGATCCCGATCAGGGTGCCCTGCTGGTCGAACAGGCCAGCACCGGCCCACTGCGGGGTAATGGCCAAGGTCGAATCGATCCAGACCCCTTGAGGGTTCTCGCGCTTGGCTGTGACCGTTGCCTGGGCAACGGTGGTTCCCCTGGCCGCCGGATTGCCTACCGCGAAGACGCTGTCGCCGGGCTGAATGCTGGCGACGTCGCGAATCCCGAGAACTGCCGTGCCGGGCAAGTCCGCAGAGGTCAAAAGACAGACATCGTCGCCGACATACTCATCGGCCAGCGCAGCCAGCTCGCGGGCCCGCTCCTGTTGCAGGACAAGGTAGTCGGCACCAACGATAACGCGGCAGTCGGTCAGAAAAATGCCACGACCCAAAGCCACGGCCGACCCCTGACCACTTTGCACGTGCTGCGCCGTGTCGCGGTCGTATTGCAGGCCGAGCACATTCAACACAGAGGGTGAGGCCAGCCGGCGCACCCTTTCGGCGAGGTCGGTGTCGACCGGGGCACCAGCCGTGCCTACCAGCCTGTCGCCATCACCACGGCCGCAGCCTGCCAGGAAAACGGCAAGCAGAAGGGCGCCTGTCGCGATTCTCAAAGCGTCATCCTCCCAGAATGGTCATCGTGCAGGCTAGCGTGTGCTACTCGATCAGCAAATCGGTTTGTTCGGTCCATGCGCTGCCGCCGAAGAGCACGGTCGTGGTCACGGTATAGGCGCCCGGATCGGTGTTCGCCGGCACCGCGAGCTCTTCGTCGCTGGCCCAGGTGCCGGGGCGGAGCCGCAAACCGTCGGCCTTGTCGGCGAGCACCACCCCGGCGCTGCCACGGACCTCCCGTGTGACGGTCGCCGTCAATTGGGCTGCCGGTTCGGCCGGACAAAGGGCATAAACGAGGCGGTGGCTGAACCGGTCGCCGGGTGCAAGGCGTCCGGGCTCGACATTCGACTCGAGCACTCGAAAAAACGGCAGGTCACGATTGCCGCAGTCTTCGACGCTCTGGGTGGCCGCCAGCCGCGCCAGGAGCTTCTGGCCGCTGCCGCGACCGGGTGGCAGGAGCTGTTCCAGGAGGGCGTCCGGCCCTGGCCGCACCATCGCCACCTGCGGGGTCTCGGCGGCAACCGACCCGCTGCGCGGTTCTGGTTGCACTTGCAATGCGGCCGCCGGTGGCTCCGGGGCGGCTTCAGCAGGCGGTGGCTCGCGCGCCACGTCCACGGGCTGTCTCGGCTGCGGCGACACCGGCTGCGCCGGGCCGGGTCGGGTCGCCACCGGCGCCGCCGGCCTCGGCTCGGGTGACGCTGGCAGCTCTGCCAGCTGCGCCGCCGCGGACGGCTCCGGCGTCGGCGGCTCGCGTTCCACCTCCAGGGGCGGCGTCGGCTGCGGCGATCCGGGCCGCGCCGGGCCGCGCTCGGTCCCCGCAGGTGCCAGCGGCGTCGGCTCGGGGGTCGCTGGCAGCTCTGTCAGCTGAGCTTCCAGAGACGGCTCCAGCGTCGGCGGCTCGAGTGCTGGCGGCTTCGGCGTTGGTGGTTGCGGCGTCGACGGCACAGGACCTGGCACCGCGGCCGTGCCCGGCGGCGAGCCACCGGGTACGGCAGCCGGCTCTGACGCTTCGAGGCTCAACGGAAGTGACTCTGCCTGATCAGGCGGCAGAGGCGCCGGCTCGATGCGGCCGGGCGGCTGGTGTCTTTCGGCGGTGACGAGCGGCGGGGACTCGGTCGGAACCGTCAACGGTGGCTCGACGGGAAATGGCTTCAGCGGGGATTGCTCGGCGGGGAGCGGCTCGACCCGTGTCGGCTGGTGCCGGTACCATTCTCTGGCGACGATCGTCGGCTGCTCGTGCGGGATGTCGAAGAGCGGGCTCCTGCCGGCACTGGGCTGGATCATGAGGTTGGGGTCGTCGTTGAGCAGTAGTCTGGGCGCCGAGGCGACGGCCAAGCCCAGCAGCGCAATGCTCACGATCGGGATCACCACGGTCCCAACCAACCCCCAGAAGTCGCTTTCCTGGGGCCCATTATCCGGCACCTCATGCTGCGGGCGCGGGGTTGCTGAGACATCTATCCCTTTACCCGTGCAGCTCACCATTGTCAAAATCACCTACTTTCGAGTTGCTGTGAAACCATGGCGTGATCAAGCGCTTGCGGTGGCTTCTGTCCTCTCTCGGTTGCGTTTTGATTGGCGTGGCGAACGGGGACACGTCCGCATGGTGAACCCTCCGCCAGCTATAGGTGGTGGCTTCGGACCAAGGCTCAAAGCCGGATCGGTCCGCCGTTCGGCGGACTCGCGCTACGTGGAAGTCGTCGTCCGGTTCTGGCGCGACCTGGCTCTTGATGTGCTCTGCCCAGGCCTCGTCCGTCATATTGCCACTCGACACCACCCGGCAGCGCCTGCCCGGCGAGGCGAACGCGCCCATGCGCTTGTGCGAGCTGGAAAGTCGGGTCCAAGAGGCTCTCTCTCCCCTTGCCGGCTTCCGCCGGGATCTCGCCATGGCAAGGCTTCGACGGGCTACCGTGCCGGATGTGCCGCACCACGTTGCCCGGCGGGGCAATCGGTGCCAGCCGGGGGTCCTCGAACGCAATCCGGACCGGGCGCGGCTGGTCGCGAGGCCAGAGAACTGGCCCTGGTCCAGCGCAAGCGCGCATCTCGGCATCGGCGATCTGCTCCCGGACTGGCGGCGCTCTCTCGACGACGGCCCGCCGGGCTGGCGCCCGCCGGGCTGGCAAGGCGACGTGCTGCGCGAGCAGGTCCGAACCGCCCGGCCCCTCGGCACGCCCGGCGTCGTCGCTGATCTCGAATGGCGAACGGGCCGCCAAACGGCCGACGCGGCTGGAGGCGGCGAAGGGGCTCTATGCCGATGCGAGCCGGATCGGGACGCGGGAGGGGTGGGAGGTTGCCTTGGATGGGCTCCGGCCTGCCGGGCATCGGCTGGTGCGGCGGTCGTAGGGCCACCATCCCAAAAGGACCGGAGGGGCGAGGGGAGGCGCTGCCTCCCCTGATCCTCTTCGAAGGCATGGCTTCTCTTGCGGCTTTCGTCCCAGGCGGCAGTCTCGAGCGCGGTGGCGGCCGGTTGGGGCGCGCCAGTCTTTATCCAGGTGTAGCGGCGCTCGACCTCGTTCAGGTGGCTGCGTGGCAGGCGGGCTTCGTGTTGCACCCGGCCGACGGCGATGCCGGGGCGTGGTTGGGAGCCTGCCGGCGCTAGCCTCGAAACCAGATCGGCAAATGCGGAAGCCGGCTGAGACAAAAAGTTCTTGCGGTTCACTCGCGCCTGGCAGATCACGTCTGCGCAATAGCAGCGAGCGCAGCGGGTATTTTCATTTGTCACGCTTTTCAGCCGTCGCCGAGAAGGCGCATCCCGCTGTTCTCGTGCTCGACTACGGGCGTTCGGGTCTCGGCGTCGTTCGCGCCTTGGCACGGTCGGGATACCGGGCCATCGCCGGGAGGTCCCCCGACCGAACGAGCACCTATCATGTGTCTCGCGCCGCAGCGACAGTGTGGCATCATCCATCACTCGATCGCGATGCGACCGCCTTTCTGGCCGCCCTCGACGAGCTGCTGGCACAACGCACGGATATCCGCATCGTTTTCCCCGTCTCGCAGCAAGCGACGGTCTTTTTCGCGGCGCATGGCCACCGCTTGCGCAACCGCGTTGCCTTGGCGACGCCGTCGCCCGAGGTCGTGCGGACGTGTATCGACAAGGCCTGCATGGCAGAATTGATCGAAACCCTCGAAATCCCGACCGTCGCCACCGCCGTCGCCGATAATCTCGAGAGCTTGCGCAGCAAGAGAAACCAGCTCGGCTATCCTTGTATCGTCAAGCCGGTCGACACGAACGCCCGGATCGCAGGGAAGAAGGCGATCATCTGCACGTCGGATTCGGATTTCGACCTGGCGTTCGAGAGCTGGCCGGCGGCGCACACCCGGCTGTTGATGCAACGGCTTTTTCTCGGCCAGCGGCACAACCTGTATTTCGCAGCCAAGAACGGAGAGATCCTCGCCGCCGTCGAGATCGCCGTGCAGCGCACCAACCGGCTCGACGACACGGGTCTCGCGGTCGACGTCGTCACCGTACCGCCGACCGTGCCGGTACACAGGCACACCACAAGCCTGGTCAGCCGGCTGGGCTACACCGGCGTCGGCTGTGCCCAGTTTCTCGTCGACCGGGTCTCGGGCGAGGTCTGCTTCCTCGAGATCAATCCGCGGCTGGGCGCAAACCACGCCGTAACCCGAGCGGCGGGCCTCGACCTGGCGATGGCGGCGATCCGACTCGCCGACGATCAGAAGCTCGACGAGCTCGAGGGCTTCACCTATCCGGTCGGCCTTCGCTGCGCCTGGACAATCGGCGATCTGCAGGGCTTCGGTGTGGCGCTCGGTGAGCGTGAGATTGGTGCAGGAGAGGCTCTTCGGTGGCTGGTGCAGATGGGCGGGACCTTTCTCGGGGCGGATTGCCATGTGACCTGGTCGTGGCGTGATCCCGTGCCGACGCTCGCCGAACTGGCGCGCGCCTTCAAGCAGGGCATTCTCGACCGTGACCGCTGACCGCCGGCAATGGTCGCACGAGACCTGCGGAGCCGCTGCTTGACGGACCCGCAGCGGACCGGGCCAGCCGCGCCGGCGCCACCGGCCGATCGTGCGCCCGGGTACTATTCGACCTCGCGGCTCCGCCGTGGTGCCACGTGGTTCATGATCGGCAAGGCGGTCACCGCACCACTCAGCATCCTCGTCCCGATCGTCCTCGCAAGCTTCCTCGTCGAAGCGGACTTCGCGATGTTCGTTTGGCTGATCGCGTTCGGCCAGTTCGCCCACCGCGTCAGCTATTTCGGGATCAACTGGGTCGCTTTTCACTACATGCCGGTTTTTCGCGTGGCCGAGGACAGCGCCGCCCTTCGTCGCTTCATGACCAGCATCACGCTGATCCAGGCGGGCCTGGTCGGCGGGATGCTCTTCGCTTGTTGGCTTTTGGCACCCACTGTGTTCACGGCGCTGGACCAGGAAGCGCGGCTCACCCTCTTTCAGATCTATCTCGGTGTGGTCTTCGCCGAACTCGGCGCCGGCTTTCTGCGCAACGGCATCTTCGAGCCGCTGTTGAAGCAGGGTTCAGCGCAGGTCAATCTGTTGATCCAGCACGGGACGTTCCTGGGCGGCATCATCGCGCTGCTGCTGACAGAGAGCAACGGGTTGACCATCGAGCCCGTGGTCCTGGTCAACCTCGGCGCCACCTGGCTGGCCTATTTGGTTGCGCTGGGGCAGTTCTATTGGCTGCTGCCGAAGCCGAGCGGTGTGCCAGCGGGCGCCCGGTCGACCCTTCCGGATGCGTCGAGCATGCTTCGCTTCGCCGGCGACAACTACGCCCACGATCTGGCTCGCATGCCCGGCAGCCCGCAAGTCGTGGTCATGGTCGGTGCTGCCGTCGTCAGCGTTTCGGCGTTCGCTGCCTTCGGCTTCGCCCGCACGCTTGCGTTGCAGATCCAGCGGGCCCTCCCGGCCCAGCTGTTCATCGGCCTGCTGCGGCCGAAAATCGTCGCCGGCTACGCCGCCGACCAGCGATTCGACCAGCTCAATCGTCGGCTCGTCTTGATCTCCAAAGTCTCCAACTGCCTGCTCGCCCCGCTCGTGGCGATCTTCGTCGTCCATGGTGAAGAGATCTTGAACCTGCTCTCGTCGGGCCGCTACGGCGACGGCTGGGGGCCCTTCATCATCCTCTTGCTTTGGCTCACCATCGTCAACTTCGAGCGGCTCCTGGTGGTGATGATCAACGTGCTCGGGCAGTCGCAGATCCTCCGCCGGGCGGCACCCACAGCCCTGCTCGTCGTGCCGCTGGCACTCCTCCTGGCCTTCCTCGGCGCCGGCAGCTACGGGTTGGCCTTCGGTCTGGTCGCTGGTCATGTGGTGTTTGTCTGGCTGGTGCTGCGGCAGTTGCGCCGCAGCGGGCACGAGCTCGACTTCGATCTCGCGGGGCACGGGCGGATCGTCGGTGCCGCGTTGCTGGCGCTGCCGTGCGGCGCCCTCCCGGCGCTGTTGCCGCTTGCCGATCCATGGACCACGGCGCTCGGCGTGGTGGCCATTCTCGTCGGCTTTTTCCTGGCTCTATGGATCACCCGGCCGTTCAGTGCTGCCGAGCGCAATGCCCTGGAGGCGCTACTCGGACGCCGCCTTCCGCTGCCTTGACCGCGGGACACGTCGAGGCCGTGACGCATCGTCCGTTTCCAACCGAATCTTGAACCACTGCCCCGACCGCCCGGAGCAGGGCGGTACCGCCGGTGGCCAGGGCTTCATTGCGGGTGGTCTCGTCGGTGAGCTCGCGCAGATCCCGGCGCCTCAGATAGGCGGTGTGGGTGGCGACCGGCCGGCCGTGGCTGCCCGCGGCCTCGGCCTCGTTCTCGGCATCGGGCTCGTCCGGGGTGTCGGGGTCGTCGGCATGGCCGGTCGGTTCGCCCAGATATGCCCGCCAGAGATAGGGTGCGTTGCTCCTGGCGTGGCGGCTGGTCTCGCGCTTTTCGGCCCGGCGCTCGCGGCCGGCGTTCAGCCAGTAGGCAGCGAAGTGCCCGTCGAAGCGGCGCCAGGCGTCCTCGTCCGGCACCAGCACGGTCTTGAGGGCGAGGCGCGCCTCGTCCTTATCGGTGGCATGATCGCCCGGACGACGTTCTCGATCGACCGCATGTGATTCAAGATGCTGCGCCGGGCGACCAGCAGCGAGCGCCAGCGGCGCGACTGCCGGCTCTTGACGTGGACTGGCGAAACCAACCGGTGCGCATGATCTGCGCCAACGTGCGGGGCTGCGGGGCCCCCGCACCCCGCAAGGGTCGGCTGCTCGACGACGAAGCAGGTGCCGCCCGGTGGGGTTGCCTTGTCCCCACAGCCCCGCAGCGTGCCGAGCTCACCTCCGGTCGGCTTGCGATCGGCGCCGGTTTCGTCGCCGGCGGTCGATCGCAAGCCGATGAAATGCCTAGAAAACGTCTCGGACAGGCTCTTGGATGTTGACCCGAAAGCGCAGGGCGACA
>DAIRDJ010000201.1:0-7272 GCA_036796215.1 Geminicoccaceae bacterium
CGTGCACCTCGCCATGACGGTGCCCGCCGTGTTGCCTTCCGCTCTTCTCCACAGCGTCGGCGCCCCGGACATTCGCGGCTCAATACCCAGCCCGCCGTTTCCCCTGTCAACGCTTCGACGCCGCCCTCGCGAGCGACGCCGCATGACTCGGGGCCGTTGTGGGCGGCTACCCCTTCAACGTACGACTCTTTCATTCGCAACCATCCACCGGCCTCCCGGCGCACGGAGACGGTTCGATCCCAGTCCCCTTCGCTCCGGCAGTTCTGGCCGTCATGCACCTTCTCCGCCACTGGCACGTCGCCGCTAAAACCCCTTGAAACAAAATACTTTTCCGATCGGGCTTTTGACCTGGGCTCTTGCAATTCATGGCCATTTTCTCTCCGTGCGCGCCGTTTTCTCCGTCGGCAGTGTACCTCGCCGATTCGGCTCACTCGCAATTTTCCATTTCGGTTCAATGTGTTGTTGAAGCTCGCCGACTGCCTGGTTTCGAACGCCTTTCGGATGCCGAACAGCTCTGGCCTCGAACGTTGCACCCATCGGCCTCGATCTCTGACGGGCAGCATCGGATGGCGAGCGCGTGACCCAGCCCCGAACTCAGGGCCGACCGGTATCGGCTCCGGGTCGATTCGCCGGACGCACCCAGGCGCCGTCGGACAACGAGGCGCTGTTGGACAACGCGACGCTGCAGCGGTTGTCGGCAAAAGCTGGCCTGCTGCCGACCGTGGCGGGCGCGCGCCTGCGGGGCCGGTCACTTTCTTGCAGACCTGTCATTCGGATGGTTGCGCGCAAGGCGAAGGAGTGCAACGATTTGCCGGTCGCCAATTGCTCCGAGGCTCGTCCGATGACCCTGCGCCAGCTGTTGCCTGCCCTTGCCCTGCTGATCGCTGCGTCGACCTCGGCTGCGGCCGAGACCGTGCTGATGCGCGGCAACGACACCGACCCCTCGACGCTCGATCACCACCGCACCTCGACGGTGGCCGAGGGCAACCTGATCCGCGATCTCTACGAGGGGCTGGTGACCGAGGCGGCCGACGGGACGGTCATTCCCGGCGTCGCCGAAGCCTGGGAGATCAGCGAGGACGGGCTCGTCTACACCTTCCAGTTGCGCGAGGGCGCGCGCTGGTCGAACGGCGATCCGGTGACCGCCGGCGATTTCGCCTTCGCCTTCGAGCGCATCATGGATCCGGCGACCGGTGCCGGCTATGCCAGCATTCTCTATCCCATCGCCGGTGCCGAAGCGATCAACACCGGCGGGGCGGCGATGGACACGCTGGGCGTGCGCGCGGTCGACGAGCGGACGCTGGAGATCACGCTCGGCAACCCGACGCCCTATTTCATCGAGCTCTTGGCCCACCAGACGGGCATGCCGCTGCACCAGGCCAGCGTCGAGGCGCACGGCGACACCTTCACCCGCCCCGGCAATCTGGTGACCAACGGCGCCTTCATGCTGGAGAGCTTCACCCCCAACGACCGGATCGTGCTGCGCCGCAACCCGCATTTCCACGATGCCGAGAACGTCGCCATCGACGTGGTGAACTACATCCCCTTCGAGGACCGTGCCGCCTGCCTCAGGCGGTTCGAGGCGGGCGAGGTGCACATCTGCTCCGACGTGCCGGCCGAGCAGATGGCTTACATGCAGGAGAACCTCGCGGGCCAGCTGCGGATCGCCCCCTATCTCGGCACCTACTACCTGCCGATCAAGACGGCGAAGCCCATCCTCGACGACCCACGGTTTCGCCAGGCGATCTCGATGATCCTCGATCGCGAGTTCATCGCCGAGCAGGTCTGGCAGGGGACGATGCTCCCGGCCTATTCGCTGGTGCCGCCCGGCATCGCCAACTACGTGGCCGACGCACCGCGGCTCGACTATGCCGAGATGGACATGCTCGATCGCGAGGACGCAGCGCTAGCGCTTTTGGAGGAGGCCGGCATCGCGCCCGACTCGTTCACCCTCGAGCTGCGCTACAACTCCTCGGAGAACAACCGCAACACCATGGCCGCGATCGCCGACATGTTGTCCAACATCGGCATCGCCGCGACGCTCAACGAGATGGAAGGTGCCGGCTACTTCAACTACCTGCGCGAGGACGGCGACTTCGACATGGTGCGGGCCGGCTGGATCGGCGACTACAACGACCCGCAGAACTTTTTGTTCCTGTTCGAGACGGGGGTGTCGTTCAACTATCCGCGCTGGTCCAACGAGGGCTATGACGAGCTGATGCGCGCCGCGACGGCGACCACCGATCTGAAGGAGCGCGCCGAAGTGCTTGCCGAGGCGGAACGGGTGTTCCTCGACAACGTGCCGGCGATCCCGATCCTCTACTACTCGTCGCGCGCGCTCGTCGCCGAAAATCTTTCGGGCTGGGAGGACAATCTTCTCGATACCCACGCCTCGCGCTGGCTCGCGCTGAACTGAGCGCCGCCGCGGCGGGCCCCGGCAGGTCCGCCCTGCGGCGGGCGGTGAAACGGCGATGCTGAGCTACACGCTCCGGCGGCTGGCGAGCGCCATCCCCACGGTGTTCATCATCGTGACGCTGACCTTCTTCATGATCCGGCTGGCGCCCGGTGGTCCCTTCGATCTCGAGCGGCCGATCGACCCGCTGATCATGGCCAATCTGAACGAAGCCTATCAGCTCGATGCGCCACTCTGGCAGCAGTACCTCACCTATCTCGGCAATCTCGCCCGGGGTGACCTCGGCCCGTCCTTCACCCGCCGCGACTTCACCGTCAACGATCTCTTCGCCACTGGCCTGCCGGTCTCGATCCTGCTCGGCTCGCTCGCCCTGGGCGTCGCCGTGCTCCTCGGCACGGCGCTCGGCGCCTGGGCGGCGGTGCGGCAGAACACGCCGGTCGACTATGCCGTCGTCGGTGTCGCGACCTTCGGGATCACCACGCCGAATTTCGTCGTGGCCCCTCTCTTGAGCCTGCTCTTCGGGGTGATCCTCGGCTGGGTCCCGGCCGGCGGCTGGAGCGGCGCCGACCCGCGCTACTGGATCCTGCCGATCATCACACTCGCTTTGCCGCAGGTCGCCGTCATCGCCCGGCTGGTCCGCGGTGCGACGATCGAGGCGTTGCACTCCAACCATGTGCGCACCGCCCGGGCCTATGGGCTGCCCGGTCGGGTGGTCCTGGTCACCCACGCGCTGCGCGCGGCGATGCTGCCGGCGGTCTCCTATCTCGGCCCGACGGCGGCCGGGCTGCTCACCGGCTCGGTGGTGGTCGAGACGATCTTCGGCATCCCCGGCATCGGCCGCTACTTCGTCCAGGGTGCGCTCGGGCGTGACTACACGCTGGTGATGGGCACGGTGGTGGTGATCGCCGTCTTCGTCATCGTCTTCAATCTCATCGTCGATCTGGCCTATGCCTGGCTCGACCCGCGGGTGCGGTACGACTGATGGCCGCCCCGACCGTCCCGCTCGCCGATCTGCCGGTCGCCGGACGCTCACTCTGGCAGGATGCGTGGCTGCGGCTTCGGCGCAACCGGGCCGCCGTGGCGAGCACCGTCGTGCTCGCCGTGCTGGCCCTGATCGGCCTGCTCGGGCCGCTTTTCTGGCCGCATCCGCACGACCGGGTCTATCCCCAGTTCGTGCGGGCACCGGCCAGCCTCGAGGCCTACCCGCGCGCCGAGCAGATCCTGCCGGCCTTCGAGCGTGATCTGGCACGGACCCGACTGGACCACGGCCCGCCCGCGTTCGAGGACGGCCGGCTGCGCGTTACCCTGCGTAGCGAGGCGCCGATCGACCGCCGCATCCTGCGCATCTTCGAGCGCTCCGACCTGTTCGGCGATCCGCAACTGGAACTCTCGGCAGACGGCCGCACGGCGGAGCTCACGGTTTCGGTCGAGCAGCTCTACTTCGTCTTCGGCACCGATGCGCTCGGCCGCGACGTGGCGGCGCGCATCATGATCGGCGTGCGCATCTCGCTCGCCATCGGCATCCTCGCCTCGGTCATGGCACTCGCCCTCGGCGTCGCCTACGGTGCGGTCTCGGGCTATCTCGGCGGCCGTGTCGACAACGTCATGATGCGGATCGTCGATATCCTCTACTCGCTGCCGTTCATCTTCTTCGTCATTCTGCTGGTGGTCTTCTTCGGCCGCTCGATCTTCATCATCTTCATCGCGATCGGGGCGACGGAATGGCTGGACATGGCGCGCATCGTCAGGGGCCAGACCCTGTCGCTCAAGCGGCAGGAGTTCGTGCAGGCAGCCGAAGCCCTGGGGGCGACGCGGGCCGGCATCCTCAAACGCCACATCGTGCCCAACCTCCTCGGGCCCGTGGTCGTCTTCGTCACTCTTTTGGTGCCCAAGGCGATCCTGCTCGAATCGCTGTTGTCCTTCCTCGGCCTCGGGGTGCAGGAGCCACTGACCTCGCTCGGCCTCTTGATCTCGGAGGGGGCGTCCAACATGCGGGGCGCCCCCTGGCTGTTGATCTGGCCGGCGCTGACGCTGACCGTGATCCTCTTCGCCCTCAACTTCCTCGGCGACGGGCTGCGCGACTCGCTGGATCCCAAGGACCGATGAGCAAACCCCCTGGACCGATGAGCGGCCCCCCTGGACAGACGAACGAGCCGGTTCTGAGCGTGCGCGACCTCTGGGTCGATTTCAGCACCAATGACGGGCCGGTCGCGGCGGTCAAGGGGGTCGATCTCGACGTGCTGCAGAACGAGACCGTGGCCATCGTCGGCGAGTCCGGCTCGGGCAAGAGCCAGACGATCATGGCGATCATGGGCCTGCTGGCAGCGAACGGCCGGGCGCGCGGCTCCGCCCGCTACCGCGGCCAGGAGATCATCGGCCTCTCCCGGCGTGCCCTGGACCAGATCCGCGGCAACAAGATCACGATGATCTTCCAGGAGCCGATGACCTCGCTCGACCCGCTCTACCGCGTCGGTGTCCAGGTCGCCGAGCCGCTGCGCCACCACCGCGGCCTCGGTCGGGCGGCTGCCAGGCGGCGGATCGTCGAGCTGTTCCGGCTGGTCGGTATTCCCGATCCCGAGCAGCGGATCGACGCCTATCCGCACGAGCTCTCGGGCGGCCAGCGCCAACGGGTGATGATCGCCATGGCGCTCGCCAACGAGCCCGATATTCTGATCGCCGACGAGCCGACGACCGCCCTCGACGTCACCATCCAGGCGCAGATCCTCACCCTCCTGGCCGATCTGCAGCGCCAGCTCGGCATGGCGATCGTCTTTATCACCCACGATCTCAACATCGTGCGCCGCTTCGCCGACCGGGTCTACGTGATGCGCCAGGGCGAAGTGGTGGAAACGGCACCCACGGCAAAACTCCTCGCCACGCCCGAGCATCCCTACACCCGCATGTTGCTCGACGCCGAGCCCGAAGGGCGCAAGGCGCCGCCGCCGCCCGGGGCACCCGTGCTGCTCGAAGGTCGCGGCGTCGCGGTCACCTTCCCGATCGGCGGCAGCCTGCTGCGCCGTGCGACACCGCTGCATGCGGTGCGGCCGCTCGACATCGAGCTCAGCGAGGGGCAGACGATCGGCATAGTGGGCGAGAGCGGCTCCGGCAAGTCGACGCTCGGCCGCGCCCTGCTGCGGCTGCTGCCGGCGGCCGGGCGGGTCGTCTATCTCGGGCGCGACCTGCCGACGACGGCACCGGCGATGCGGCCGCTCCGGCGCGAGTTGCAGCTCATGTTCCAGGACCCGTTCGGCTCGCTCTCGCCGCGCATGACGGTCGGGCGAATCATCACCGAAGGCCTCTTGATCCACGAGCCGTCCCTGTCGGCCGCCGAGCGCGACCGCCGGGCCGGCGAGGCGCTCGCCCAGGTCGGGCTCGATCCGGCGATGCGCAACCGCTACCCGCACGAGTTCTCCGGCGGCCAGCGCCAGCGGATCGCGATCGCGCGAGCGATGATCCTCAAGCCCCGGGTGATCGTCCTCGACGAGCCGACCTCCGCCCTCGATCGCTCGGTGCAGAAGCAGATCGTCGAGCTGTTGCGCGGCCTGCAGACGGCGCACCGGCTCTCCTATCTGTTCATCAGCCACGACCTCGCGGTGGTCCGCGCCGTTGCCGACTACATCCTCGTCATGCAGGACGGGCGGATCGTCGAGGAAGGCCCGACCGCTTCCGTCTTCGACCGGCCCGAGCAGGACTACACCCGCACCCTGATGGCCGCGGCGCTGGCCACCGAGCGCTATCGGGCGACCGTCGGCTGAGCCCGGTCGGCGGCTGGTCTCGCTCGGCAAGGCCGGGGCCCCTGAGGTCGTGGCCGAAGGCTGCGTCGGCCGACGTCACGGGCGCCGGGACGCTCGCGCTCGCGCTGCCTCTCGGCTCGGCCCGGTGCGCCAATCAGCCGATCGGTGCGTTGCCGAAGCCCATCAGCCGCTGGCCGGAATCGACCACCAGCTTGTGCCCGGTGACGTGCCCGGCGCGCACCAGGTAGCGGACGGCCTCGACGATGTGCGCTGGAGCCAGGCCGGGACCGAGCGGCGTCGACGCCTGGCGTTGGTCGAATTCCTCGCGGTTCAGGCATCCTCCAGGACAAGAGCGCGAGCGACGGCGTTGGCCTCGAGCAGACGCTTGATGAAAGTGGCGGCGGTGCGGGTCTTGCCGATGCCGGTCGCCATCTCGACCAGGAGCTTGCGGCGGCCCTGCTCGATCGCGCGGCAGAGGGTTTCGATCCAGTCGCGCTGGCAGGGTCGGTCGACGATGCGGCGGTCGATGGCGACGGCGGCGGCAGGGCGGCGGAGCGTCTTGACCGCGACGCGGCGGGCGAAGACGGCGGCCACCGGACGACAGTACGCGTCGGTGGCGAGATCGCGGAAGCGGGCTTCCTCGCCGTTGGCGAGGAAGCCGAGGTCGAGGGAGCGGGCGTAGGCGATGCTCTGGAGCTCGACGGCGCCGAGACTGGCGGACGCACGCTTGGCCTCGAGCACGGCCATGGGGCGGCCCTGCTCGGCGCAGAGGACGTAGTCGGCGCGGGTGCCGTCGGCGAGTGGGTATTCGAAGCGGATGGATCGTCCGTCGGCGACGGTCCAGCCGGCGTCCCTCGGCTGCGCGTCGCTCTGAACGCGCGCAAATGCTTCATTTCCAACCATAAGGCGCTGATCGCAGGATTGCTGGCCAGGGACAAGCCGGCTGGCCGTTTCAACCTCGAGACGTCCGGCCAGCAAGCGTCAAGTGGTCTTCTCCCATCACCGCGCGAGACTTCGGCCGGAGCACTCGAGCGCGATTGAGACGGTCGATCTCCGCCACGACGCCCCAGGTAGGTATCCCCCGGCCAAGCCGGGGGCTTTGATCACGAGCCGTTCAAAGCGGCG
>DAIRDJ010000202.1:0-7250 GCA_036796215.1 Geminicoccaceae bacterium
AGAAAAAGAAGCGGAGCAGCTTGACACCAACGACCCCAATCAGAGAGGGCTCTTACCGAAGACTGCTCGTTGAGGCTTCTCACGCGCGCTCCAGCCGCTGGCGCGTGGTCATCGGCAACCTGCGGCGGTGCCGCTTCGGCGGTCGGCCACGCTCTCATCGCAACGGGCGCAGCAACTGCCAGGCAGTGTCCGGTCCGAGCAGGATCTCGACGAGGCGTGCATCGTCGACATCGACCGCCCCAGCCGCGCCGTTCTGCGGACCCAGCAGGTCTTTGAAGGCGGTCTCGGTGATGCGCTCGACGGACGTCCTTGGCGCCAGCCGCTTTGCCGCCCGGCCGAGTCTGGCGAGCTTGCGCGCTGCGTCCTCGCGCGCCTTGACGATTGCCCGCCGTTCAGCCGGGCTAGCTTCCGGCAAGGGCGCCACGACGCCGGCGATGGACGCCGCGTAAATCTGCTGGGCGACGGTCGCCGCCCGCTCGCGCAGGGCCACGGTCTCGCACTCCAAGCCACTCTCGTCGAGACGTTGCCCTTCCGGGCCGGCCAGGGCATCGGCCAGCCGCCAGAACTCGTCGGCCACCGCGTCGAGTGGGGCGTTCTCGGCTGCGGCCGCCACGAGTACCCGCCGGTCGAGGTCGGCTCGATGGCCCCGCAGCAGTCGGTCGAGCGCGGGCCGTAGGCGCTGGCCCGCGGTGCCGGGTGCGAGATCCAGAAGAGCCCTGGCCAGGAGCGCAGGCTGGACGGCGCGCCGCAGCAAGGCCATGGCAACGAGCCCGAGCCGATCTGGCGGCCCATCGCCAGCAAGCGCCAGGATCTCGGCTGCGACCTCCTGCTCTGCCGCATCGAGCCCGACGAGCGGTGGGGGGAGACGCCACAGCAGCGGCACGAGTTCGACAGCGATGCTCAAGAGATCCGCGGCCCAAAGGCGCGCGATCGCTTCCTCCAGCTGCTCGTCCGCTGGCGGTTCCGTGGCGAGCAACCGTGCGGCGTCCGGCCAGACCCGGCGGCCCGCCGCGACAATGGTGTCGTGATCGTCGGCGGCCCGTCCCTCGATCAGCGCCTGAGCAGCATCCCGGTCAGCGGGATCGAGCCCGCTGATGATCGCGTGGTGCCAGTCGCCGAGGCGCTCCCGGCCGATGGCGAATGGCCATTCGGGCGCGGTTTCGCGCGCGAGATTGGCCTCGAACGGCACGGTCAAGAGGCGGGGCAGGGTGAGCGGCCGCATCGGGCGCAGCTTGCGGAGACGTGGCCGCATCGCGGCCAGCGCCGGCTCCAATCGGCAGCGCTGCCCGCTCGCCTCGATCAGGCGCATCACCTGCCGCAGCTTGCCGTCGTCGACGGCATCGAGCAGGCGGGCCAGCGACGCCGCGGATTTGGGACTGGCGCTCAGAGGCTTTCGGCTTTCAGCTGCTCGAGCATCGCCTGCCGCTCGATCATCAAACCGGTTCGCCAATCCTCGTTGATCCGCACGTACCGGCGGATCTCGGACTGCGAGCGTCCCTTCTCGGCTGCGTCGAGCCAATCGTCGGCGCTGAGCGGGACGAGCGGCACCAGGTCTCCGAGCTCGATCGTCGCATCGCGCTGCGCTTCGCGCGGCTGCTCGGCGACCGCGGCCCAAAGAGCGGTCAGATGCCGCCAACCGTCGAGGAGCCAGATCGGTCGGGTCAGGATATCGGCCACGCTGTCCGGTGCCGTGGCCCGTGCCTCGAGCATGGCGCGCACCGACTCGATGAGCCGGGTCGCCATCGCGAGGCTCTTCTCCGCACAGACCACCGTGAGTGCTGCACACTCAACGACGAGCCTGGCGATCGCCTCGTAGTCGTCACGCTCGGTGCGCGCCCAGGCTGCAACGCTGTCCTGCATGGCCTTGACGTCGGCGAGGGTGGAGGCCGCGATGCTCTGGAAGGGTGCCCGCGCCACCCCGATCGGCGCGACCAGGACGCTCAACGCATCGACCGCGCCGACCAACTCCTGGGCACTCATCCCGAGGCTGGGCTCCAGGCTCTTGAAATAGGGCTTCAAGCGGTCGCGGGCCGCCTTGTCGCCCGTGTCGATCTGCTTCCAGTCGATCGGTGGCAAGCCGGCCTCGGCGAGGAGCTGCCCCAAGAGGAGGAGCAGGGTGAGGAGCGCGTGTTCTTCCTCCTGGCGCAACGCCGCCGCCGCCGCGGTCGCTGCATCGGGGCCGGCAAGGCCCTCGAGCGCGATCTGCAGCGCCACCTTGCGGATGATGATCGGGCTTACCGTCTCGGCGCTATCGATCTTCTCGACCAGCGCCCGATCGTGGATCGATAGACGGAAGAGTTCTCCGAGGCCGGCGAGCGGTACCACATACATCCCGTCGCTGCCGGTCGGGTTGCGTGCCACCACCTCGATCCGACCGCGGGCATCGAGCCGCAACCGCGCCTGTGCAATGGCCGGTGTCGTGAAGGGTGCTGCCACCCCGGCCTCGGCAAACGTCGCCGGCCGCTGCTTGACCGAGAAGAGTCGTCGTCGCGCTGTCACCTGACCCCCGAAACACGCGCTGGTGAGTGGTGATGCACCCTAGATCAGCCTGCTGAAGATTCCGTTAACGTGGCGATCCGCCAACGACCCTTGACAGGGTTGCCCCCGGCTCGTTCCATGCGGCCACCAATGGGCTGGACCAGCCTTTCCCCGCCTTTTGCGGCCAGCCCGATCACCTGACGAGCTCAATGCCTGCTGGCGAGTGCAGTGCCACATCCCATCCCCATCGGCCGCGTGCCGAGCGTCATCACCTGGCTGGAGCTTCTCGAGCCGCCGCGCCGGCCACCGCTCCAGCCGCCACTGGCAGGAACGGAGATCGTCAGGGCACTGGCGCCGACGGTCCACTTCTACCGCTACCTCTACGACACTGTGGGCGCGCCCTGGCTCTGGAACCGCCGCCAGCTGATGAACGACGCGACCTTGGCGACGCTGATCCAGGCGCCGACCACGGATGTTCGGGTGCTCTGGGTGCACGGCGTCCCGGCGGGCTATGTCGAACTCGACATGGCCGAGCTGCCGGCCGTGACCATCGCCTTTTTTGGCCTCGTCCCGGAGTTCACCGGCAAGGGGCTCGGCCCCTATCTGCTCGATTGGGCGGTGCGCCATGCCTTCGCCAAGGGTGCCGGACGCCTCCAACTCAACACCTGCGACCTCGACCATCCGAAAGCCCTTTCGACCTACGAGGCCGCCGGCTTTGCGGCCTACGATCGGACAGAATCGTTCGAGACCATGCTCGACGGCATGACCCTGCCGCCGCACGCCAGGGGCAAGCCGATCCTGCCGCTACCCCAGGCGACAAGTCGTCCCTTGGACCAATGAGCTGGCCACTTCACGGCATCAGCACCCTACCCGGAATTGGTCGATCGATCCCGATTGCCGCGCGCACACCATGCCGTCGCTGCCTCGGCCGAACGTCGGAGAAACGCTGCCGCGCATCGACCGGGCACCAGCGTTTGCGACCACCGCGGCTGTGGCTCCCTTCGCCCGCTGTGCGGCCGGCAGGGAGCAGCGGCGGATTGCCGGATAGATGCTGAGGTCATGGGACGCTGAAAAGGGTCTGCCAGGGCCAGGAGTAGTCGATACGGGCCGCCCCCGGTCGAGGAGTGGAACAGCTCGCCCTGCGACGGTTCGCACGAAACACCACGTCCTGAAGACACCGGTGCGCGCTGCCGGGTCCATGACTGTCCAGGAACACCCAGGCGCGTTTGTCGGCCGGCTGGAGACCGGCCTCGACACCACCATCGGGCGGCGCAGGCGACAGCTGTCGGAGACTCTCCACCTCGACCCCATGAATGCGGGCGGTTCCGAGGAGATCGTCCGCCTACTCACCCTGATGCCCGGCGGGCACCTGTCGCCGAACCAGGCCTTTCTCAAGGGCCATGGCAGCGGCGGCCGGATCCGCGTGGCGCGATCGCAGCGCCCATGGACAGCGGGGCGTGTCGTACGGGCGAAGGCCGGGTTTGTGGAGCCTCGGTCAGCTGCGACACGATCGCCCCGCCGGGGCAACTGGCCGGTGCTTGATGCGGCTCGCTCGGCAAAGACGGGCACCAGTCGCCCGAGGCGAGGGCCGTTTCGAAATCCTCGACCTTGACCGGTGGCGCGAAGAAATAGCCCTGCGCCACGTCGCAATCGAGATCGGCGAGAAAGGCCAGATGGCGTGCGGTCTCGACCCCTTCGGCCACCACCTCGAGATCGAGGCTGTGGCCGAGGCCGATGATCGCCTTGGCGATCTGCCGGTCGTCCTCGTCGTGGTCGAGATCGCGGATAAAGGTCTGGTCGATCTTCAGTCGGTGGATCGGAAAACGCTTGAGATAGGAGAGCGAGGAGTAGCCCGTGCCGAAATCGTCGAGGGCGATCGTCACACCCAGCTCGTTCAGCTTGTTGAGGGTCTGGGCCGCACTCCGGGTATCGCGCATCAGGACGCCTTCGGTGATCTCGAGCTCGAGTGCTGCGGGCGGCAGCCGGGCCGCGGCCAACGCCTCCTCGACCTCGCGGCAGAGATCGCGGTTCCAGAACTGCACGGGCGAGAGGTTGACCGCGATGCGCGGCCCCGCCCCGGCCTGCCACCAGCCGGCGGCAAGCCGGCAGGCCTCCTGCAGGATCCAACTGCCGAAGGCGACGATGAGCCCGGTCTCCTCGGCGATCGGCACGAACACAGCAGGGCCGATCTCGTCCGGTCGGCCGTGCCGCCAGCGCAGCAGCGCCTCGCAGCCGACGAGGGAACGGGACCGCACCGCAAACTGCGGCTGCAGGACGAGCGACATCTCGTCCCGCTCGAGGGCGCGCCACAGCGAAGTCTCGATCGCCTGGCGCCGCTGCGTCGCGGCACCGAGCTCGGCACCGAAAACACACAACCTTTCCGCACGCCGCTTGGCCTCGTGCAGCGCAAGGTCGGCCTGACGCAGCAGGCCCTCGACGTCACTGCCGTGCATCGGACTCAAGGTGATGCCGATTCGCACCCCGCAGTGGATCTCCTGGCCATCGATGCCAAAGGGCTGGCGAAGGCGTTCGGCGATCCGCTCCGCGGTCTTGACCGCAATCGCCCGGGTCGGATTGACCAGGGGCATCACCAGGGCGAACTCGTCGCCGCCGCGGCGAGCCACGGTATCGGATCCGGCGACGCAGTTGCGCAACCGGGCCGCCGCCTGTTGCAACAGAAGATCGCCGATCTGGTGGCCGTAGCTGTCGTTGACCCGCCTGAAGTCTTCGAGATCGAGGACGAAAAGCGCCACCCCGCCACCGCGGCGCCCGGCCTCCTCGAGCGCCGCCGCCAAGCTCTCGCCGAGCGTCTGGCGATTGACGAGGCCGGTGAGCGGGTCGTGGCGGACCAGGAAGCTGACACGATCGGCCCCCTGTGCCGCACCATCGACCTCCCAGCCGACGCCGCGATAGCCCACGAACCGGCCGTCATCGGCGAAGACCGGCCGGCCACTGACCCGGATCAGCCGGCGCTTGCCCTCGGCGACGAGCCTGCAGGTGAGGTCGTGAAACGGACGGCGGGCAGCGAGATCAGCCGCATGGCGGGCGATGCTCTCCTGCGGCAAGGAGGCGGCCATCACCTCGGTGCGCCGGCGCCCCAGAAGACGGGACCTGGGGATCCCGGTCAACACCTCGATCCGCTCGCTCAAATAGCTGAAGCGATGCTCGACATCACTCTCCCAGAACCAGTCCGGGGCGGTCGCGACGAAATCCGCGAGGCGCTGCTCGGCCCGCGCCAAACGGCGCTTGAGCGTGCACACGACCGGCGAGGTCTCGGCAAGCGCCATATAGCCGATCAGCCGGCCGCGGCGATCGCGACGGGCACCCAGCCGCCAGACGAGTGCGTGCGCTTCGGGACCACAAGCGCCGGGTCGAATCCAGATGTCGGCCCGGCGCCGCGCCGCGAGGAGGGCGATCCGGCGGGTGATCCGGACGCGATCGGCGGTGCTGGCACCGACCAGGTCGAGCAGGTCTCGGCCGGCATCCACGGGTGTGAGGGCGAGCAGCTCGGCGGCCGCCGGATTGGCGCGGCGCAGGCGACCATCCCGCGTCACGACCAGGGCCGGGCACGGCAAATCCTCGATCGATCGGCAGTCGGCCGGCCAGTCCGACACCACCCCGACGCCGCGGTCCGACGCAGGGTCCCTCCCCGTCACTAGAGCGAGCAACGCGACACCTGCCAATTCCCCGACGTGGCACGACCCACGCCCGGTTATCGGCCAATAGTCTGAAGATTCCGTTACCCGCCGGCAGGTTCCGTGGCCTTTTCCCGGTTTTTGTCGCGCCTCAGCGGCCCGCGGCGCAGCTCCTTGACGATGCCACGCATGAGCTGGACCTCGGGCCCGCTGAGCGGCATGCGCTCGACCATGGCCTTGATCGTGCGGCTCAAGGAGATCTTCCGGTCGGCGGTGCGAAAGAAGCCCACGACATCGAGCTCGGCCAAAAGATGCGCCAGGAGATCGGCCACCTCGCCCTTGGTGGCGGGCGGCTCGTCGAGGCCGGTCGCCAGTGGTGCCGGCGCCTGGCGGTGCCATTCGTAGCCGCAGAGCAGCACGGCCTGCGCCAGGTTGAGCGAGGGGAAAAGCGGGTTGACGGGAATCCGGACCAGCCGGTCGGCGAGGATCAGGTCCTCGTTGTCGAGGCCGGTGCGCTCGGGGCCGAACATGAGGCCGACCTTGCGGCCGTCCGCCAGCTGTTGGCTTGCGGTCGCCGCCATTTCGGCCGGATCGACGATCGCCTTCTGCACTTCGCGGCTGCGGGCGGTCGTGGCGTAGAGATGGTGAAGATCGGCAATCGCCTCCGCGGTCGTCGGCACGATGGTCATGCGGTTGAGGATCTCGGCCGCACCCGAGGCTGCGGCCACGGCCTTGGCGTTGGGCCAGCCGAACTCGGGGGCGACCAGACGCAGCTCGCTGAGGCCGAAATTGAGCATCGCCCGGGCCGCACTGCCGACATTCTCGGCGAGCTGCGGACGGACCAGAATGACCACCGGTGCCGGCGGCAGCTGGTCGATGCCGCCCCTCGCCGCCTTGGTGCGCTTCATCGCCGGGGGCTGGTCAGCCGGCACGATCGCCGGGCCGGGTGAAGACGCCATCGAGCAGCAGCTTGTAGGTGATCGCATCGAAGAGCGCGTTGTAGGACGCATCGATGATGTTGGCCGAGACCCCGATGGTTTGCCAGACGCGGCCCCGCTCGTCGGCGGATTCGATGATCACGCGGGTGACGGCGGCGGTGCCCGATTCGGGCGAGAGGATGCGCACCTTGTAGTCGAC
>DAIRDJ010000203.1:0-7225 GCA_036796215.1 Geminicoccaceae bacterium
TCTCGTTGCCGGCGGCGGCGAGGAAGGTCGGCAGCCAGTCCATGTGGTGGACGATTTCGTTGGTGACCTCGTTCTCCGGGATCCGGCCCGGCCAGCGGACCATCGCCGGCACCCGCCAGCCGCCTTCCCAGTTGGTGTTCTTCTCGCTCCAGAACGGCGTCATCGCCGCGTCCGGCCAGGTGTTCATGTGCGGGCCGTTGTCGGTCGAGTAGAAGACGATCGTATTGTCGGCGATGCCGAGGTCGTCGAGCACTTCGAGGAACTTGCCGATGTCCATGTCGTGCTCGATCATGCCGGCGGTATATTCGTCCACCGGGCGACCGGCGATCTCGCGCGCTTGCGCTTCCATGTCGTCGGCGACGTGCGTGCGGAAGTGCATCCGCGTGCCGCTCCACCAGACGAACCAGGGCGTGCCCGCCTCGGTCTGCTCGCGGATGAAGGCGATCGCGGCGTCCGAGGTCTCGTCGTCGACGACCTCCATGCGCTCGCGGGTGAGCGGCCCGGTATCCTCGATCTCCTGGGTGATCTCGCCCTCGCCGTACGTCGCCGACGAGCGGACCACGCCCCGCGGGCCGAACCGCTCGAGGAACGTCTCGCCGTTCGGCAGCACCATGTCGCGCGGGTAGTCGGGATGCTCCGGCTCCTCCTCGGCGTTGAGGTGGTAGAGATTGCCGAAGAACTGGTCGAAACCGTGGTTGGTCGGCAGGTGCTCGTCCTTGTCGCCGAGATGGTTCTTGCCGAACTGGCCCGTCGCGTAGCCTTCGGCCTTCAAGAGGCCGGCGATGGTCGGGTCCTCCTCGCGCATGCCGAGCTCCGCACCCGGCAGGCCGACCTTGGAGAGGCCGGTGCGGAACACCGACTGGCCGGTGATGAAGGACGACCGGCCGGCGGTGCAGGACTGCTCGCCGTAGTAGTCGGTGAAGATCATGCCCTCGTCGGCGATCCGGTCGATATTGGGAGTCCGGTAGCCCATCAGGCCCATGGTGTAGGCCGAGATGTTGCTCTGGCCGATGTCGTCGCCCCAGATCACCAGGATGTTGGGCTTCTCTGCCTCCTGCGCCCAGCCGGCGGCAGGCGCCGTCAGCAGAGCCATACCGACGGCGAGCGCCATCGCTTTGCGAGACCGTCTCGTCATGACGTATGTTTCCTCCCAGTCCAGCCACGGGGTCAGGCCGGGCCCACTTCGTGTCCCGGCGATTGGCAATGGACGACATACTCTCCATTTTTCGGACATGCTTGCCATTTCCCGTCACAGCCCTCGACCATAGATCGATTCTCGATGCCGCATCGGATCGTCACCACGGGTGTCCAGGGCTTCGGGCCGTTGCCGCGGCTGGTCCGCGCGCAGGCCGGCGAGGCCGCGCTCGAGCGGCTGTTCGCCGCGTTCGAGGTGCCGCTGACGCTGCTCGACCGGCCGGGCGCCCGGCTGCCGCTGGTCGACATGGCGGCGATCTTCGATTCCGCGGCAGCACTGCTCGGCGATGCGCGGATCGAGGAGGCCTCCGAGCAGCGGCTGATGCAGCTCATGACGCTGGGTGCCACCACGCCGGTGCCGGTCGATGCTTGAGCAGACCGGCCAGGGTGCTCCCAAGTCGGCCGAGCTCGACGTCTTCGGCCTCCTCGCCCGCTTCGCGCCCTTGATCTTCCTGCTCGTCCTGATGGCGGTCTTCGCCATCCTCGAGCCGCGCTTCTTGAGCCCGCTCAATCTCTTCAATGTCATGCGCCAGGTCTCGATCTTCGGGCTTTTGGCGATCGGCATGACCTTCGTCATCCTGACCCGCGGCATCGATCTCTCGGTGGGCTCGCTCATCGCGCTCACCGGCCTGGTCTCGGCCGCGGTCGCCAAGGGCGGCTTCGAGAGCCGCTTTGCCGTGGGCACGGCGGCCGAGGCCGCGGGCTATGGCTGGCCCTTGGCGTTGCTGGCCGCGATCCTGGTCGGCGCCGCCTGCGGCCTCCTGCAGGGTCTCGCCATCACCAAGCTCAAGGTGCCGCCCTTCGTCGTCACCCTGGGGGGCATGTCGGCGTTTCGCGGTGCAGCATTGCTCTTCGCCGGTGGCGGCCCGGTCTCCGGCTTCGACGAAGGCTATCGCTGGTGGGGCCAGGGCTATATCGGCCAGGTGCCGGTGCCGGTCATCATCTTCGCGGTTGCCGCCATCGTCGCCTGGGTGGTGCTCCGCTACACCCGCTTCGGCCGCAACGTCTACGCGGTGGGCGGCAATCCGGAGGCGGCACGGCTCTCCGGCCTCAATGTCGACCGCATCACGCTTTCGGTCTACGTCATCATCGGCTGCATGGCCGGGCTCGGCGGCTTCGTCCTCTCCGCCCGGCTCAACTCGGCCGAGGCCGTGGCCGGCATGACCTACGAGCTCACCGTCATCGCCGGGGTGGTGATCGGCGGCACCTCGCTGTTCGGCGGGGTCGGCACCATCTTCGGCACGGTCATCGGCACGATGCTGATCGGCGTGCTGCTGAACGGCCTCGTGCTCAACAATGTCAGCTCCTACGTCCAGCAGATCATCATCGGGGTGATCATCGTCCTCGCCGTCGCCTTCGACACGTTCGCCAAGTCCAGGCGCAAGCGCGCCTGAGGCGCCAAGTCCAGGCGCAAGCGCGCCTGAGGCGCCAAGTCCAGGCGCAAGCGCGCCTGAAGGCCGGGCGCGGCTGCGACAGGATGCTGCCGGCCCGGCGTCAACCGCTCCGCTCGACCTCGCGCGGGGTGATGACCTCGATCGCCCGGTTGTCCGCCACGGTCGCGGCGAGGTGGTCGGCGAGGCGCAGCGTCAGGGCGACGATGGTCATCGTCGGCGGGGCATGGCCGCAGGTCGGAAAGACCGAGCTGCCGGCGATGTAGAAATTGCTCATCCCGTGGACGCGACAGTCACGGTCGACGACGCCGCGGCGCGGGTCGTCCGCCATGCGGGTGGTGCCGATGTGATGGTAAGAGCCCTCGGGCACCGCAAAGCCGGGCTCCAGCATCCAGTCGTAGATCCGCAGCCGGCCGAGCCCGGCGCGGGCCAAGCCGGCGCCGATCCGCTCGAGCCCCCGCACGATGGTCCACCGGTCGATCTCGCCGATCCGCCAGTCCAGATCGGCCCGCGGCATGCCGAGCGCGTCCCGCTCGGTGGACAGCATGACCCGGCTGTCGCGCTCCGGCGCCACCTCCGGATAGACGTGGGCAACGAGCTCGGCCGGCTCGCGAATCACACGCCGCCAGAGACCGCCGGCGGCACCGCCCAGGTCGGCCGCGACCTCCCCGACCAGCCCCTGCCATCCCGTCGGCAGGCGACCGCGATAGACGCTGCGGCTCAGCTCGCGCAGGGCGGCGTAGCCGGGCGGATCGAGCGTCTCGCGCATCGCCGGTCGCACGTAGCAATTGAAGTTGAGCAGCTCCTCTTGCTCTTGCACCTCGGGCGGCAAGCCGAAGCCGGCATCGACGCCGGCGCCGAGCGGGTTGCGGGCGATGCCGGACGACCCGTCGAAGGTGAGCGTGCCGGCGTCGTAGGACGGATGGTCCATGAAGTAGCGGCCGACCAGGTCGTGAGCGTTGCCGAGCCCGCTCGTTGCGACCGCGTTCGAGGCGAGCAGCAGGCGGGCATTTTCGATGCCCCCGGTGGCCAGCACGAACCAGCGGGCGCGCACGCGATAACGGTTGCCGGTGAGGCAGGCAACCTTGACGGCACCGACCGTGCGAGCGGTCGCGTTGGTCTCGATCTCGACGACATTGGCCCAGAGGTGCACGTCGATCCCATGGCCGCGCTCGACCAAGTGCCCGTACTTCTCGCCGAAGCGGGTCGGCGGGCTCTGCTGGAAGACCTGCGTCGGCAGGGCGCCCTCGAGATCGGCGCGGTCGAAAATCGGCGCCAGGCTGCCGCGCCAGCCAGCGGCCGAAAAATCGGCGCTCTCGATATCCAGAACATCGACGGCGCGAGCATAATAGGGCGCCAAGACGTCGGCATCGATCGGCCAGCCGCTGTCGGGGACCCATGACCGCGCCGCGAAATCGACCGGATCGAGCGGTCGGCAATAGCCGCCCCAGTGGTTGCAGGTGCCGCCGAAATAGCGGAGTCGCGACCAGTCCAGGCCGGCGGCCGGATTGCCGAGCATGCGGCCCGCGTAGAGCGCCTGGGTCTCCGGGTCGTAGTCGAGCCCGCCACCCTCCAGCACGATCATGCGCAGGCCGGAAGGGGCCAGTGCCTGGGCGAGGGTGAGGCCGGCGACACCGCTGCCGATGATGCAGAGATCGGTCTCGATGTCGGTGTCGACCGGCAGGGTGCGGGCATCGATCAGCACGGGCTCACTCCGAGGACAAGCGTGACGATATGCATCGGCTCAGGCCAGCCGAGCGAGCGCGCAGAGCTCGGCCTCGGTGCGCGCCAGCACCCAGCCGTCGACGAGGTGGGTTCGACCCGCGGCGAAATCGGCGGCCACCGCCCGGCGCAGGGCTGCCGCGAGCGCCTCCGGCGGCCCCTCGGCCAAAAGCTCGGCGAGCCCGGCGTGGCGCTCGAGGATCGCCTCGATCAGGCTGTCCTCGGTGGTCGCCGCCGGCAGGGTCGGCCAAACGGCCCGGCCGAGCTCGGCCGCGGCACGTCGATTGGCGAATAGCGCCGTGAGGCGGTGGCTGCGGCCGGGCATCCCGGCCCTGTCCGCAGCGACGGCAGCCAACGCCAGTGGGGCTGCGGCACATAAGAGGGTACGTCGAGTGGCAACGGCCATGCTCTCACTCCAGAGCGCGGCTCCTTATGGCAAGCCGCATGGCCGAGGACTGTACCGGTGACCCATTAAGATTCCGTTACCGCCCCACACCGAGCTCGAGAGCACGTGGAGTGCGGGGCGATCATCTCCCCGCCTCTTTCCTCTTTCTTGTCCCCTGCCCTGCCCGCCCGCCGGTCAGTCGTAATTCAGGCTGGTGGCCTTGCCCCCGAAGACCCGGTAGGCGAAGACCGTGGTGCCGATGATGATCGGCATGACGACGATGACGCCCGCGAGGATGATGGCGAGGCTTTCGGGTGCTGCGGCGGCGTCGTAGATGGTCAGCGCTTCCGGCACGACGTAGGGGTAGAAGCTGTAGGCGAGGCCGGTGAAGCCCAGGGCGAAGAGGCCGCTTGTGAGGGTGAAGGGCAGCCAGCAGCGGCGGTCATCCGGGTGGGGGAGGTTCTCGAGGGTGAGCCAGAGGGCGGCGATGAGGCCGGCGGCGGTGAGTGGCAGGGGTGCGAGGAGGAAGATCTCGGGCAGGCTGAACCAGCGTTCGAAGATGCGCGGGCTGACGAGCGGGGTGGCGGCCGAGACGATGGCCATGCCGATGACGACGAAGGCGAGGCCGCGTTTGGCCCAGGCGACGGCGCGGCGTTGCAGCTGGCCCTCGGTCTTGAGGATGAGCCAGGTGGCACCGATGAAGGCGTAGCCGGCGGCGAGGCAGACGGCGGTGAGGGCGGCGAAGGCGATGGTGAAGGGGGTGTGCTGGAGGCCCATGATGTAGAGGCCGAGCATCCAGCCCTGGGAGAGGGCGGTGAAGAGCGAGCCCAGGAAGAAGAGCCGGTTCCAGCGTTCCTTCTCAGCGGCGATGACCTTGGCCCGGAACTCGAAGGCGACGCCACGGATGACGAGGCCCACGAGCATGACGAAGACCGGGAGATAGAGGGCCTGGAGGATGACGCCGTGGGCGACCGGGAAGGCCACGAGCAGGATGCCGACAGCCAGCACCAGCCAGGTCTCGTTGGCATCCCAGAAGGGGCCGATCGAGGCGATCATCCGGTCCTTCTCGGCGTCGTTGCCCGCGGGCAGCAGGATGCCGACGCCGAGATCGAAGCCGTCGAGGACGACATAGACGAGGATCGAGAGGCCCATGAGGCCGGCGAAGATCAGCGGCAGCCCCAGCTGCAGCCATTGGCCCGGATCGTCGAGGAGCATCGCCATCGCCGCTACTCGGCCGGCAGCATGACGCCGGCCGGGACGCGCCGTTCGTCCTCGGGCGGTGCGCCGGCTTTCCTGGCGAGGCGGAAGAGCACGCCGATATAGGTCGCGAGCAGGAGGAGGTAGAGGGTCACGTAGGCGACGAGCGTGAAGCCGACCGTGGCCGGTGGCACGGCGCCGACCGCCTCGCTAGTCTTGAGGACACCGCTGACCAGCCAGGGCTGGCGGCCGATTTCGGTCGTGTACCAGCCGGCGAGGGTGGCGATCCAGCCGGAGAAGGTCATGGCGACGACGGCGCGGGTGGCCCAGGGGCCGAGCTCGCCCCGGCGCCAGAGGGTGAAGGCCCCGTACCAGGCAAGGGCGAGCATCAGGAAACCCATGCCGACCATGACGCGAAAGGCGAAGAAGACCGGGGCCACGGGCGGGTGCTCGCCGACATGGTCGTTGAGACCGGGAACGACACCCTCGGCACTGTGCCTGAGGATCAGGCTGGCGCCATTGGGGATGGCGATCTCGAAGCGGTTGCTGCGGGTCGCCTCGTCGGGGATGGCGAAGAGGACCAGCGGGACGTTGCCGCGGGTCTCCCAGTTGGCCTCCATGGCGGCGATCTTCTGCGGCTGGTGTTCGAGGGTGTTGATGCCTTGCAGGTCGCCGGCGACGATCTGCAAGGGAGCGATGATCGCGGCCATGCCGATGCCGACCTTGAGGCTGAGGCCGACGCTGCGCTCGCGGTCGCCCCGGAGCCAGCGATAGGCGGAAAGCCCGGCGATCAGGAAGGCGGCGGTCAGGCCCGAGGCGAGCAGCACGTGCAGCACGCGGTAGGGCATCGAGGGGTTGAAGATGATGGCGAGCCAGTCGGTGGCATGCACCACGCCGTCGCGCAGCTCGAAGCCCTGTGGGGTCTGCATCCAGCTGTTGAGGACGAGGATCCAGAAGGCCGAGAGCGTGGTGCCGACGGCGACGATGATGGTGGCCGCGGTGTGCACGCGGTTGGAGACGCGGCTGAAGCCGAAGAGCATGACGCCGAGGAAGACGGCCTCGAGGAAGAAGGCGGTCATGATCTCGTAGGCCAAGAGCGGGCCGGCCACGTTGCCGACGGTTTCCATGAAGCCCGGCCAGTTGGTGCCGAACTGAAAGCTCATGGTGATGCCGGAGACGACCCCCATGGCGAAGGTGACGGCGAAGACCTTCACCCAGAGCTGGTAAGCCTTCATCCAGGCCATGTCGCCCGAGCGGTTGTAGGCGAGCTTGAGCCCGACCAGCACCCAGCCGAGGGCGATGGTGATCATCGGAAAGAGGATGTGGAAGGAGATGT
>DAIRDJ010000204.1:0-7219 GCA_036796215.1 Geminicoccaceae bacterium
GTATCCCGGAGCGGCGCCGCCTGCGCCTCGCGCAGCTCGGCGAGCTCGGCCTCGGCACCGTCGAGCTCGGCCAGGCGCGCTTGCGCGGCCTCGAGGGCGGCGGTGGCCTCGGCCAAAGCTGCCGCCTGGTCGTCGGTCGTTGCGGCGCGAGCGACCCGGTCCGCGGCAGCCGCCTCGACCGCCGCCTGCAGCTGGTCACGCTCACTCGCCAGGGTCGCAAGCTCGCCCGCCAGCGCATCGCGCTCGGCGGTGACCGCGGCAAGCTCGGTCGTGCGGGCCTCGAGCTCGGCGAGCTCGGCCTCGCGCTCGGTCAAGGTCGTTTCGAGTGCTGCCTGCTGCGCGCTCGCCTGCTCGAGGGCCGCCGGCAATTGGCGCAGCTCACCCACCTCCTCGCGCAGGGCCGCGAGCTGCGCCCGGCGCGCGGCGGCACCGGTCTCGTCCACCGCCGGTGCCTCGAGGGCGCTGAGTGTTTCGTCGAGGCTGCTCTCGGCCGTGGCCACCCGATCATAGGCATACCAGCCGACACCGAGGGCGGCGGCAATCGGGATCACGGTGAAGGCCGCGGTGCGCTTTTGCTTCTCGCTTTCCCACTGGCGCAAATGCGCCTCGAGCTCAGAGATCCTGTTCGCCATGCCACCCCGCCTGGGCCGCGCTCAGCGCCGGCCGTAGAGTTTCCACAAAAGTTCGACAAAACGATCGCTGTCCTGCTCCGGCGTCCTGCTGCCGGTGGACAACTCCCGCCACTCGTCGTGCAGCACGTGCAGCCCGTCGATCCGCTCGTCCCGTTCGACCATCTCGCGATAGGGAAGAACCGCGACCGCGGCGGTGACGATCCCGACCACCAGCGCCGGCAGCTGCGGCAGCACGGCGAAGAGGCCGAGCAGCACCAGCCCGACGCCGACCGCCAGGAGCGCCCAGAGCCAGAGCTGCTGCTTGCGCCGTGCGCCGCGATGCATCGCCATCAGCGAATCGAACGGCACTGCCACCCCCGGCGCACCGCCTCCCTTTGCCGCTGCCGCCTCCACGGTCTCCGTCAACCCTCGATCTCTCCCCATGGCAGCCGGGCTCTCGCACCCGGCACTGCCGCTCTGGCACGGCGGCGCTCACCTCGCGGCGTGCCTGCCAAATCGGGCCGCCCGACGCAAGCGTTCCGACCGACCGCCCCGTCTCGAGCCGGCCGGGCGAACCGATCGTCGGACACCAGCCGCAGCCTGGAGCCGCTTCGGCGTCGGTCGGCCTGCCAGCCGTCGTCACCCGCCGGTGCCAGTGTCGCCCGATCGGCCGACAAATGCAATCGGCGGCCGGCAGCGAGCACCGGCGGATGCCGGAGGTGGCCGCTCATCGCGTGGTCAACTTGATCTCGATCCGCCGGTTGCGCCGATAGGCATCGAGCGTGCCGGCGGGATCGAGCGGCTGGAACTCGGCAAAGCCGCGCGCCGCCACCCGCTCCGGCGGGATCCCCTGCTCGACCAGCACCTCGGCCACCGAGATGGCGCGGGCCGCCGAGAGCTCCCAGTTCGACGGAAAGCGGGGCGTGCTGATCGGCCGCCGGTCGGTGTGGCCGTCGACCTGCAGCACCCAGGGCAGCTCGTCCGGGATCTCGGCGGCGATGCTGGCGAAGGTCTGGGCCAGCTGGGCCAGCTGGCGACGGCCTGCGGCACCCACCTCGGCCTCGCCGGTGCCGAACAGCACCTCGGACTGGAAGACGAAGCGGTCGCCGACGATCCGCACATCGTCGCGATCGCCGAGCACCTGGCGCAACCGGCCGAAGAAGTCGGAGCGAAAGCGCGACAGCTCCTCGACCTGGGCCGCCAACGCCAGGTTCAGCCGCGCCCCGAGATCGGCGATCAGCGCACTCTGCTCGGTAACCTCGCGCTCGCGGGCATCGAGGATCTGGTCGAACTCGGCGAGCTGCACCGAGAGCGCGTTGATCTGCCGGGTCAAGAGGGCCACCTCGGCCAGAGCCGTCTCACGCGCCTGCCCCTCCGCGTCGAGCGCCGTCTCCAGGCTCGCGGCACTGCGCAGCAGCTCCTCGAGCCGGACCTCGCGCGCCTCGAGCTCGCGCTGTGCCAATTGCGTGCGCTCCTCGGCGTCGGCGAGGCGGGCCTCGAGCGCCTGACGCTCGTCACGCACGGCACCCAGCGTCTCGGTCAGGGTCTCGCGATCCGCCTCGGCGATGGCCAGCTGATCGGCCAGACCTGCGACCTCGGTCTCGAGCCCGGCGCGCACGCTCTCGAGGGCCTCGATGTCCCGCCGCAGCTGGACGAGCTCGGCGAGCCGGGCTTCCAGCGTCTCCCGGTCGGCGGCGATCGTGGCGGCAGCGGCCTCGAGGTCGGCCCGGGCGGTCTCGGCCTCGGCCGCGAACCGATCGCGCTCGAGCCGCAGGGCCGACAGCGTCGACTCGAGCTGCAGCTCGCGATCGGCGGCCAGCGCCATGGCTTCGGTCAGCCGATCACGCTCGGCCGCGACGTCGTCCAGCCGGTCGGTCAACGCATCGCGATCGGCGAGGGCGCCGCGCAGGTCGGTCGACATCCGGGCGAGACTGCGGCGCAGCTCGGCCGAGCTGTCCCGCTCGAGATCGAGCTCACGGTCGAGCGACGCGATCTCGGCCTCGAGCCGGCTCATCGCGGCATCGCGCCCCTCGAGCTGCCGGCTGAGGAAGAACTGGGCGAGAACGAAGACCGCAAGCAGGAAGATGATGACCATGAGCAGCGTCGAGAGCGCATCGACGAAGCCCGGCCAGATGTCGGACGTACCACTGCGCTGACTGCTGCGACCGCGCGCCACGGCTCAGTCTCCGCGTCCGCTCGCGCGGCCGGGCGACACCGCAGCACGGTCAGGCCAACGCTCGCTCATCGGCGGGTGATCGACCGTCACGAGCGCAGCGATTGCGGCTCGCCGGCGGCGATCGCGATGGTGCGCGAGACCAGCTTGATCTCGTTCTTGAGCTCCCGGGTGCTCTCCTCGCGGCCCCGCACCAGCTCGTCGATCAGGCGGCCGAGCTTGTGGTCGGTGTTGCGCAGATGCTCGCGGGTCGCCGCGTCGAGGGTCACCACGCTGTCGCGGCCGACGGCGTGCTGCATCTCCGCCTGCGCCTGCGCCTGCGCCTGGGCGAGCCGGCCGATCGCCGCGTGGTCGTCGCGCAGCTGGTCGTTCAGCTGGCCGAGCCGCTCGCCCAGGATCGCGAGCGTACCGTTGAGCTCGCTGCGCGCATGCTCGCTCCGATCGAGGGCGATCCGCAGCTGCTCGAGATTCTCCGCCGTCTGCTGCAACAGGCCCTGTAGGTAGGTGGGCAAGGGCGGGGCCACCGGGAAACCGGCGGGAGCGCCTGCGGCATCCGTCGAGGAATGCCGGGTGAGGCTCGCGAGCCACTCCTCGAGGTCGTTGTAGAAATTGTTCTGCGCCTGGGTCGCCTGCAGGTCGATGAAGCCGAGGACCAGCGAGCCGGCGAGGCCGAACAGCGACGAGCTGAAGGCCGTGCCCATGCCGCTCAAGGGAGCGGCCAGCCCGGTCTTCAGCTCGTCGAACACGCCGACCATGTCATCGCCGGTGAGCGTGAGATCGGTGATCACCCGAGAGACCGAGGTGATCGTCTCCAAGAGACCCCAGAACGTGCCGAGCAGACCGAGGAAGATCAGCAGACCGGTCTGGTAGCGGGTGATGTCGCGGCTTTCATCGAGCCGGGCGCTGATGCTGTCCAGGAGGTAGCGCATCGAGAGCGCATTGAGCGACGCCCGATCGCGCCGCGCCTGCTCACCCAGGGCACCGGCGACCGGGGCCAAAAGGCGCGGCGGGGCCGCCATCGAAAACCCCGGCCCGGCGGTGCGAAAGGCCTCGATCCAGGCGACCTCGCCCCTGAGCATCAAGATGCGGCGAATGGCGTAGGCGATGCCGAGGATCAGAACGCCGATGATCAGCCCGTTGAGCGCCGGGTTCTGCAAAAAGGCGCGGGCGATCACCTCGTAGAGGGCCGCGACCACGGCAAGCGCCAGGACGAGAAAGAAGATGACCCGGTAGATGTAACGATTCGGGTTGGTCATGAATGCTCTCGGCTCGCCACCAACGGGCTGGCCTCGTGGCGGCGGTCAGTGGCGCTCGGGGACGAGCCTTGCGGCCGGCAGGTCGGGGCCATCAGTTCCTCAGGATAGTATCTCATCGCAGCGCTCTACCAGAAATTTGTGGAAGAAGGGTTAACGCCCAACGTTGTTGCGCTACCGCCGCAGCCGTATCATCGCTGCCGGCTCGTTGTCGCTCGACACAACGAGAAGGTGAAAAGCACTTGGGGAGACTCAACAGAAATGTTAACCATCGATCCGGACAAGGTTTGTGCCATCATCGTCAAGGCCAGGGTGTTCGACGCCGATCTCGATTCGGCCGGCGACGATCCCGGTTCCGACCTCGCGCACGGCGAGGTCGAGGATGCCGAGGTGCAAGACGGGACCACCGACGAGGCCGAGGCGGACAATACCGAGGACGAACTGGCGGAGATGATCTCGGACCTCAACGAGGACGAGCAGATCGAGCTCGTGGCCCTGGCCTGGCTCGGTCGCGGCAGCTACTCTGTCGATGAATGGGAGGATGCGTGCACCGAGGCGGGCCGCGTCCGCAACGATCGGACAGCCCAGTATCTCATGGGCATGCCGCTCCTGGCGGATTATCTCGAGGAGGGGCTGGCCGCATTCGGCCAGAGCTGCAATTGAGACGTATCCTGCCACATGCTCCGCCATATCCAAGTGCAGCGCGGGGCACCTGCCGGGGGCGATCGGCGCTGTCGACTTTGCGCCGGCGTCCTGATCGTCTAATGAGCCCGCGTGGCGGGCGATGGACTGGCAGCGAGGGACCATGAAGCGCGGGATGGGAATCGGCATCCTGCTGCTCGGCTTTTGGCTGCTTTCGGCCATGGCGCTCTTTTGAGTGGTGGACCGCGGTGATCTGATGATGGACGACGGATGAGTGACGAGCGCAGCAGCTTCTCGCGACGGATCGGCTCCCGGGTGGAGGCCGCGACCACTGGCGGTCTGCCGGTGGCGACCAGCGAGCCCTGGACGCTGCACATCGCGACGTTCTTCTGTGCAGGCCCGGTGATCGCTGGTCTCTTGTTCGCCGACACCGCCAGGGTCGTGGGGGCCCTCGCCGCCATCGCGGGGTTGCAGCTCGCCGCCCGACTGATCCGCCGTGGCCGGGAGGCGGAGCGCGACTACGACGCCCGTGCCATCACCAAGGCGCCGCCGCCGTTCAAGCTCACCGGCCACATCGCGATCGGCCTCGCCGGCTTCGCGGTCGCCAGCATCGCCGGCCACCAGCCCTTGATCCTGGGCCTGGTGGCGGGCGGCCTTCTGGGCTTCGCCTCGGTGCTCGCCTACGGGCTCGATCCGCGCCGCGACAAGGGGCTCGATGCGCAGACGGCGGAACGCGCCGGGCTCAGGTCCGAGGCCGTGCTCGCGGCGCTGGACGAGGCCCGCGGCAAGGTCCGGCAGATCGAGACAGAGGCCAGGGGCCTGCAGTCGCGCGAGCTCAAGGAGCGGCTCGCCCGGATCACCCGGAGTGCCTCGGGCGTGCTGCAGCAGCTCGAGCAGGATCCCAGGGACATCCGCCGGGCCCGGCGCTTTCTCGTCACCTATCTCGACGGCACACGCGACGTCGTCGCCGGCTACCGGCGGCAGCAGCACGATCTCGCCGACACGCCCCTGGCCGAGAACTTCCGGCATGTGCTCGAGACCGTCGAGCAGGTCTTCGCCGAGCAGGCCCTGGTCCTGCGGCGCAACGATTCCCTCGATCTCGAGGTGCAGATCGACGTCTTGAAGACGCAGCTCGAACGCGAAGGTGTCCACTAGCCGCGCGGTGATGCGCAGAGCCTGGAGCAGATCGATGACCATGTCGCCCAAGAAGACGCCACCCACCGGCACCGCCCCCACGACCCCGACTGCCACGACCACCGCCATGGCCGCCCCGGCCCAGACCGCACTCGCCACCCAGATCGCCGCCCTTTCGGGCGAGCTCGTCCAGGACCTCGAGCTCAACCTCGAGGGCACCGCCGTCCAGCAGGTCGAGCAGGCGATGCGCGAGCTCGACGTCACCGACAGCAACTCGATCATCTTCTTCGGCTCGAAGGCGCAGCAGCAGTTGACCGAGGTCTCCGATTCGATGCTCGAATCGGTGCGCACCAAGGACATCGGCCCGGCGGGCGACGCGCTCAACACCATGGTCTCGAAGCTCCGCGAGCTGAAATTCGAGGCGATCGACCCGCGCGACCAGCCCGGCTTCTTCGCCCGCCTCTTCGGTGCCAAGAACAAGCTGCAGGGCTATCTCGACCAGTACGAGACGGTCAGGGACCAGATCGACAACATCACCAACGACCTCGAGCGGCACAAGACGACGCTGCTCACCGACATCACCAAGCTCGACAAGCTCTACGACGTCAATCTCGACTATTTCCGCTCGCTCGAGGTCTATGTCGCCGCCGGGCGGGCGAAGCTGAAGGAGCTCGACGAGGCGACGATCCCGGCCATGGCGAAGACGGTCGAGGCCTCCGGCGACGTGATCGAATCGCAAAAGCTCCGGGACCTGCGCTCACGCCGCGACGATCTCGAGCGCCGGGTCCACGACCTGCTCCTGACCCGTCAGGTGACGATGCAGAGCCTGCCCTCGATCCGCCTCGTCCAGGAGAACGACAAGTCGTTGATCACCAAGATCAACTCGACCATGGCCAACACCGTGCCGCTGTGGCGTCAGCAGCTGGCCCAGGCGATCACCATCTATCGGTCGGGCCAGGCGGCCGCGGCCGTGAAGGGGGCGACCGACCTCACCAACGAGCTCTTGCAGAAGAACGCCGACAACCTCCGCGAGGTCAACGCCGAGGTCCGCCAGCAGGTCGAGCGCGGGGTGTTCGACATCGAGGTGGTCAAGCGGGCCAACGACCAGCTGATCGCCACGATCGAGGACAGCCTGCGCATCGCCGACGAGGGCAAGGCCAAGCGGCAGGAGGCGGAAAAGCAGCTCATCGAGTGCGAGGGGCAGCTCAAGGCCAGCCTGCAGGCGGCCTCGGCGCGGGCCACGGGCACGGTCCCGCAGCAGCCGGCCGGCTGAGCGAAGCTGGAGCGACGCCCGTGATCATGGAAAAGCTGTTCGGCGAGTTCGTCGACGTCATCGAGTGGACCGACCGGTCGACCGACACGCTGGCCTGGCGCTTCGAGCGCTACAACAACGAGATCAAGTTCGG
>DAIRDJ010000205.1:0-4754 GCA_036796215.1 Geminicoccaceae bacterium
AGCCAGGCGACGGCGGCCATGTCCCAGATGGGCTTGGACCAGCCGGTGTGGTCGGTGCTGTATTCCTTGAAGCGCATGGCGAGGAAGGCGCCGATCGAGCCCTTGGGCTCGACGTGCCGTTCGATCTCGGGGACGGTGCTGTGCAGGTGCGAGGTAACCCCCATGGCGGGGACGAGGACGACCGGCACGCCGCAGTCGAAGAGGACCTGGGCACCGCCCACGTCCTGCATCAGGTTGAATTCGGCATTCTGGCGGAAGGAGCGCGGCCAGTCCAGCGCGTTGCCGCCGAGCCAGACGACGACGGTGCGGTCGATGATGTCGGGGGCGAGGAGCAGTGCCGAGGCGACGTTGCTGATGGCGCCTATGGCGATGACGTAGAGCGGGTTGTCGGGCGTGCCGGCGCGGGCGCGGGCGATCAGGTGGTGGACGGCCGGGGCCTCGCGCGGCTGCTTCTCGAAGCCCACGTACTCGGTCACGCCGCGGAAGACGAAGTCGTCGCGCTTCTCGCCGATGCGCTCGAGGATGCGGAAGATCTCCGCGTAGCTGAGTTCCATGCCGTGGCCGGGGCTTTGGGCGCGCTTGTTGAGGAAGGGGGCGGCGTAGATGGCCTCGACGTCGAGCTTCTCGGGCGAGAGCATCATCTGGACGATGGCGAACTGGTCGTCGATCTCGTTGAAGGTGTCGGTGTCCATGACCACCCGCACCCGGCCCCTGGGGGCCTCGAGCAGCCTTTTGCGGTCGTCGTCCGAAAGGGCCATCCCTGGTCGTCCTTCTTTTGTTGCTGCGGGCTTTTCGTCTGCTGCCGGTCTGGTCGCTCCGGGCCGGTCTCGAGGTACGGTCGCAGCACAGGCGGGGCCAAGCTTGGCCGACGAGCGGGTTGCTGTCAAAGGCCGAGCGCGGGCTGCCCCGGCTAGTGCCGATCTCGGCCGGCGAGCATCTTGACAGGCGTCGAGTGCCGCCGCCAAAGTCCCGGTCATCGGCCGGCGTTGGACACGGGCGCAGGCTCAAGAACCCGCAGGGAGACAACAATCGTGACGAAGCCCACGCCCGCGGGCGGCGCCGCCACTTTCGGCGTCGTCGCCGTCACCTCGCTGCTGCTGAGTGCTGCGGCCGGTGCCCAGACGACCATCAACTTTCTTTCGGCGCAGAACGACGATGTCTTCGCGCCGGTGATCGAGGCGTTCGAGGCGGCGAATCCGGACTACCGGGTGGTCCACCAGTCGGTGCCGTTCAACGACCTGAACACGGCGGTCGAAACGCGCATCGGCAGTGGCGACAGCTCGATCGACGTCTATGCAGCGGACACGCCGCGGGTGCCGGCCTTCGCGACCAAGGGCTATCTCTCGAATCTCGACGACGAGGCCGAGGCGATCAAGGCGGCAGTAGCCAACCCGGTCGAGCTCGACCTCGTCAGCCACGACGGGTCGATCTTCGCCTATCCGATGTGGACGTCGAGCCAGCTTCTCTATTTCAATCGTGCGCTGCTCGATGCGGCCGATATCGCGCACCCCGACCCGTCGCCCGAGAACCGCCTTACCTGGGAGCAGCTGATCGCCGATGCCGAGGCGGCGCAGGTGGCAGGTGCTACCTGGGGCTTCATGTTCCAGCAGGTGGACCGCTACTATCAGCTGCAACCACTGTTCGAGTCCGCCGGCGCCGGGTCCGGCCTCACCGGCGACGACCTGCTCGAGCCGGCGCTGACCGGCGAGAAGTGGATCGAGACGGCGCGGTGGTACGGCGATCTGTTCGAGAGTGGCCTCGCACCGCGTGGTGTCACCCCGGCGCAGACCGACGATCTCTTCGAGCGCGGCGAACTCGCCTATTTCGTCGGCGGGCCCTGGGCGCTCAACCGTTTCAACCAGGTCGAAGGTCTCGACTACGGCGTGGCGCCGATGCCTTATTTCGAGGGTGGCGAGCCGGTCACGCCGACCGGGGCCTGGGCGCTGGGCATCAACCCGCACGCGGCCAATCTCGAGGGGGCGCGCAAGTTCGCGGCTTTCGCCACGCTCACGGCCGAGGGCTCCTATCTCACGACGGTCAATTTCGCGCTGATGCCGACCAATGCCGAGGGCTTCGAGCGCTACCAGGGCCGGCTCGCCGAAATGACCGACAAGGTGGGCCCGGTGCTCGACCTCATGGTGTACGAGATGGCCAACACGGCGGTGGTGCGGCCGCGCAGTATCGGCTACGTCGCTTTCGAGACGGAGATGAACCAGGCTTTCGGTGACATTCGCAACGGTGCGGATGCCGCCGAGGTCCTCGAGCAGACCGAGAACCGGCTCGCCCGCCTCTTGGCCCGACTTTGAGTCTCGCCCGGTCGTCAGCCCCGCTCCAGGCGACTGGAGCGGGGTGGTCGCGGCCGGATCATCCGCGTCCCCGAGCCTGAGTCCCGTCGCTTGGACCGGTTACGCCAGCCTTTGGTGATCCTGGCTTTTCTGGGCCCGGCCGTGCTCGCGGTGGTGCTGCTGCGCTTGTGGCCGGCGGTCTTCGCCATCGACCTCTCGCTTCGGCCGCCGCGGGGCGAGGGCTTGAGCCTCGAGAACTACCACTTCATCTTCACCGATCCGCAGTTCCTGAATAGCCTCGTGGTCACCGCGATCTACTCGCTCATCGTCAACCCGCTGCAGATCGCGATCGCCCTGGCGCTGGCGGTGCTGATGAACGTCGCGATCCCGCTGATCGGGCTCTGGCGGACGATGGTGCTCTTGCCGGTGGCGATCCCGCAGAGTGTGTCGGCCGTGGTCTGGGGGGTCGGTCTCAGGCCGGACGGTCCGGTGAACGCGCTCATCCAGGCCTTGGGCTTCGAGCCGCAGCGTTTTCTCACCTCGCCCGACCAGGCGCTGGCGTCGATCATCCTGATCGTCAGCTGGATCGGGGTCGGCTACTGGATGACGTTCCTGTTGGCGGGGCTGCAGGAGATCCCGAAGACGCTCTACGAGGCGGCACGGATCGACGGGGCGGATCGCTGGCAGCAGTTCCGCTACGTCACCCTGCCGCAGCTGCGCCGCACGCTGACTTTCGTGCTGGTGGCCAACACGGTCGCCAACTTCCTGGTTTTCGCGCCGGTGCAGATCCTGACCCAGGGGGGGCCGCAGGGCAGCACGAACCTGATCATGAACGAGATCTACAGCCAGGGCTTCGTGATCGGCGACGCCCAGAGTGCGGCGGCCGCGACCGTGGTGCTGGTCGGCTTCGTGCTCGTGGTGGTGCTGATCCAGTTCCGGATGATGCGGACGCCGGAGGACGAACTGCGATGACGGCGGCCGAGCGGCTGTTGCGCGGGGTCGTCATCGCGCTGATGGGCCTGCTCTTCTTTTTGCCGCTCTGGTGGGTGACGGCGAGCGCCTTGCGGCCGCCAGAGGAGATTTTCGCCTTCCTCTCGCCGTTGAGTGCCTGGATGCTCTGGCCGCGGAGCCCCACGCTCGCGCATGTGGTCGAGCTCTGGTCCGGGCCGTTCGCGCGGGCGATCTTCAACACCGTGTACGTCACGGCGGTGACCGTGGTGATCGGCCTCGTCATCTCGGCCAAGGCGGGCTTCGCGCTCGCGGTGATGCGGTTCCGGTTCAGGGAGGCCGTCTTCATCGTGATGGTGGTGAGCTTTCTCATTCCCTTCGATGCCATTGCCCTGCCGCTCTTCGGCATCATGCGCGGCCATGGGCTGCAGAACAGCTATACCGGCCTGATCCTGCCCGGCATCGGCAACGGCCTCGCCGTGTTCCTGCTGCGCCAGTTCTTCCTCGGGATACCCAAGGAGCTGCGCGAGGCCGCGATGATCGACGGGATGGGCTGGTTCGGCATTTTCTGGCGGATCTACGTGCCGCTCTCGGTGCCCGCCTTGATCGGTGCCGGGCTCATTCTCTTCGTCTTCCAGTGGCAAGCCTATCTCTGGCCGCTGATCATCGCCCCGGCGCCGGACTACAAGGTGGCGGCGGTCGCGATCGCCCAATTCTCGGATTTCTACGGCACCAACTACAGCCTGATCTTCGCCGGCTCGTTCTTCATCTCGATCATCCCGATGCTGGTGCTGGTGGTGTTCCAGCGCTTCTTCGCTGCCTCGATCGCGGCCAGCGGCAGCAAGGACTGAGAACGCGCGGCAGTGTGGCTGCCACTACTCTACCCGTCCCCGGCAGAGGGCTTCGATCGCTGCGGCGCCTGGAGTCGATCAAGGGCATGCACGGGAGGCTCCGTTGGCGCGGTGGCATGCTTCAGCACGTTTGGCCGTCGCTACGCGGCAGGGCTCAGGCTGGGATGGTGTTTATCTGCTCGACCTCCGCTTGGGCTCGGTCGAACGTCGTAGGCGGTACCGGCGCGCCGCCACGGCTGGCGGGTCCGCCCGCATCGACGGTAGCCGTCGCGCGCTCTTCTGCGTAGCAGACTCCTGCCCGAACGACCGAGGGGGTGCGGGGGAAATCATTTCCCCCGCGTCTCTTTTTCTTTCTGCCGCCCGCCTTCGGGTCGAGCGGCGATGCGGCTGTTGCGTGCACAAAGTGCATTGCTGTCGCGCGGGTTGGCTCCTACGGTCCGGGTTGCCCGGTCGGCCGCAGAGACGGTCGACGACAGCCTGTCGCGGCTGCAGCCAATGAGGAGGACACGACCATGACGATCAGGCATGCCTTGCTGGTGGCGGTGCTCGGCGCGAGCGTGGGCGCTGGTGCTCACCTGTCCCGAAGCGCTCAGGCCGCCGATCCGCTGGTGATCGGTTTCTCGGCACCGTTGACCGGCGACTATGCCGAGTACGGCAACAACTTCAAGCG
>DAIRDJ010000205.1:4854-7133 GCA_036796215.1 Geminicoccaceae bacterium
TCGATGTTCAACCCGCAATACATCGTCCTGGGCGGCGAAGCGGTCGAGGGGCATATCGTGCCGGCGACCTTCTTCACCGGCAATCCGGATCCCGCCGTGCAGGCGTTCGTGACGGAGTACGAAAGCCGCTACGGCATTCCGGCCGACAGCTTTGCCGCCATTGCCTATGACAGTGTGGGCATTCTCGCGGCTGCCATGCAGCACGTCGTCGATCAGGGGGGCGAGATCAGCCGTGCGGCGATCCAGGAGGCGATGTTCGCGATGGAGCCCCATGCGGGTGTCTCGGGGGTCGCCGCCTTCAACGAGGTGGGCGACGTGGTCAAGGAGATCACCTGGCTGACGATAGAGAACGGTGAATTCACGACGCTCGGCAAGTAAGCCGGCCCGCCCGACCTTGTTCGGATTGGATGGACCCCGGCGCCCTCTGGCGCCGGGCAGGCGTTTGCCATGACCGAGCTTTTCAGCCAGGTCCTGAACGGGCTCGCCATCGGCAATGTCTATGCGATGCTGGCGATCGGCTTCGTGCTGGTCTTCGGTGTCGCCAACCTGATCAACTTCGCGCAGGGCTCGCTCTTCGTCGTCGGCGGCTATCTGACCTACACCTTCGCCGTCTTGGTCGGGCTGCCGATCGTGCTGGCGGCGGTACTGGCGATCGTGCTGACGGCAGCCCTCGGCCTCTTGATCGACCGGGCCTTTCTCCGCCCGCTCGAGCGCGGCCCGCGCATTGCTCCCCTGCTCGCGACCTTGGCGATCGCGGTCGTTCTCGACGAGACGGTGCACCTGATCTGGTCGCCGGACACCAAGCCCTTTCCGAGCCCCTTGGCGACGACGACCTGGCAGGTCGGCAATGCCTATATCTCGGCGGTCGACGTCTTGATCCTTGGGGTCGGCGTCGGCACCATCGTCGCCCTGACGCTGTTTCTCAACCGCACCTGGACCGGCCGGGCGATGCGCGCCACGGCGATGGACCCCGAGGCGGCACAGCAGATGGGTGTGGATGTCTCGGCGATGCGCAGCCTGACCTTCGGCATCGCCGGGCTGGTCGGCGGCATCGGCGGCGTGCTGGTCGGCTTCTACTACCAGGCGATCTGGCCGACCATGGGCATCCCGCTCGGCATCAAGGGCTTCACCGCGGCGTTATTGGGCGGCATCTCGAGCATTCCGGGGGCCATTGTCGGCGGGCTGCTGCTCGGCGTTTTCGAAGCACTGGCGAGCGGCTATCTGGGCTCGATCTACCGCAACCTGATCGCCTATGCGCTGCTCCTTCTCGTGCTGTTCTTCCGCCCGCAGGGGCTCTTCGGCAGTCGCGGGCTCGAGGCCCTGGGCGGGGCGCAGGCGGCTGGCGGGGCGGTCCCCTCGACCTCCTTGATGTCGAGCCCGTTTCAGGCCGGCGAGCCGCGGCCGATCACGACGCCGGTCTGGCTCGCAGCCGTGCTCGTCGCCGTCGCTGCGAGCTTTCCCTACTGGGCGCCGGATACCACCTGGGTGCACATCATGGGGCTCGCCTTCATCTACGCCATCCTGGCGGTGAGCCTGACCATCGTCTCCGGCACGGCCGGGCAGATCTCGGTCGGGCATGCCGGGATCTGGGGGGTCGGTGCCTATGCGGCGGCCCTGTTGACGACGCGCTATCTGCCGGGGGTGCCGATCGAGGTCACGCTCCTGGTCGCCGGCTGTGCCGGCATGATCGCCGGTGTGCTCTCCGGCTTCTTCGCGGCCCGGCTCTCCGGCCATGTGATCGTCATGGCGACGCTGGCCGCCGGGCTCATCCTCTACAGCATCATGCTGGTCTGGATCCCGGTCACCCGGGGGCCGATGGGCATTTTCGCCATCCCGCCGCCGGTTTTGGCGATCCTCGGCGGGATGGAGCTCTTCGAGACGCGGCAGCTCTACTGGCTGGCGCTGGCGGTGCTGGCATTGGTCCTTCTTTTGGCCAACCGGCTGCTTGGCTCGGATGTCGGCCGGCTCTGGCGGGCGGTGCGCGAGGACCGGCTGGCCGCGGTCGCGTCGGGGGTGCCGGCGGTCCGCTATTTGCTCATGGCCTTTGCCGTCAGTGGCTTTTTCGCCGGGATGTCCGGGGCACTCTATGCGCACTACGTCACGGCCATCTCGCCCAACTCGTTCCTCATCCTGGTGTCCTTCCAGATCCTCGCCATCGTCGTTCTGGGCGGGCTCGGCAATCTGACCGGGGCGGTCTTCGGGGCGATCGTCCTGATCGGTGTGACCGAGGCGCTGCGCGGGTTCGGCGACTACCGGATGGTGACCTATGGCGTCATCCT
>DAIRDJ010000206.1:0-7004 GCA_036796215.1 Geminicoccaceae bacterium
TCTTGCTGTCACCGCTTGCCACTGGAGGGGCGTGGTGGGCTCTCTCGGCGTCGCCGAGTGTCTCTTTCTGCGACCTGCCGAGCGCCCGACAGGCAGAAGGATCGGGATAGGCGCCAGCGCCCGCCAACCGATGCCGCACGGGCCGGCAGGAGCGTGGGCTCAGGCGATGATGTCGGGCAGCCGGTCGTTCTCGAGCTGGCTGATCCGGTCCTTCAAGATCAGCTTCTGCCGCTTCAGGCGCTGCAGGGCGACCTGATCGAGAAAGCCGTCGGCGCGCAACTGCTCGATGCGACAGTCGAGGGCGCGGTGCGCCGCCCGCAGGCTGGCGAGCTGGGTGTCGATTTTAAGATGATCACCGCGATTCTTCATGCTGGAGCCTGGTCCGATGCAAAAAGGCGGGGCCGTCGTTTCGGGTGACCACCTGCCAGAGTAGAACGTTCTTACCACATCCGCGACGGCGGTGCAGCCGCTACGTCGAGGGCCACCAGCCGACGGGCCGGTCGGCGGCGAACGGCGGACGCTTGACGATGGCGGTGACCGCCGGGCACCCTGCAACTGGGACCCTCGGCGACGAAGAGGGGCCCGCGAAAGGGAGGCCATGTCGAGACTCATCGCCGATATCGGTGGCACCAATGCCCGCTTCGCCATCAGCCAGGGCCTTGCCGCAGGCGGGGCAGTGGCGACCAGTGCCGATCTCGTGGGCGAGCCTAGGCACTTGCTCGTCCGCGACTATCCGGGCCTCACCGAGGCTGCCGCGGCCTATCTCGCCGGTCGGCGGGGCGAAACGCCCAGGATCGACGAGGCGGTGATCGCCGTGGCGACCCCGGTCGATGCCGAAGCCATCCGCTTCACCAACAGCCCCTGGACGTTCACCCGCGCCGAACTCAAGGCGGCGCTCGGGGTGGAGCGCCTGGCGGTGATCAACGATTTCGCCGCCCAGGCGGCTGCCATGCCCCATCTCGGGCCGGCGGACAGCCTCGCCATCGGCGGTGGCGAGGCGCTCGGCGGCTGGCCAATGGCGGTGATCGGCCCCGGCACCGGCCTCGGGGCGGCCGGCCTCGTGCCCGGGCCCGACGGCCCCATCGTGGTCGCGAGCGAGGCCGGCCACGTCTCCTTCGCCCCACACGATGCGCTCGAGCTCGAGGTGCTGCGCCGCCTCTTCACCCGCTACGGCCATGTCTCGAACGAGCGGCTGATCTCGGGGCCCGGCCTGCTCACCCTCACCCACACGATCGCGGAGATCACCGGCCGGCCGTTCTCGGGCGGGACACCGGAGGCGGTGACCCGGGCGGCCGAGGCAGACGGCTCGGAGGTCGCGATCGAGGCGCTGCACGTCTTCAGCGGGCTGCTCGGCGGTGCTGCCGGCGACCTCGCTCTCGCGTTCGGCGCCAAGGGCGGGGTCTTCCTCTGCGGCGGGCTCTGCGCGAGGCTCGGCCAGTTCTTCGATCATGTCGCCTTTCGCGCCCGCTTCGAGGCCAAGGGCAGGCTCGGCGGCTTTCTCGCAAGCATCCCCTGCCGACAGGTCACCAACCCGGAGACCGGCCTGATCGGGGCTGCCGCCTATCGCTTGCAGCGATGAGCGTCGGCAACGCCGAATGGCCGGCCTCGGCCTTTTGGGACTTCTCGCTGCGCCTCTATGCCCGTCCCGGTGTCGAGGCGGCGTGCCTGGCGTTGCAGAACGAGCATGGTCTCGACGTCAATCTCGTGCTGCTCGCCGGCTGGGCCACGCATACCGGGAGACGTCTCGGCATGCCGCTCGCTGGCACATTGCGGGACTTGAGCACCGCCCATCAGGCGAGCGTCATGCAACCATTGCGTGAAGCACGACGCGGCCTCAAGAGGCTCGACCTGGGGTGCCCCCTCGAAGCGCTCGCCCGTGACCGCCGGCAAGCGCTGCTCGGTCTCGAGCTGGATCTGGAGCGGCTTGAGCAGCTGCGGCTGGAACGACTCCTCGCGGCGGATGTGGACGACGCGGCGTCGGCGCAGCCGGCGAGCTTCGCTGCCAATCTTGCCGCACTCTACCCCGATCGCGACCTGCCAGGGCCGGTTCTCGCAACCGTCGCCGCCGCGTTGACCGGCTTGCCGGCGCCACGCCCATCGGATCGAGCTTCGCCTTAAAATACAACATCTTGCGAGCAAAATCTCTGGTTGAGACCAAATTTGCCATATAAAAACAAGGGAAGATACACCTCTCGTCGGAACACGCAACACTTTTGCCTTGAACCTTCCCCTCCCTCGTCCCTAAACTGATTTCCCCACTGGCTATGAAGGGAGGGTTTCCACACCATGTCACTGCATGAGCATGTCGACAGCCTGCGCGCCAAGCATGCGCGTCTGGAGCAACAGATCGACGAGGAGCAGCACCGGCCACTTCCGGACAATGCCGTCCTCGCCAAGCTCAAGCGCGAGAAGCTCAGGCTGAAGGAAGCCATCGAGAAACTGCAGTACGACAGCGACATGGAGACCAATCGACCGTCGGTGGCGATGAACTGAGCCGCCGCCGAGGCATCTGACAAGAGTGGGCGGTCCTGGTTCTCGGGCAACCGCCCCAGAATAGGCCAAGAGAGGCCGGCGATACCGATGGGCGCCGGCCTCGTGCTTTTTTTGATCCGGGCTGCTGGGCCGCGACAGCCCGGAGGCCCTCGTCAGGACCGCGGTCGATCCGGCCGGCGAGGTCGATCGACCGATGCGATTTTCATCGGCAGTCCAGGGGGCAGTCCCGGGGGCAGTCCATGGCTCATCGGCAGTCCAAGATCGCCTTGCGCTGCCGACGCTGGCTTTGTTTGCTGCAATGCACTATCTCCACTGCGCAGGGGCGGCCGCGGGGCAGCCGATCGCCCGTCTCGATCATTCCTGACGTTCCCAGCAGCAGCCGTCGGCATATCCCCAAACGACCGAGATGCCGGATCCCGACGGGCGGTTGCGGGTTGGCTTCGCAAAGAGAGGGCGCGATGGAAGGCTTGAAGATCACGACAGCCGCACCGTCGGCCGAGCATATCCAGAAGCTCTTGGCCGACTTCGACCGGTATCTGAAAACTCTTCATCCCCCCGAGAGCGGCTACGGGCTCGCGGTGGAAGAACTGCGGTCGCCCAACGTGCGCTTCGTGTTCGTCGAGCTCGACGGTGCCGTGGTGGGATGCGGTGCGCTCCGGCTCGCCGAGGACTACGCGGAAATCAAGCGGCTCTACGTGGTGCCGGAGCGGCGGCAATCGGACATCGGCCGGCACCTCCTGGCCCATCTCGAGGCCGCGGCCGCGAGCTCCGGCCGGCAGGTGCTGCGGTTGGAGACGAGTGTGGCCCAGCCCGAGTCGATCGCCCTTTTCGAGCAGGCCGGCTTCGTTCGGATCGATCCGTTTCCACCCTATGGACCCGATCCGCGCAGCGTTTTCATGGAAAAGCGGGTGACGCCGATCACCGAAACCCTGGGTCGCGCCGGCTCGTTCCCGTAAGTGCTCCAGCCCGATCGGGCCTCAGGCTCCGGCCTGTCGAAGTGCCACGGGCACATAGTCGGCGCGGTCCGGTGGACCATCGGCATAGAGCCAAACGACTGGGTCCGTCACCAGTGGCGGCAGTGCCACAAGGCTGGCGCTGACGGTCCCGTAGGGTCCGTCGGTCTCGATGCACATCGCATCGCGCGGATCACCGGTCTCGCTCGCCTTGGCGGCCAGGAGAAGTTGCCAGCTCGACCAGTCGGCGCGATCGGGATCGGGAGGTTCGGCCGCCCGAAAAAGCTGCAGATAGCGTCGAATGCGCGGCGCTTGCGGATCGTTGAGCTCGCGCGAGGTCAGCATCGCGATCCCGGCCTCCAGGGCGATCGAGCGAACCATGCCGTCACCTGCGTGACGGATCCAGAAAGCCTCGCCGGCATCGGCGACGACGAGGTTGAACGGGCGGTAGGCCGACGGATCGAGATGCGCCAGGGCAGAAGCGGCGCTCTCGGCGTCCGCGTGATCCAAAGCCTCGAGCACGAGTTCGCCCCGGCTGCGCTTGCCGGCCTCGGGACCGAGCGTGCCGTGGCGGTTGAGCACGGCGGCGATCACCCCATGATCGTTGAGCCCGAGCCAACTGCCGAAGGCCTCGCGATCGAGCCCAGCTGTGACATCGGGTCGATCGGCCCAGTGCCGGCCGGGCGGTGCCGTGGGGCGCGTCGCGAGCTCGTCGCGATTGGCCGCCAGGAGCAGCGGCCAGCGGTCGTGCTCGGGGCGCCTGAGGATGATGACGGAGCACATGGGTGGCGTGGCCTCCATTGGTCGCAAGCGCGGATGATGGCGGCAGGCGGCCCTATACCCTATATACCCGTCGGTAGCGGATCACCTAGCTGAGGAGCGGCGCATGTCACTCGAGGATCGCGAAAGAAGTGAAGAAGCTCGTTACAAACATGACCAGGAGTTGGCATTCAAGGTCCGCAACCGACGCAACAAGCTGTTCGGGCTGTGGCTCGCCGAGACCCATCTCGGCAAGAGCGGCGACGATGCTTTCGCCTACGCGAAGGACATGGTGATGGCGGCGTTCGAGCAGCCGGGCGACAATGGCGTGCTCGACAAGGCGCGCGAGAATCTCGCCGCCGCCAAGGTGGAGCTGAGCGACTATCTGCTGACCAAGCATCTCGGCGAATGTGAGGTGGTCGCCAAGCAGCAGGTCATGGCCGAGTGACGGAAAAAAGTGACAAGACGGCCCGGCCCCCCGGGGCCGGGCAGGTGAGCGGATCGTCGACCGATGACAAGGCCGATCCAGCCGACGGCAAGGCTTCAGCAGCTGTCGGCCAGGCGCCGGATGATCGTTCCGCAAAACCGAGCCACACCCGCCGCGAGCAACCCGGGGGCGAACATGGCGGGCCCAGTGGGCCCGAGCCGACCCGCTACGGCGACTGGGAAAAAGGTGGCCGCTGCTTCGACTTCTGAAGCGCGCGCCAACCGGGTCCCGGCAACCGCCATCGCCCTGATCGTCGCGATCTCGCTGCTTTGGGGGCTCAACTGGCCGGCGATGAAGCTGGTCGTGGGCGAGCTGTCGCCCTGGACCTTTCGCGTCGTCTGCGTCGTCGTTGCCGGCCTCAGTCTGCTGCTGCTCGCGAGGCTGAGCGGTGAGCGGCTCGTTCCGCCACGGCGGCTCTGGCTGCCGCTCGGCCTTCTTTCGGTCGTCCATGTCAGCAACTGGCATATGCTGACGGCCTTCGCCCTGACCAGCATCGGTGGCGGCCGGGCTGCCATCCTTGCCTTCACCATGCCGCTCTGGGCCACCCTGCTCGGCGTTCTCGTGCTCAAGGAGCAGCTGCGTTGGCGCCAGGTGACGGCGCTGGCCCTCGGCCTCGGCGGGATCGCCCTGCTGCTCCTGCCAGAGCTCGGGCGGACCGGGGTCGTGCCGTCGGGCTACGTCTTGATGATCCTTGCCGCCATCGCCTGGGCCATCGGCACCGTTGGGCAGAAGCTGCGGCAATGGCAGATCGGCATCCTGGCGCTGAGCGGCTGGCAGCTGGTGATCGGCGGCGTGCCGATCACCGTGGCGTGGCTGATCCTCGAGCCGGCAGCGGATTTCTCGCGGATCACACCGCTGGGGCTCGCGGCCTTGGCCTATGTCGTCTTCGTGGCGCTGGTCTTCTGCTTCTCCTCCTACGTGCGCCTGGTCTCGATCCTGCCGGCCAGTATCGCTGCCATCAGCACGCTGGCGATTCCCGTGGTCGGGCTCTGGAGCTCGGCCCTGCTGCTCGGCGAAGTGGTCGGCATCGCCGATGTCGCAGCCCTGCTCCTCGTGCTCGCGGCTCTGGCACTGGTGCTGTTGCACCGTCCGACAGACGGTTGAAGAGGGCAGCGCTTTCTTCGCCGTAAGAGAGGCGATATAAGGGCGGCCAGACCCGACAGTTTCGGCATCAAGAGACAGGATACCCCATGGCAGAGACCGTGACGACGCGGCGAACGGACGATCGCCAGCGGGCGCTGGATGCGGCGATCGCCCAGATCGAGCGCTCGTTCGGCAAGGGCTCGGTGATGCGGCTCGGCAAGGCCGAGCAGCTGGCCGACATCGAGACCATCTCGACCGGCTCGCTCGGCCTCGACATCGGGCTCGGGGTCGGCGGGCTGCCGCGCGGCCGGGTGGTCGAGATCTACGGGCCCGAGAGCTCCGGCAAGACCACGCTCACACTGCACGTCATCGCCGAGGCCCAGAAGGGCGGCGGCACCTGCGCCTTCATCGACGCCGAGCACGCGCTCGACCCCGGTTACGCGCGCAAGCTGGGCGTCGATCTCGACGACCTGCTGATCAGCCAGCCCGATACCGGCGAGCAGGCGCTCGAGATCGCCGACACGCTGGTGCGTTCGGGTGCGATCGACGTCATCGTCGTCGACTCGGTGGCCGCACTCGTGCCCAAGGCCGAGCTCGAGGGCGAGATGGGCGACAGCCACGTGGGCCTCCAGGCGCGGCTGATGAGCCAGGCGCTGCGGAAGCTCACCGCCTCGATCAGCCGCTCGAAGACCATGGTGGTCTTCACCAACCAGATCCGCTCGAAGATCGGCGTCATGTTCGGCAGCCCCGAGACCACGACCGGCGGCAACGCGCTCAAGTTCTACGCCAGCGTCAGGCTCGACATCCGCCGCATCGGCCAGGTCAAGGAGAAGGACGAGACGGTCGGCAACCAGACCCGGGTCAAGGTGGTCAAGAACAAGGTCGCCCCACCCTTCCGCGTGGTCGAGTTCGACATCATGTACGGCGAGGGCATCTCGAAGACCGGCGAGCTGATCGACCTCGGCGTCAAGGCGGGGCTGGTCGAGAAGTCCGGCTCCTGGTTCTCCTACGGCAGCCAGCGCATCGGCCAGGGGCGGGAGAACGCCAAGGGGTTTCTCAAGTCCAACCCGGCGATGGCCGACGAGCTCGAGGCCGCCATCCGCGCGGCCGCCGGTGTCGGCGGCCAGGGCGCGGGTGCTGGCATCGATCTGCTCGACCAGGACCCGACGCCCGAGGACTAGGTTCTGTTGACATTTTGGATTAAGTCACGTTTGGAACCTGCTGATCTG
>DAIRDJ010000207.1:0-7000 GCA_036796215.1 Geminicoccaceae bacterium
CGGCATGGGCGACCGGGCCCTCGGCCGGATGGCGGGCATGGACCGTGAAGCCAACGGTGTCGCAGAGCCAGGCGATCATGCCACTGGGGTCACGGTAGCGGAAGGTGGGGTAGATGCGGGGGGCTTCCGGCATGGGTCTCTCCTGTTTCAGGGGCGTGCCGCATGCGGCTGCGACCGGGCGCAGCCCTAAAGCGGCCGGTGATATAATGGCGGGCGGTGCACCGGGGTCGGGATGCCCTCCATTCGCGCCTTGAGCTGCAGGGCCAGGTAGCGGGAATAGAAGCGCTGCAGGGCGAGATTGCCGCCCTGGAACCAGAGCGCTTCGTGGGCCGTGGGTTTCCACATGTTGCGGAGCTCGCCGTGCCAGGGGCCGGGGTCGCCCCTGACACCCGAGCCCAGGCCCCAGCACGGGCCCACCGCATCGGCCACCTCGCGCGAGACGAGATCGGCCACCGTCTCGTGCATCGACTGGTAGCCGGTGCACTCGACGATGACGTCGCAAGGAATTTCGCTGCCGTCGGCGAAGCGGATGCCCGAGGCGGTCAGCCGGTCGATCTCGACCCCGCTCTTGAGCTTGATCCGGCCGTCGATGATCAGAGCCGAGCAGCCGACATCGATGTAGTAGCCCGAGGCCGTGCGGTAGGCCTTCAGCATCAGCCCGCTTTCGTCCTCGCCCCAGTCGAGTGCCATGCCGGCGGCCTCGAGCGCTGCGTAGAAATCGGCGTCGCGCCTGCGGATCTCGCGCCAGACCGGCTTCTGCAGGTCGGCGAACAGGGCGATCGGGGTGGAGGCCACGATCATGTCGGCCTTGTCGCAGGTGATGCCCTGGGCCAGCGCCTGTTCCGAATAGATGTCGAAGCCGAGCTCCATCAGCGTCTCGGACTTGACCACGGTGGTCGGGTGGCGCTGGATCATGGTGACCTCGGCACCACCCTCCCAGAGGTCGAGGGCGATGTCGTGGCCCGAGGTGGCGCTGCCGATCACCACGACCGTCTTGCCGGCGAAGTCGCGGCCGTCCTGATAGGCGCTGGAATGCAGGATCTGGCCCTGGAACAGCCCGCGGTCGGCAAAGGCGATGCGCCGCGGCGGACCGTAGGCGCCGGTCGCGAAGACCAGGTGGTTCGGCCGCAGCGTCAGGCGCTCGCCTTCCCGGTTCACCTCGACCGCCCAGGCCTTGGTCGTCTCGTCGAAGACGGCGCGCTCGGCCGTGGTCGAGCCCCAGTAGTCGAGCTCCATGACGCGCGTGTACATCTTGAGCCAGTCGCCGACCTTGTCCTTGGGCGTGAAGACCGGCCAGGTGTCGGGGAACGGGACGTAGGGCATGTGGTCGTACCAGACCGGGTCGTGCAGGACGAGCGAGCGGTAGCGGTTGCGCCAGCTGTCGCCGGGCCGGGCGTTGGTCTCGACGATGACCGCCGGCACGCCGAACTGCTTGAGCCTGGCACCCAGGGCGATGCCGCCCTGCCCGCCGCCGATGATCACCACATAGGGCTGGACGTCCCGGCCGAGGCTTCTTGTCTCGCGCGCCCGCCGCTCGTGCCAGACCTCGCGGCTGCGGCTCGCTTCGTGGATCGAGCCCAAGGGCCGCCGCGGTCCCTTCGGCTCCTCGTGCCCCTTCAGATCCTCGATCGCGGTGAAGAGCGTCCAGGCCCGCCCCTCCTTCAGCCGGAGATGGCCGACACAGGTCGCCACCGCCGTCTCGAAGGCGAGCCAGGCCTCGACAACACCTGCCGTCTCGAGCACCTCGCCCACGAGCCGCCAGCCGGTCGGCGCGGTGCCCTCCAGGGTCTCTTCGAGCATCGCTTCGAGCCGCTCCCTGCCCTCCATCGTCGCGATGTTCCAGGTGAAGGCCAAGAGATCGCGCCAGTAGCAATCGTCATGGAAGAGGTCCGCCACCGCCTCGATGTCGCCCGCCTCGAGGGACCGGTCCAACTCACGGATCCAGCCTGCCACTTGGTCGCTTGTCGAGACCTGGGCCATGGCGATCCTTCCCTTTCTCTCTCGGCCGTGGCCAGCAGCCACGCCATACCGACGGCCACGCCGCCATGCCGCTCGAACTATGTCGAATGCCTCGATCCCCAGCAAGCCGCTCGGCAAGGGCCGACGTCGGCTCGACGGATCGGCCAGCGCGAGAACGGCCGCGGTCGAGTATCGGAAACACCTTCACGCCTTCGGCCACGGCCGGTAGCGTCGGCGGAGCGGCAAGCCAAGGGAATTGCCGATGCTTCGAGGAGGCCGCTCATGCAACGCCAGCTCACGACGATCCTTGCGGCAGACATTGCCGGTTTCTCCCGCCTCGTGGGCGCCGACGAAGAAGCAACCCTCGCGGCTCAGCGCGCGCATCGCGCCGAACTGATCGACCCGCTCGTCGAACGGCATGGGGGGCGGATCGCCAACACGGCCGGCGACAGCCTGCTCCGCCTTCCCGAGCGCCGTCGAAGCGGTGCGCTTCGCCGTGGCGCTGCAATCCGGAATGCGGACACGCAACGCCGGCATCCAGGACGATCGGCGCATCGCGTATCGGATCGGCGTCAATATCGGTGACGTCGTCATGGACGGCCCCGACCTGCTCGGCGATGGCGTGAACGTCGCGGCACGGCTGGAAGCGCTGAGCCCGCCTGGCGGCATCATCGTCAGCCACGCCGTGCGGGACCAGATCCGCGATCGCATGGCGCTGACACTGGCCGATCTCGGCACGATCTCGGTGAAAAATATCGCCCGCCCGGTGCGCGCCTTCCAGGTGCTGTCGGAGGGGGAGCAGCCGCTACCCGTCACGGGATCGCCCCGGCGACGGTCGCTGCTTCCCACGGCGGGGCTGGCGATCGGCCTGGCCGCGGCGGTCATCGGTACCTGGTGGTATCTGCACCAGCCGGATTTCGAGCCCGCCGACCAGGCGAGCATGGACTTTGCCATGCCGACAGGCCCGTCGCTCGCCGTGCTGCCCTTCGCCTATGCCGGCACCAACGTCGAGTCGAGCTTTCTGGGTCAGGGCATCGCCGCGGACATCACTGGAGCGCTTACGACCTTCGGCGATCTGACAGTCATCTCGAGCGAATCGACGAGCGGCTACGACGCGACGACCACGCCCATCCGCGAGGTCTCCGAAGAGCTCGGTGTCCGGCACGTGTTGCGTGGCAGCGTCGAGCAGGACGGCGAGCGCCTGCGGATCAGCGCCCACCTGGTCGATGCGCTGAGCGGCCAGCAGGTTTGGGCGGACCGCTACGAGGCGGATGGAGCCGACGTCTTCGCCGTCCGCGACGAGGTCGCCCAGGCGATCGCCACCCTCATCGGTGCGCAGGAAAGCCCGATCGCAGCCGCCACCCTGGCCGGCTCAAAACGCAAGGACACCACCGAGCTCGGTGCCTACGAGCTGCTCCTCTTGGCGCAGGATCTCAGACACCGCTTCAACCGCGACGACAATGCCGAGCCTCTGGCGCTCCTCGAGCGTGCCGTAGCGCTCGATCCCAACTATGCTCGAGCGCATGGCGACATCGCTTGGACGCTGGCGCACAGCGTCTGGAACGGATGGACCGACGATCCTGACGCGACGATGCAGCGGGCCATGCAGAGTGCTGAACGGGCCATCACGATCGACCCGTGGCTGGCCGACGGCTATTGGGTCCTGGGCAGCGTGAGCATCTGCGTCGCCGATAACCCCGCGCGCAGCGTCGAGCTCTACCGCAAGGCCCTGAAGCTGAACCCGAACCATCCGGGCATCATGGCGGAGTGGGGCGGCTTCGTCCTGCCGGCGTTGGATCACGAGCGTGGCGAGGAGGGCTTGGCGCTGCTCGAGCGGGCGATGCGCCTCAATCCGCGCCATGCCGATTGGTACAACGCCGCGCACGTCTCTGGACAATTCTACGCGCGCCAACCGGCAGCCGCGATTCGGGCGTTCGAGGCGGTGGCCTATCCCACGTTCCTGAGCCGTGTCTTGATGGCCGCGAGCCACGGGCATCTCGGCCACACGGATCGTGCAGCAGAGCTCGTAAGCCAGATCCTCGAGCTCAAACCCGGCTACTCGCTCGGCACGTTCGCCAATGACCCGGAAATCTGTCCGGAAGGTGTGAGTGCAGAGAACCTCGACTATCTCCGGGAGGGACTGGCCAAGGCCGGACTGCCCGCCTGAGACACGCCGACAACTGGCGCAACGATGCCATCGGGGGCTCCTTGACAGGCCGTTTCCCAGCGCCGCAAAGTGGTATGGTAATCAGGTCTCGAGAGCGTGCCGCCCGGCGTTTTGTTGCCCATCGTTCGGGCGCCGGCCGGCGAGCAGCCAGGAGCATGGTCGGTCGGTGGAGGAAACAGGCATCAAGCTCGCAGTGCGCGACGCAACGAAGGTCTACCACACGGCCTCGGGTGATGTCCTCGCACTCGATCGCTGCAGCCTCGAGGTCGGCACGAATGAGGTGGTCTCGTTCGTCGGCCCCTCGGGTTGCGGCAAGACCACGCTACTCTGGGCGATGTCCGGGCTGCACCCTCTCTCGGCCGGCGAGATCCTGCTCGACGGCAGCCCCGTCACCGGCCCGCGGCCGGAGATCGGCATCGTCTTTCAGGAGGCGAACCTGCTGCCCTGGCGCAATCTCGACGGCAACATCGCCTTTCCCTTCGAGATCAAGCGGCAGCGGCCGGACCGGGCGTGGATCGACCATCTCCTGCACCGGGTCGGGCTCGAGGGCTTCGGCGGCAAATTCCCGCGCGAGCTTTCGGGCGGCATGCAGCAGCGCGCCGCCATCGTCCGGGCCTTGGCGCTGAATCCGTCGGTGCTCTTGATGGACGAGCCCTTTGGCGCGCTCGACACCTTCACCCGCGAGGAGATGAACCGGCTGGTCGAGGAGATCTGGCTCGACACACCGACGACCATCGTTTTCATCACCCACAATATCGAGGAAGCGATCTTCCTCTCGGACAAGGTGGTGGTGCTCTCGCCCCGGCCTGGCCGGGTGGCCGCGGAGCACCGCGTCGACCTCCCCCGGCCGCGCAGCTTTGAGGTGATGGCGAGCCGTGCCGTGTTCGACCTCACCAACGCGATCAAGCGCGAGATCATGGGCCAGCGCGCGCCCAAAGGGGCCGCTGCATGAGGGTGGCACCAGAATGAAGGATCGGGGGCTATGAGCAGCGAGGACGCGATCCCCGAGTTTCGCCACAGTCACCGGCATGATGAGAACCAGGTCGGGGTCACCAACCTTTCGGCGCTGACCGCGGGCCCCGGCATCAGCTCATGGGCGGAGGTGCTGGCCATTCTGGCGGTTGCCGTGGTGGTCATCGGCGGCATCGAGCTCTCGCTCTGGTGGTTCGCGGTGCCGCCCTACATCATGCCGCGGCCGAGCCTGATCGCCGTGGCCCTGGTCACCGAGTTCCCGCTGATCGCCCCGCATCTCGGCCACACCCTGGTCCAGCTCGGTGCCGGCTTCGCCGTCGGGGCGACGGTGGGCCTGGTCCTGGCGGCGGTGATCACCCAGTTCCCCTTCGCCGAGAAGATCGTGGCGCCGTACATTCTCATCCTCGTCACGACCCCGATGCTGGCCTTGATCCCGCTCCTGATCCTCCGCTTCGGCTTCGGCTACGAGCCCCGGATCATTGCCGTGGCCCTGGCTTCGGGGCCGATGGTGATGATCAACGCCGCCACGGGCTTCAGGCGGGTCGACAGTGCAAAGATCGCACTCGCCCGCTCCTACGGTGCGTCGACCCTGCAGATCTTCTGGAAGATCCGGGCCCCCATGGCGCTGCCGATGATCCTGGTGGGTCTCATGGTGGGGGCGATCTTCGGCCTTCTCACCACCGTCGGGGCCGAGATGGTCGGCGGCGGGTTCGGCCTCGGCAACCGGCTGACCACCTACTCCTCGATGATCAACATGCCGGAGTTTTTCGCGGTCGTGCTGATCCTCTCGATCTTGGGCATTCTCATCTATACGCTCTTCTTCCTGATCGGGAAGAAATGGGCGAGCTGGGAGACCTGAGCGCTGCACCCTAGAACAAGCCAACAACCGCAGGGACTTGACGTCATGAACAAGAGGCCGGGTTTTGCCAAGGGCGGTCTCGACCGCCGCTACTTCCTCCAGGTGACCGCAGGCGGCACGGTGGCCGCCACTGCGCTGGGTGCCGGCGGCCTCGTCCGCCCGGCCCGGGCCGAGCCCTACGACACCTTCACCTGGATCTCGCCGCGCGGCACGCTCGAGGTCTTGGACGACTATCCCTACTGGATCGGCCAGAAGATGGGCTATTTCGGCGATCTCTCGACCGACATGCAGCCCGGCCCCTCCGATGGCACCGCGACCGTGAAGTTCGTCGATGTCGGCCAGGCCGACATGGGCTTCCCCTCGCCCGGTGTGTTCTCGTTTGCCATCGAGAACGGCATGGACCTGAAGTCGGTCTGGCACATGGGGGCCAGGGACACCTTCAGCTTCGCCTTCAGGAAGGGCGAGGGCTCGAACGACCTTAAAGCGCTCGAGGGCAAGACCATTCTCCTGGGTTCGGCCGCCTGGCAGTCGATCACCGACCCGCTCCTCGTCTCGCAAGGGGTCGACGTCTCCAAGGTCACCTATGTCGAGGCCGGCTGGCCGACCTGGGGCACTGCCCTTGCCGCCGGCCAGGGTGATGCCGCCCTCTCCTGGGAGGGGCTCAGGGCCGAGTGGATCGCCACCGGCCTCGAGTTCGAGTACTGGCTGGGCGTGCAGAACTCGACCCTGCCGGCCAACACCTTCGTCGTCCGTGCCGAGGATCTCGAGGACCCCGACCGCCGTGCCTTCCTCGAAGAGTATCTGCGCGGCTGGGCCATGGGCCTCGAGTTCGCCTACCACAACCCGCGGGCAGCCGTTGAAGCCGTTTTCGAGCAGTTCCCGACGCTGGCCTCGAACCTCGGCCCGGAGCTCGGCACCACCTCGATCCTCCAGCAGATCAACGTCTTCCGCGGCGACATGGAGAACCGCGAGGGCTGGGGCTGGCACGACATGGCGAGCTGGCAGGCCTTCTTCGACATCATCCACGAGATGGGCCAGATCTC
>DAIRDJ010000208.1:0-6986 GCA_036796215.1 Geminicoccaceae bacterium
TAATCCGCCGGCGTCTTGCCGTCGGCCTCGAGCGAGCCGTCCATCATCACGCTGGTGAAGCCGTGCTGGATCGCCGAGAGACAGGTCGCCTCGTTGTTGCCGTGATCCTGGTGCAGGCAGATCGGGATCTCCGGATACATCTCGGCCAGGGCCTCGACCATCTTCCGGAGCATGAAGTCGCCGGCATAGGAGCGCGCCCCACGGCTCGCCTGGAGGATCACCGGCGCCGAGGTCTTCCGCGCCGCCTCCATGACGCCCAGCGCCTGCTCCATGTTGTTGATGTTGAACGCCGGCACGCCGTAGCCGCGCTCGGCGGCATGATCGAGAAGTTGACGCAGGGTAATCAGAGCCATGCTGCTCCTCCTTTAGAGCCTGTCCGAGAAGTTTATGAGGCATTTCATCGGCCTACGATCGACCGCCGGCGCGAAGCCGAGCGCGGCCCGATGCCGGGGCATCGGGCAAGCTCGGCGACAAAGCCGGCGCCGATCGTAGGCCGACCGGAGGTGAGCTTGGCAGCGGCACCTGCTTCGTCCTTGGTCGACCGACGATGCCCAGCATTGACGGTCGACCAACTCCTCGCATCTGCTCACTGCCAAGCTCATGAAATGCCCCATAAACTTCTCGGACAGGCTCTTACGGAAATCAGCGCGCGCGGCGGGCGCGCTCGACCAGTTGCAGGATCATCGGCGTGAGGATGAGCTGCATGGCGAGGTCGAGCTTGCCGCCCGGGATGACGATGGAATTGGCGCGGGACATGAAGCTGCCGGGGATCATCGCCACCAGGTAGCTGAAGTCGATCCCGCGCGGGTTCTTGAAGCGGATGACGACCATCGATTCGTCGGCCGTCGGGATCCAGCGGGCGACGAACGGGTTGGAGGTATCGACCGTCGGGATCCGCTGGAAGTTGATGTCGGTCTCGGTGAACTGCGGGCAGATGAAGTGGATGTAGTCGGGCATCCGCCTGAGAATCGTCTCGGTCACGGCCTCGGTGGTGTAGCCGCGCGTCTCACGGTCGCGATGGATCTTCTGAATCCATTCGAGATTGAGCACCGGCACGACCCCGATCTTGAGATCGGCATGCTGCGCCACGTTGACCGACTCGCTCACCACGGCCCCGTGCAGCCCCTCGTAGAAGAGGAGGTCGGTGCCCTCCTCGAAGGGCCGCCACTCGGTGAAGGTGCCGGGCGGGCTGCCGTAGAGCACGGCCTCGCCATCGTCGTGGACGTAGTGCCGGGTCTCGCCGCCGCCGGACTTGCCGTAGGCCGCAAAGGTGGCCTCGAGCTTCTCGAAGAGATTGGCCTCGGGGCCGAAATGGCTGAAATGGTGGTTGCCGGTGGCAGCCGCATCGGCCATCGCCTGCTTCATCGCCGCCCGGTCGAAGCGGTGGAAGGCGTCGCCCTCGATAGAGGCGGCGTCGATCGCCTCACGGCGGAAGATCTGCTCGAAGGTCTTCTTGACCGAGGTCGTGCCGGCCCCGGAGGAGCCCGTGACCGAGATGATCGGGTGCTGCGTCGTCATGCGCCTAGCCCCTCGCGTTGTAGAACAGGCCGCGCTGGCCGAAGAGCGGTGACCGCTCGCTGGTGGACGGCGGCCCGGCGTAGTAGCGGGCGACCCGCTCGACCTTGTCGGCGGCGCCGAAGACGAGTGGCACCCGCTGGTGCAGCTCGTGCGGTACCAGGTCCCGGATGCGCCGCGTCCCGTCGGTGGCGGCACCACCGGCCTCCTCGATCAGCATGGCGATCGGGTTGGCCTCGTAGACCAGTCTGAGCCGGCCGCGCTCGTAGCCCGGGCGGCGGTCGGCGGGATAGAGAAAGACCCCGCCCCTATTGAGGATGCGCGACGCCTCGGCGACCAGCGACGCCAGCCAGCGGGTGTTGAAATTGCGGCCGCGCGGCCCCGTCACCCCGGCATTGCAGTCGTCGATATAGGCGCGGATCGCCCCGTCCCAGTGCCGGTAGTTCGAGGCATTGATCGCGAACTCCGCCCGCCCCGCTGGAATGCGCACGCGGGGCTCGGTGCAGACGAAAACCCGCTCGCGGCGGTCGAGGATGAAGTGCGCGGTGCCGTCGCCGAGCGTCAGGATCAGCGTCGTCTGCGGGCCGTAGACCACCATGCCGGCAGCCAGCAGCCGACGCCCGGCCTGCAGCACGACCGCATCGGGCTCGAGCCCGGTCATCGGCAGAATGCCGAAAATGGTGCCGACCGAGAGATTGGTTTCGATGTTGGACGAGCCGTCCAAGGGGTCGATGACGACGACGAGCGGCGCCTCTTCGTTCAGCACCTGCGCGGTCGGACACTCCTCGGAGCCGGTCACCGCGACCGGGGCCGAGCGCAAAGCCGCCTGAAACAGCCGGTCCGCCACGACATCGAGTGCGGCCTGCGCGTCACCGTCCGGGTTCTCGCCGACCACCTCGCCGAAATCCGCCTGCAGCGGGCCGAGGCTGATGCGTTCGGCGAGATCCACGGCAGCCCGCGAGATCGCCAGCACGACCTCGGCGATCTCGGCGCGCGGCACGCCGGCGCCGGCATGCGCCATCCATTGGTCGAGATAGGACTTGAGATTCATCGTACTTCGATCGCCTCCACCGCGATCGCTCGGCACCCCCGAACTCCCCCTGAGTGTAAGGATACCATGACACTCGGTTGTCTAGCCGACGTTGCAGAAAAAGAAAAAACGAAATATGTTTTGGCGAATGAAAGAAAAACTTTCGCCACTCGCCCGCGCCATCGGCCTCAAGCAGCTCCGCGCCCTGCGCGCTCTGGTAGAGACCGGCACGATCAGTGCAGCAGCCCAGCAACTGCACGTCACAGCGCCGGCCGTCGGGCTGCATCTGCGCCAGCTCGAGGCGCTCATCGGCATGCCGCTCACCGAGCGCCACGCCCACGGCCTCGCCGTCACCGCCGCCGGCCGCGAGCTGTTGACCGCGCAAGCGACTATCGACACCGCCCTCGCCGAATGCACCGACGCCCTCGAGGCCTTGGGCAGTGCCGACCGCGGCAAGGTCGCGGTCGGGGTGGTGAGCACGGCCAAATACTTCGCCCCTTTTGCACTCGCCGCCTTTCGCCGCGAGCGGCCGCTGATCGAGCTCAGGCTCTCGGTCGGCAACCGCGCCGGCACGATCGAGGCATTGCGCGACTTCGAGCTCGATTTCGCCGTCATGGGCCGGCCACCGGAAGACCTCGCGGTCGAGGCCGAAATCATCGGCGACCACCCGCACGTCGTCATCGCCCCACCGGACCATCCGCTCGCCGGCCTGAAGCTTCGCCTCGGCGACCTCGCGGGCGAGGTGTTCCTGATGCGCGAGAGCGGCTCCGGCACCCGTGCCCTGGCCGAGAAGCTGTTCGCCCAGGCCGGCATCGCACCCGAGATCGGCATGGAGATCCACAGCAACGAGACGATCAAGCAGGCGGTGATGGCCGGCCTCGGCATCGCCTTCCTCTCGGCCCACACCGTGGCGGCCGAGGTCGCCGATCACCGGGTCATCCGGCTCGACTGCGCCGTCCTGCCGGCAATGCGCCAATGGCACGTGGTCAAGCATGCCGAAAAGCGCCTCCTGCCCGCCGGCCGGGCGCTTTGGCGCTTTCTCGCCGACCGCGGTGCAGCCTACCTGCCGTCGCTGCCGGACGGCGGTGCTGCTACTTCTTCGCCGCCACGACGATGATCTCGACCGTGTAGTCGGGAGTCGCCAGCTTGGCCTCCCCGCAGGCTCTGGCCGGCGGGTTCGCCGGGTCGACCCAGGCATCCCAGACCGCGTTCATCTCGGCGAAGTCCTGCATGTCGGCGAGCCAGATGACCGCCTGCAACAGCCGCGACTTGTCGCTGCCGGAAGCGGCCAGGAGCTTGTCGATCTTCGCCAGGATGTCCCGGGTCTGCTGGGTGACGCTCGCCCCCGGCGTGCCGACCTGCCCTGCCAGCCAGACCATCCCGCCATGGCTCACTAACTGGCTCATCCGCGGCCCCTTCTCGAGCCGAACGATGTCGCTCATGCTTCTTCCTCCCCGCTGGGTGCTCGGTCCTCGGTTCCTAGTCAGCGAAGTGCTGCTTGGCCATCCCGAAAGCCGCCGAGCAATGCTGCGAGATTGGTCGTGAGCTCGGGGCTGAGATAGCCGCCGTCCTGGACGATCACGGTGGGCAGGCCGATCGCGGCACAAGCCCGCCCGATCCGCCCAAACCCCTCGGTCGTGACCTTGAGCCCGCCGAACGGATCGCCCGCGAACGCATAGAGGCCGGCCGCCAGCACCAGCACGTCCGCCCCGAAAGAGCGGATCTGCTCGATCCCCCGGGCGAGACCTGCCAGAAACCCGTCGTCGCCGGTGCCGAGCGGCAGCGGCACGTTGAGATTGTAGCCGAGGCCCGCCGCCTCGCCGCGCTCATGCGCATGGCCCCAGAAGAAGGGGTAGAAACCATGCGGATCGACGTGGACGGAGACTGTCAGCACGTCGCTCCTGGCATAGAAGATGCCCTGCGTGCCGTTGCCGTGATGCAGGTCGATATCCAGCACCGCCGGCCGCCGCCCGGCAGCGAGGCAGCGGGCAGCGGCGGTCGCACTGTTGTTCAAGAAGCAAAAGCCGCCGGCCATGTCGGCGTAGGCATGGTGCCCGGGCGGCCGGCAGAGCGCATAGGCGGCGGGCGCGCCGGCGAGCACCAGTTCGGCTGCGGCGATCGCCGTCTGGGCACTCCAATAGGCCGACTGCCAGGTCTCCGCCCCGATCGGACAGGCGGTGTCCGCTTGATGGAAGCCAGCCCGGCCGACCGGATGGTCCGGATATGTGGCCGTCCGCCGGTCGGGATGGACGTTGGGGATCACCTCGGCCGAGGCACCCGGCAGGGCCTGCCACTCGGCATGGATGGTCTGGAGGAACGCAAGGTAGTCCGTCGAATGAACCGAAGCGATCGGGCCGATCCCCTGATCCGTGGGCGCTTCGACTTCCAGCCCCAACTGCGCCACGCCCTCGAGCAGCGCATCGATCCGCGCCGGCTGCTCCGGGCTCGGCTGCGGGCTGCCGCGCACCAGGAACTGCTTCGGATCGTGCCGCCGCTGTCCTTCGTGAAAGATGGCCTTCATGGCATGCCCCGCAGTGCTGCGAAGGCCGCCCCGTCGAGCAAAGCCGGGCGCTCGGTATCGGCCAAGCTGAAGCCGAGCCGCTGGTAGAACCGTCGCGCACCACGATTGGCGTCATAAACCAGGAGCGTCAGGTGTGCTGCACCCCACGCGGCCTCGGCATCGCGGATCACGGCTCTGAGCAGCTGCTCGCCGAGCCCGCGGCCGCGTTCCTCGGGCACCACATAGAGGTCCTGGAGGTACACTCCGGGGGCACCGCGCGTGGTCGAGAAGGTCGGGAAATAAGTGGCGAGCCCGACGGCTTCGGCACCCGCAAAGGCGAGCATCGACCACAAGCGCCGGTTGGGGCCGAAACCGTGCTGTCGGATCAGCGCCTCGGTCGAGCGAAACTTCGCGCCTTCGCCCAGCGTCTCCGCCAGGGCCCGCAGCAGGCCTGTGACGACGGCGGCGTCCTCCGGCACAGCCTTGCGAATGAGCATCATCGCACCCGCCCTCACGCGGCCCGGGGCAACGCCGCTTCGGCGGCGAACCGGTCGAGCGACAGGGTCAGCGCCTCGATGATCTCGCCGACCTGCGCCTCGCTCACCGTCAAGGGCGGGCAGACCATGAAATGATCCCCATCGATCCCGTCGCGGGTCCGCCGGCTGTACAGGATCAAGCCACCAGCATAGGCGAGCTCGACCAGCCGGTCGTGCGCCTGCAACGCCTTGGGCAATGGCCGCATGCTCGTCCGATCGGCGACCAGCTCGAAGGCGAGCATCAACCCCTTGCCACGCACGTCGCCGATGAACGGGTAGCGCTCCATGAGTCCCGTCAGCTCCGCTTTCAGCAAGGCACCCATCCGCTCGGCATTGGCGACCAGCCCCTCGCTCTCGATCACCTCGAGCACCGCGAGCCCGGCGGCACAGGCCAAGGGATTGCCGGCCGAGGTAAAGCCGTGCGCGAAGCCGCCGGCATCGAGCACCGGCTCGACCAGCCGCTCGTGCGCCACCATCGCACCCAGGGGCACGTAGCCCGCCCCGAAGCCCTTGGCGACCACGAGGATGTCCGGGGCGACCTGCCAGTGCTCGCCGGCGAAGAACCGCCCGGTCCGCCCGCCCCCGGTCATCACCTCGTCGTGGATCAACAGTACCCCGTAGCGGTCGCAGATCTCGCGAACCCGCGTCATGTAGCCGCAGGGCGGCACCAGGGCCCCCGACGAGCCGTCGAGATAGCGCCTGCCGTCGACGTCCCGCATGTAGACCCCGCGGGCCCGGTCGAGCAGCGGTCGGCGGTGGCGGGACTGTTAGAAGAGGTGCGACGTCGGGGCCGTGGCCATCAGCCGTCTCCGGGCAGGGTCGCACAGTCGCGGCCGCGAAAGGCCAGCGCCACCTTCTCGCCCTCGGCGAAGCGCCGCTCGTCGATCATGTTGACCGCGTGCAACTGCCGCTCGCCGACGCGGACGAAATAGCGCGCCGCCTGGCCCTGGTAGTCGACCGTCTCGACCACCGCCGGCACCGTCACCATGCCGGCCAGCACACGTCCCGGCCTTCAAAGATGCTTGGAGCCTGTCCGAGAAGTTTTCTAGGCATTTCATCGACTTGCGATCGACCGCCGGCGAGGAGCCGATCGCAAGCCGACCGAAGGTGAACTCGGCACTCTGCGGGGCTGTGCGGATGACCCAGCCCCGAACTTAGGACCACTCATAAGTGGAATCTGCCCGTTCGAGATAGCACCGGCGTGGTGGACTGGGGCGACAGGGCGTCGGCCATGATAGCGAAAAACCTGGTGCCCGCAGCGGACACAGACCATCGTCATGCGGACTTCTAGCGTGTGGAGCGGCACATCTGATACCTGCATCGCTCTTGCGACGGAAGAGCCCGGTGCCAAATCAGTGCCAACTTTGCTCGGAGGATGGTGTGACTTGCCTCTAAGTCTTTGATT
>DAIRDJ010000209.1:0-6945 GCA_036796215.1 Geminicoccaceae bacterium
AACTGGAGGATACCATGAGCATTGTCCGTTTCGATCCCTTCTTCCGCACCGTCCGGGACTTCGACCGGATGACGGGCGAGCTGCTCGGCAGCCGTGCGGTCCATGCGCCGGAGTATGACATCGTCGAGCACGCCGACGACCGGTTCGCCGTTCGCGTCGCCGTCCCCGGCTTCGACCTCGACGAGCTCGAGATCACCGTCAAGGATCGCGAGCTCCTGGTCAAGGGCGAGCCCAAGACCGAGACTCGTGCCAACTATGTCCGCCGCGGCATCGCGCGTGCCGCCTTCCAGCGGACCTTCACCCTCGGCGACTACATCGAGATCGCCGGGGCCTCGCTCGACAAGGGCATTCTCACGGTCGAGCTCGAGCGGCGGGTGCCCGAGGCGATGAAGCCCCGGACCATCCAGATCGCCGCACCCGAGGCCAGCCGGCCGGCGGTGACCGCCGACGCAAAGGTCGCCTGACCCCGAATCGGGCATCTCGACTGACCGACGGCACCCGCGCTTGGCACGCTGAACGCTGACCACGCGCCTGCCGAAAGACCGAGCCCGGCGGGCGATTGCGCTTGCCGGGCTCATTTTCGGCTTGCATCGGGGTGCCATCGCACCCCAGGAAAAAGCGCATGACCGAGAACCTCTACAAGATCCTCGGGGTGACGCAGGCGGCCTCCGACGACGAGATCCGCAAGGCCTACCGCAAGCTCGCGAAGACCTGCCATCCCGACACCAATCCCGGCGACCAGGCCGCCGAGGAACGCTTCAAGGCGATCTCCAGGGCCTATGCCATCCTGGGCGATCCGGCCAAGCGCAAGCGCTACGACAAGGGCCAGATCGACGCCGAGGGCAACGAGCGCGGGCCGCAGGGCTTCCCGTTCGGCGCCAGCAGCCCGTTCGGCGGTGCCGGCCGCGGCCGAACCTATAACTACCGCAGCACGGGCCCGGCCGCTGGTGGCTTCGCCGGCTTCGACGATATCCTGAGCGACCTTTTCGGCGGCGCCGCACGCGGCAAGCCCGGCGGCCGCACGAGCGTCGGCGAGGACCTGAAGCTCACCGTCACGATCGACTTCCTCGAGGCCGCCAAAGGCACCAGGCGCCGCGTCGGCCTGCCCGACGGCCGGCATCTCGACGTCACCATCCCGGCCGGGACGGACTCCGGCCAGGTGCTCAGGCTCAAGGGCCAGGGCGTTGCCGGCGGCGATGCGCTCATCGAGGTGCAGGTCACCCCGCACGAGGGCTTCCGCCAGGACGGGCTCGACATCCATCTCGACCACGCGATCCCGCTGGCCCTGGCGATCGCCGGCGGCAAGGTGACCGTGCCCACCATCGACGGCAATGTCGCGGTAACCGTGCCGCCCTGGACCAGCTCCGGCAAGACGCTGCGGCTCAAGGGCCGCGGCATCCAGAAGGGCGGCCACCGCGGCGACCAGCTCGTGCGGCTCGAGCTGGTTCTGCCGGCCGAGTCCGACCCCGCACTGGCACAGTGGGCCAAGGGCAGGGCCGAGACCAAGGTCTGACGACCGGTCAGGACGCCTCGTCAATCGGGCTCAGCCGATAGATGCCACCGTCGGCGTCGTCGGTGAGCAGGTAGACCAGCCCGTCGGGGCCGACGCGAACGTCGCGGATGCGGCCGAGCTCGCCCTCGAGCAGGCGCTCCTCGTGCACCACCCGGTCGCTGTCAAGCTCGAGCCGGACCAGCAGCTGGTAGGCGAGTGCCCCGACGAAGAGATCGCCCCGCCACTCGGGAAAGGCATCACCCGCGTAGAAGGCCATGCCCGAAGGCGCGATCGACGGCGTCCAGACGTGGATCGGCGCCTCGATGCCGTCCGGCGCCTCGTCGAGACCGATCGCGAGGCCGGTCGCGTACTCGACCCCCTGGCTCACCACGGGCCAGCCATAGTTCAGCCCAGCACCCTCGATGATGTTGAGCTCGTCACCCCCCCTGGGCCCGTGCTCGTGCAGCCAGAGCGCCCCCGTCACCGGGTGGCGCGCCAGGCCCTGGGCGTTGCGATGACCAAAAGTGAAGATCTCGGGCCTCGCCCCGGCCTCGCCGACGAAGGGGTTGTCCTTTGGGACCCGGCCGTCGTCGTGGAGGCGGAGCAGGCTGCCGGCGTGGTTCGAGAGATCCTGGGCGAGCTCGCGCTGCCCCCGATCACCGTGGGTGACGTAGAGCTGGCCCGCCTCGTCGAACACCAGCCTGGAGCCGAAATGCCGGCCGCCGTTGCCGAGCCCGTTGGACTGGAAGATCACCTCGGTCTGCTCGAGCCCACCCTCGGCGAGCCGGCCGCGCGCCACGGCCGTGCCGGCACCCGCCTCGACCAGATAGGCGTAGCTCAGATAGACCAGCCGGTTGTCGGCAAAATCCGGGTGCAGGACCACATCCAAGAGCCCGCCCTGGCCGCGCGCGAAGGCCGTCGGCACGCCCTCGAGCGGCTCGGGCTCGAGCTCGAAATCGGCATTCACGAGACGCAGCCGGCCGGGCCGCTCGGTCACCAGCATGCCGCCATCCGGCAGGAACGCCATGCCCCAGGGGTGCTCGAGACCGCCGGTCAGCCGCTCGACCACAAAGGTCGCCTGCTCACTCTCGACCCGCTCGACGGCCTCGCCGGCACCGACGGTCCCGCCGAGCTGCACACCGCCGCACGAGGTGAAAAAGCCGGCGGCAGCGCCGAAGAGGCTGGTGACGAAGAGACGGCTCAGACGCATGACGATCCCCGATAGAAATTCCAGCACACACCTGACCTAGGGTCGCAGCGCCCGCGGACCAGAACCGGCATGGCGAGACGGGGGCGCTTCTGCTAGGGCGGAGCTAATCGTAGAGGGCAGCGGGAGGCCGGCCGTGAAAAAGCTGATCAACGATATCGACGCCATTCTGGGCGAAAGCCTCGAGGGCTTCGCCCGGGCCCACGCCGATCTCGTCACTGTCAACCGCGACCCCGCCTACATCCGCCGCAAGGCCGAGACACGGGCCGGCAAGGTGGCGCTGATCTCGGGCGGCGGGTCCGGCCACGAGCCGCTGCACGGCGGCTATGTCGGCCGGGGCATGCTCGATGCCGCCTGCCCCGGGCAGGTCTTCACCTCGCCGACGCCGGACCAGATGCTGGCCGCGATCGAGGCCGTGGATAGCGGGGCGGGCTCGCTCCTGATCGTCAAGAACTACGAAGGCGACGTCATGAATTTCGACATGGCGGCCGAGATGGCATCGACCCGAACCGCCCGTGTCCTGACCAACGACGACGTCGCCGTCGAGAACTCGAGCTTCACCACCGGCAGGCGCGGCGTCGCCGGCACCGTCGTCGTCGAGAAGATCCTGGGTGCGGCTGCCGAGGCGGGCATGGATCTCGACGGGCTCGAGGCCCTCGGCAACGCGGTGAATGGTGCCACCCGGTCGATGGGCTGTGCCCTTACCAGCTGCACCGTGCCGGCGGCCGGCGGGCCGACCTTCGCCATCGACGACGACGAGATGGAGATGGGGGTGGGCATCCACGGCGAGCCGGGCCGCAAGCGGGTCAAGCTCGCCTCGGCCGCGAGCATCGTCGAGGAGATGATGCAGGCGGTGCTGGGTGATCTCGCGCCGGCCAAGGGCCCAGCTGGGGGCGACGACGTGCTGCTCCTGGTCAACGGCTTCGGCGCCACGCCCTTGATGGAGCTCTACCTCGTCTACCACGAAGCGGTGGCCCGGGCCGAAGCCGCGGGCCTCAAGGTCGCACGCTCGCTCGTCGGCAACTGGTGCACGTCGCTCGACATGGCCGGCTGCTCGCTCACCGTGACCCGCCTCGACCCCGAGACCACGCGCCTCTGGGACGCCCCCGTCCACACCCCCGCCCTGCGCTGGGGTTGCTGATCGTGTTCGCCGTTGCGCGCCGTCGGCGATGCGCTAAGCCGGTCACGCTTTAGGCGTCCCAGCCCGAGGGCAGTGGTGCCGGCTCAGAGCTGGGACGCCCAGCGGGGGTGTTCGTCGTCGACGACGAAGGGATGCGCATGCCGCCGCTGGCCGTGCAGGTGCGGGTGGTCGAGCGGCAGGTTGTCGTGGCTGTGCTCGAGAATTTCGGGATCCTCCTTCGGCCAGAGGTGCTGTGCTGTCAGGGCGCCAGCGCCGGCCAGGGCCGCCAGGGCGCCAAGCGCGGTGACCGGGCCGAACGCTGTCATCAGCCAGCCGGAGAGCGGATAGCTGACGAGCCAGCAGGTGTGGCTCAGCGCGAATTGCGCGGCGAAGAGTGCCGGGCGGTCCGCGGGGTGGGATGATCGGCGCAGCAGGCGCCCGGACGGTGTCAGCACGGCCGAATAGCCCAGGCCGACCAGGAGCCATGCGGCGAGCAGGACCGGCCAGTCGAGGCCGAGCGCGGCGACTACCGCCGCCAGCCCGAGAAGCGTCGCCACCATGAGGGCAGCACCACCGAGCATGACCGGGCGGTCGGGCAGCTGGTCCAAGACGCGCGGCAGGGCCAGGGCGGCGAGCATCGAGCCGGCGCCGAAGGCGAGCATCGTCCAGGCGAGAGCACTCTCGCCGAGCCCGAGCGTGCCGCGCACCAGCACCACGGAATTGACCAGCACCATGGCCCCGGCCGAGGCGGCCGCCAGGTTCAGCGCCAGGAGCCCGCGCAGCCGCGGCGTGGCGAGGTAGATGCGGCTGCCGCGCGTGGTGCGCTCGTAGATGCCGCGCGGTGCTGCGGGTCGCGGGCTGGGCAGGAGGACCGAGACGACGAGGAGTGCCGAGGCCGCGAAGCCCGCGACCGTGCCGAGGAAGAGGGCGTTGTAGCTCATGACCGCCAGAATCAGCGCTGCGAGCGTCGGGCTGGCGATGTTCTCGAGGTCGTAGGCGAGCCGCGACAGCGTAAGCGCCCGGGTATAGCGCGCCTCGTCGGGCAGCACGTCGGGGATCGTCGCCTGGAAGGTCGGGGTGAAGGCGGCCGAGGCCGATTGCAGGAGGAAGATCAGGACGTAGACCTGCCAGATCTCGGTGACGAAGGGCAGGCAGAGGGCCGTGCCCGCCCGCAGCAGATCCAGCGCCACCAGGAGGGCCCGCCGGTTCACCCGATCGGCGAAGGCGCCGGCCAGGGGGGCGACGCCGACATAGGCGACCATCTTGATGGCGAAGACAGTGCCCAGCACCACGGCGGCACCGTCGCCCGCCAGATCGTAGGCGAGCAGCCCGAGGGCGACCGTGGCGAGCCCGGTGCCGAGCAATGCCACGACCTGGGCGGCGAACAGGTGGCGATAGGTGCGGTCGGCCAGGATCTCCAGCATCGGGTGGCCTCAAAGATAGCGGGTGATCGCCCGCAGCTCGGCGCGATGCGCGTCGGACCCGTCCGCGTCCAGGCAGTGATCCATGTGGTCGTGGATCAGTACCCGCTTGGCGTTGGCCACCGCCTTTTCCACCGCCTGCAGCTGCTGGGCCACCTCGAGGCAGGACTTGCCGGCCTCGATCATCTCGATCACCGCCCGCAGATGGCCATCGGCGCGCTTCAACCGGGCGATGAGTGCGGGATGGCTTGCGTGGAGCTGGGATTTTGCCATAGAAAAAGGCTATCCCCCCTCGGGGGATACGGCAAGTGCATTCAAGCCGAAGACCTGCGGCGACTTGAATGAGGAAAAGGTTGACGAGCCAGTACGATAAGGGATGGCGGCGCTGGTGCGCCGTGGCATTGTGTTTGTCGATTGCCTTGTGGGCCGTCATGCCGACGCCGCCGCATGTGCCGTCGGTCATCGAGATCATCGAGCAGCACGCGGAAATGATCGCCGAGCACGGGCACTCGCATGGGCTCGCAGACGATATTTTTTGGGCGCTGCACGGCCATGGCCCCGACGTGGCGGAGCACGATCACGGTGCGGCGACACTGACTGCCCCGCCCTCGGAGCAGATCTTCCCGCTGCCGGGCGACTCGGCCCAGCTGCTGTCCGCGCTGGCAAGGCCCTGGATCGTCTTCGGGATAGAACGGCCTCCGCGCGTGTGATTCGCCGTCTCTGATCGGCGCCGCCGACCTGCGCTGCACCCGATCGCTTGTTCAGCGAACAACGGAGATCGACCGATGACCATCGTCCTCGAGCGATGGAGACGCCCCGCCTCGCGGCGAGCGGCGCTCCTGACCTGTCTTGCCCTTGTTTTCCTCCTCTTCGGCACCGGCACCGCCTTTGCCCACAACGTCACGCCGGGTGACGCCGGCTACATCCAGGAAATCTGGGGGGTGAACCTCATCCCCTTCACCTATCTGGGTGCGAAGCACATGGTGACCGGCTACGACCACATCCTCTTCCTCTTCGGCGTCGTCTTCTTCCTCTACCGGATGAAGGAGGTAGCCCTCTATGTCAGCCTCTTTGCCGTCGGCCATTCGGTCACCATGCTGGCGGGCGTCTGGTTCGGCTGGGGCGTGAACGCCTACCTCATCGATGCCATCATCGGCCTCAGCGTGGTCTACAAGGCGCTCGACAATCTCGGCGCCTATCAGCGCTGGTTCGGCTTCCAGCCGAACACCAAGGCCGCGACGCTGATCTTCGGCCTGTTCCACGGCACCGGCCTCGCCACCAAGATCCTCGACTACCAGATCGCGTCGGAGGGCCTCCTGCCCAACCTCCTGGCGTTCAACGTCGGCGTCGAGATCGGCCAGATCCTGGCGCTTGCCGTGATCCTCATCGTCATGGGCTACTGGCGCAAAAGCCCGGGCTTCTACCGGCAGGCCTACAGCGCGAACGTCGTCATGATGTCCTTGGGCTTCATGCTCATGGGCTACCAGCTCACCGGCTTCTTCGTCGCCACCTGACTCTTTGGGCCGCCTGAATCATTGGAGAGAAAGATGTTCAACGCAGAAAAACCCAGCCTCGAGGAGCTGCCGAGCTCGGCCCAGCTCTTCCGCTCCACCGTCATCGCCGCGGTCGGCGCCGTGGTCATCCTGGTGACCGTCGTGCTGCCGGCCGAGTACGGCATCGACCCGACCGGTGCCGGCCGCGTGCT
>DAIRDJ010000210.1:0-6930 GCA_036796215.1 Geminicoccaceae bacterium
CTGATCGTCCACCGCGCCGACCTCTTCGGCCTCTCCCAGCTCTACCAGCTCAAGGGCCGGGTCGGCCGTTCCAAGGTCAGGGGCTACGCCTACTTCACCGTGCCGGCCAACAAGATCCTGCAGGAGACGGCGGAAAAGCGCCTCCACGTCATCCAGTCGCTCGAGGGCCTGGGGGCGGGCTTCCAGCTCGCCAGCCACGATCTCGACATCCGGGGTGCCGGCAACCTTCTGGGCGACGAGCAGTCCGGCCACATCAAGGAGGTCGGCTTCGAGCTCTACAACCACATGCTGCAGGAGGCGGTGGCGTCGCTCAGGGCCACCGGCGACGCCGAGGCCGAGACGGGCGAATGGACGCCGCAGATCACGATCGACGCCGCAGCCCTGATGCCCGAGAGCTACATCGCCGACCTCGACCTGCGCCTTGCCATGTACAAGCGCCTCGCCAGCCTCGAGGAGCCCCAGGACATCGAGGATTTCGCCGCCGAACTGATCGACCGCTTCGGCCCCCTGCCAGCCGAGGCCGAGCACCTCCTGCAGATCGTCGCGATCAAGCAGCTCTGCAAAAAAGCCAACGTGCAAAAGCTCGACGTCGGCCCCAGGGGCGTGGTCCTCGCCTTCCGCGAGAACAAGTTCGCCGAGCCCGCCCGCCTGATCCAGCAGATCGCCTCGAGCAAGGGCCAGATGCGGGTGCGGCCGGACCACAAGCTCGTCGTGATGCAGGACACCAAGAGCCCGACGGACCGGCTCAAGGCGGCGAAAAAGGTGGTGGACGACCTGGCCCGGCTGGCGGCGTAGGCGGTGCCGGGGCCGTTCCCTCGGACCCGACTTGACGCGACGATCGAGCGTGTCGATGCTCGACCGGTCGAGTTGACCAAGAGAAAGCAGGAGTGATGCGGGAAGTCCAGGCCTCGGCTGCGAAGGCCCATCTGCCGCAGCTTCTCGACGCGGTGGAGCGTGGCGAGACGATCGTCATCACGCGGCATGGCCGGCGCATCGCCCGGATCGTTCCGGAGCTCGACCGACGGCGTGAGGAAGTCGAGGCCGCGATGCGCGAACTCGAGGAATTCCGACGTGCTGAACCCGGCCTTTCGACCGAGGAGATCTTCACCGCAAGGCATGAGGGGCACAAGTACTGATGCCCTTCGTCGTCGATGCCTTGGTGAGTATCGCCTGGGTGATCGGCGACGAGGTGAGTCCCGCCGCCGACGCTGCAAGGCAACGCCTGTTGCACGACGATGCTGTTGCTCCCTCGCTCTGGTGGTTCGAGGTGCGCAATGTCGTGCTCGTCAACGAGCGTAAGGGACGCCTGTCGCGCGATCGGGCCGAAGGTGCTTTGGCCCTTTTGCGGCGGCAGCCGGTCACTCTCGACCATGCCGCGGACGAGGAACGTCTGCTCGATCTCGCCCGCGTTCACCGACTGACGGTCTACGACGCTTCATATTTGGAGCTGGCCCATCGCTTGGCGGCACCTCTGTCATCGCTGGATCGACGCCTCGTCGCGGCCGCTAGCGCGGCTGGAGTTCAAACCGTCGAGCCGGCCTGACGTGACCCCAAAGCATGGTGGGGCGTGGGGAGGCATTGCCTCCCCACATCTCTTGTCTCGCTGAATGCCCCCCGCCTCAGCCGGCGAAGCGGATGGAGGGGGTGCCCTTGACACCCGTCTCGATCGCCAGCACCGCACCTTCGCTCGGGTTCCTGGCGAGGGCCGCGTCGGCCAGGCCGTGGCGGGCGGAGGTGACGTAGAGGGTTTCGAGGTCGGGGCCGCCGAAGCAGCAGGAGGTGGGGTTGGTGACCGGCAGGTCGATCTTGCGCTCGACCGTGCCGTCGGGCTTGAAGTGGATCAGGCAGGAGCCGGCGAAGCGGGCGTTCCACAAATACCCCTCGGCGTCGATCGCCGAGCCGTCACAGTAGCCGGGCAGCGTCTCGCCGCCGTCCGTCCCGTCCCAGGTGCCGTTGTTGAAGACGCAGGACACACCGAGCCGGCCGTCCGCCTTGACCTCGCAGGCCTTGATGATGCCGGTGGCGGTGTCGGCAAAGAGCAGGGTCCGACCATCGTCCCGCCAGGCCAGGGTGTTGGCGAGCCCGATGCCGTCCACCTCGCGGGTGATGCCACCATCGTGGCGCACCCGGTAGAGGGCACCCGTGGTGCCGGTCATCGCCTTGGCCGAGCCGTCCGGGTTCAGGTTGTTCTGCATGGTGCCGACCCAGAAGCTGCCGTCCGGGGCACACTTGGCCTCGTTGGTGCGATTGTCGGGCCGGTCCGGCTCGTGCGCCACGAACAACGACCGTTCGCCGGTATTCTGATCCATGAAATAGAGCCCGTCGCGCATCGCGAGCAGCAGGCCGCCCGCTTCGCGCAGCACGACCGCCGAGGGGAAGTCGTCGAGCCGCCAGTCCTGCCGGTCGCCGGTGGCCGGCTGCCAGCGATGCAGGCGCTTGCCCGAGATGTCGACCCACCAGAGCTCGCCCTCGGTCTCGTCCCAGAACGGTCCTTCGCCAACGCCGTCCTTGGCGTCGACGGCGATCTCGATCCGCATGGCCGGGGGCCCCCCTGTTCTTTCTCGTCCTGGTGGCCGCGGACTATGCCGTGGGGCCATGCCAGACGCAATCCGTCGCTCAGGGCTCGGGCAGATGGCACACACAGGCGATCTTGTGGCCGTCGAGGTCCCGGAGATAGGCGCCGTAGTAGTCCGGGTGGTAGTGCGGCCTGAGCCCGGGCGGGCCCTCGCAGCTGCCGCCGGCGGCCAATGCCGCCGCGTGAAAGGCCCGGACCGTCGCCCGGTCGGGGGCGACGAAGGCGACGGTCTGGCCGTTGCCCGGGCTCGCCGGCCGGCCGTCGATCGGGCGGACGAGGTAGACCTGGGGGACCGATTCGGGCGCTTGCGCGTAGCCGACGAGGCCGTGCTCCGGCTCGTGGGCGACGCAGCCGATACCGAGCGTGGCGATCACCGCGTCGTAGAACGCCTTCGCACGCTCGAGATCGTTGGTGCCGATGGTGACATGACTGAGCTTCGGTCTGCTCCTTGGCGTTCGGCTGGCCCGGGGCAACCATGCCGAATGATCGTATCATACGATCTATTCTTGCCGTCCCGCTCCCGCCCGCGTAGCTTCCGCTCGGCACCTCGAAGGTAGCACGAACAGGGAGGACAAGGGATGCGCAAGCTCAGGGTCATGGGTGGCGTCGCAGTACTGGCACTCGCCGTCGCCACCGGTCCGGCCACGGCACAGGAGCAGGAACGCTACACCTATCTGCACCATGCCACACCGACCAACGTCTTCTGGCAGGCGGTGAAGCTCGGCATGGATGAGGCCTGCGCCCAGATCAATGCCGACTGCCAGATGGTCTTTTTGCAGCAGGACGGCAATTTCCAGGAGCAGCTGAACAACCTGGAAGCGGCAATTGCCCAGCAGCCGGACGGCATCATCAACACCTTTGCCGGCGGCAACGTCTTCGACGAGGCGATCGAGCGGGCGATGGAAGCCGGCATCCCGGTCCTGGCCTCCAATGTCGATCATCCGGACGGCACGCACCGCCTCTCGTTCACCGGCCAGGATCTCGAGCAGGCGGGCTACGATCTCGCCGCCGGCCTTGCCCCGCAGTTCCCCGAGGAGGGCCCGATCCACGTGCTGATCGGCATCTCCGGCCCGGGCCAGGTCTGGGCCGAGAGCCGGGGTGCGGGCATCGCGCGCTTCATGGACGACTACATCACCGCCAACCCCGACCGCGAGATCACCTACGAGAAGATCGACAGCGGCCTCGACCTCTCGGTCACCGGCCAGCGTGTCGCCGCCTACGTCCAGACCACGCCGACCACGGCCTATTTCGATGTCGGCTATTGGGCGGCCGGTGCCGCGGTGACGCTGCGTGATCTCGGCAAGGCGCCGGGCGAGGTGCTGCTCGCCTGCTTCGACCTCGTGCCCGTGGTGCTCGAGGAGATGAAGTCCGGCTACATCCAGCTGACCATCGACCAGCAGCCGTTCCTGCAGGGCTACGTGCCGATCCACCAGCTGCACATGATGAACAAGTACCAGCTCGGCGCCTATGACGTGAACACCGGCAAGGCGCTGGTTCGCCCCGATCAGGTCGACACGCTGCTCGAGCTCTCCGCGCAAGGCATTCGCTGAGCGGCGACGGCCAGGCCAAACCCCCGGGCGGCGCGTGACGTCGGGCCGCCCGGGCACCCGCGCGGACTAGTCGATGCAGCCGATCGTCAAGGCACTCCTCTCGCGCCCCGAGATCACCGCCATCATCATGCTGGCCGTGGTCGTCGCGGGCTTCGCCTTCTACGCGCCGCAGTTCGCCACCTACGGCAACACGCGCGTCCTCGCCTTCGCCCTGCCGGAGCTCGGCATCATCGTCTTGGGTGTCGGCATCCTGATGATCGCGGGTGAGTTCGATCTTTCCGTGGGCTCGGTCTTTGCCCTCGTGCCCATGGTGATCGTCGTCGCCATCGGTCGCTGGGGCCTCGATCCCTATAGTGCCATGTTGCTCGGCTTCGTCGTCGCCCTGGCGGTCGGCTACATCAACGGCTGGATCACGCTCACCTTCAACATCCCGAGCTTCGTCACCACGCTCGGCATGCTGTTCATGGCGCGCTCGCTGGCGACCGTGCTCTCCGGCGGCTTCCCGCCGCCGTTCCCGGCCGACCTGCCGACGGCGGCCTTCGTCGCCGATCTCGGCCTCTTCCGGAGCTCGATGCTCTGGTTCATCGGCTTCGCGCTGATCCTCGGCGTCACGCTGCACTATTCCAATCTCGGCAATTGGATCTTCGCCACGGGTGGTCAGCGTCAGGCCGCGGCCGACATGGGCATCGATACCCGGCGGGTGAAGATGCTCTGCTTCATGCTCTGCAGCTTCCTCGCGGGCTTCGCCGGGATGATCACGACCTTCCGTCTGCGCTCGGCGTTGCCGTCCTTGGGCGAGGGCCTCGAGCTGCAGGCGATTGCCGCTGCGGTCATCGGTGGCACGGCACTCACCGGCGGCATCGGCTCGATGATCGGCTTTATCGTTGGCACCGGCCTGATCCGGGTGATCGACAACGGCCTCGTCATGGCAAGGGTGGACGCCAATTGGTTCCGCTTCGCCATCGGGGCGCTGACCATCGTCGCCGTGATCTTGAACATCTGGGTGCGCAACCGCGCCCGGCGGATGCACTAGGGAAGGGGGCGCCGTGGTCGAGATCCTGCACGAGCACGTCCTGCCGAAGGACCGTTTCGTCCAGCCTGGCCCCGATGCGCTGATCCGCTGCGACGGCCTGGAGAAGTGGTATGGCGGGGTGCATGCGCTAAAGACCGTCGATTTTCATGCCGAGACCGGCGAGATCGTGGGGCTGGTCGGTGACAATGGTGCGGGCAAGTCGACCCTGATCAAGGTGCTCTCGGGTGCCCATCCGCCGGACGGCGGCAGGATCTTCATCGAGGGCGAGGAGGTCCAGCTCAGGACGCCCAAGGAGGCCATGGCCCGCGGCATCGAGACCATCTACCAGTACACGGCGATGGTCCCGCAGATGTCGATAGCACGGAACATGTTCATCGGCCGCGAGCCCTTGACCCGCTTCAGGATCGGCCCGTTCGGCCTGATGGACCGGCGGACCATGGTCGACCATGCGACCCGCTCCCTGACCAATATCGACCTCACCGAGCGCTCGCCCGACACGCCCGTGGAGGAGCTCTCCGGCGGCCAGCGCCAGTCGGTCGCCATTGCCCGCGCCATGTACTTCAAGTCCAAACTCCTGATCCTGGACGAGCCGACCAATCATCTCTCGGTCAAGGAGACCAACAAGGTCCTCGACTATGTGCTGTCGTTGAAGGAGCAGGGCATCGGCTCGATCTTCATCAGCCACAATCTGCACCACATCTTCCCGATCGCGGACCGGATCGTGGCGATGGCGCGGGGCGAGAAGATCGCCGACATCATGAAGCACGACACCTCGATCGACGAGCTCACCGAGCTGATCGTCTGACGGGGCAGGGGGGAGGGAAGGGTATGGAGCACAAGGGCAGAACGGCACTCGTGACGGGGGCGACGGGCGGGCTCGGCGTGGCCGAGAGCCTCGCTCTCGCACGCGAGGGTGCGGATGTCCTGATGCTGGACGTCAAGGGCGGTGACGTGGTCGAGACGCTCAGGGCCGAGGTCCCCTCGGGTGCCGGCCATCTCCGCTTCGTCCACTGCGACCTCGCCGATCCGGCGGCCGCCAAGGCGCTGGTGCAGAAGCTCGACGAGGAGGTCGGCGGCATCGACATCCTGGTCAACAATGCCGCCATCAACCCGATGCAGCCGATCGACGGCTACGACCTCGGCGAATGGCAGAAGACCCAGGACGTCAATGCCACCTCGGCCATCGCACTGGCCCAGGCCATCGTACCGTCGATGAAGAAGAAGGGCTGGGGCCAGATCGTGCAGATCTGCTCGGTCACCTTGAACGGCGGCTGGACCGATTTCACCGCCTATGTCTCGTCCAAGGGCACGCTTTTGGCCTTCACCCGCTCGCTCGCCCGCGAACTCGGCAAGTTCAATATCCGGGTCAACGCGGTAAGCCCGGGGGCCATCCCGACGCCGCTCGAGAAGGAGGTCTGGGCCGATCAGCTCGAGTCCTACGAGAAATACCTGCTCGACCACCAGGCGCTGAAATACCGGGGGTCAGCAGAGGACATCGCCGAGGCGATCCTCTTTCTGGTCTCCGACCGGGCGCGCTTCGTCACCGGCCAGAACCTCGTCGTCGATGGCGGCTGGTGGATGACCTGAGCGTGTGTCGATGAGCGATCCCGCCCTGGCACTGCTGCCTGAAGAGCGCCGTCGCACCTATCCGACCCGAGGCGTGCACGGCCGGCTGGTCGAGGTGATCGGCCAGCGGATCGTGGGCGATGCCCTGGCACCCGGCACCGACCTGCCGCGCGAGGTCGAGCTCATGGACGAGTTCAAGGCCTCGC
>DAIRDJ010000211.1:0-6906 GCA_036796215.1 Geminicoccaceae bacterium
TCGGCGCCGATGCCGGGGAGGGATCGGCAGGATCTGCGTTCCGCTCAGGGGGACACCTCCCTTCTTAGCCACACCGCTCGCTCGCGGCGGGTTCGCCAGGGCGGGTGCGCTTGCGCCCCAGCTTGCATCCGACGGGGCGTCCACACATGTCCCCATCGGCGTGCGAATGGTAAAAAGGGAGGTGTCCCCATCGGCGCCCATCGGCGCATCTGGCGCAGAACGCCATCCATCACGCCCCGACAGTGGCACTTCGAAAACGCCCGGATGTGGCTTTGGGGGCGGCCAATTGCGCGAGATCTGGAACGCCAAAAACCTCAGCAGCGCCCAAGCCGAGCTCGGTCATCTGGTCGATGATTATCGCAAGTCCGCGCCAGAGCTGGCCGCCTGGCACGAGACCGCCAGCCCCGAAGGCCTCGCTGCCCTCACCCTGCCAGAACACCACCGCAAGCGCATGAGGACTTCAAACCCGATCGAACGCGCCGTCCAGCAGGAGCTGAAGCGACGCACCCTCAAGGTCCGCGTCTTCCCCAACAACGCCTCGCTGCTCCGCCTCGTCACTGCCGTGCTCGTGGAAATCGACGAAACGTGGCTGGCTGCAAAGCAGCCATACATCAACTGGAACAACCCGGATGCTTGATGCGGCCACCAACGAATCTCCAGACATCAGGTTGCGCAATCCTTGGGTGGCGATGGTGGCGTGACGGTGGCGTGAGGGCGCGCGTGCTCGGGAACGAGATCGGCATGGGCACGGAGGCGGTAGCTGGCCCCCTCGATCTGGACGACGACGGCGTGGTGGAGGAGGCGATCGAGCAGTGCGGTGGCGACGACCGGGTCGCCGAAGAGGTCACCCCTTTCTGCAAAACCGCGGTATGATGTGAGGATCATGGCGCTCTTTTCGTAGCGGGCGTTGACCAGCTGGAAGAAAAGGTTGGCGCCGCCGTTGCCGATCGGCAGGTAGCCGATGTCGTCGATGATCAGCAGAGAAGCTCGGCTGTAGAAGCGGATCTTCTCGACCAGGCGGCCTTGGCGCTCGGGCCGGGCCAAGACCTCGATCAACTCGGCCAGCGTGCAGCGATAGGCTCCTGCCGGCTTTCACCGCGGCGATGCCGAGTGCGGTGGCCAAATGGCTGTGGATCAGCGTGCGCAATCACCCGCGATCGGCTTCGAAGCGTGACCCCGTTGGTGCGCGGTAACTATCTAATTTCGCATTTAGAAAGTGGGGCGAGCCGGGGTCTCTGTTGGACGCCGAAAGGGGGGGGTCAATCTTCGGCGCCGATCCACAGATTTTGGTGCCGAGAGCTCTTCATCGGGATATATCGCGGGCCGGATTCTGCGTTAAACCTGTGCTCGTTGCGGTGATGCAGGGATTCTCGGAGGGATGATGATGCTCGGACGTGGGGTGCTCTTGGGGGCGGCGCTGGCAGCCGGTGCCTTGATGCTCGTTCCGGGGGTGGCGGCGGCGGTGGGGCGGGCCGGCCGGCCGATCGTGCGGACGGCGATCAAGAGCGGCAGTGCTGCGTACGCGGAGGCGCGCCGGGCTGGTGCCGAGGTTTACGAGCACGTGGAGGACATCGTCGCAGAGGTGCGCGCCGAGAAGGACGAGGCCACGGGTGGCGGCGAGACTGCGGAGGATCTAGAGGCTTCGTCGGGGCATGGCCGAGCGGGCGGGGACGAGACAGGTGACGGCCGAGTCTAGCCCCGAGCCGGTCGCGGTGCAGCTGGCGCATGTCACGGCGGGGCGGGCGCGCCTGCGTCTCGCCGGGTCGTTGCCGGAAACGCGGCTCGAGACGCTCGCCGACGCGCTCGCGGCACTGCCTGGAATCGAGCGGGTGGTCATCCGGCCGGCCACCGGCAGCGTCATCATCGAGGCACGACGCTCGGCCGAGGCGCTCGAAGAAGCGCTCCGCGCGAGCGGTCTCGTCAGCCTGGCCGAGCCCGAGCCGGCGCAGCCGATCGGGCAGATGGCGCAGCTCGGCCTCTGGCTCGCCGATCTCAAGGTGCAGGAGCAGACGCGCGGTGCGCTCGATATCCGAACGGCGCTGGCCTTGATGCTGCTCGGCGGGGCGATCGTCCAGCTGATGCGCGGGCAGATCTCGGGCCCGGCGACGACGCTCTTCATGGAGGCGCTCAAGCTGATCGACCGGCCGAACGATCCGTAGCGGCTTGTCCTTGATGCTTGCTCCCGCGGCGCGATCGATGCCCATGGCAGCCAGCGCCGCCGACCGGCGGGCCGTGTCGAAAACGGCCCCTGGGAAAGGCTCCAGGAGTCGTTGCTGGCCGGGTCGTTGCTGGCCGAGCGTGCAGCGGCGTTCATTTTGGAACGGCAGGCGGGGAGGATGATCCTCGCCGCGCCCCACCGTTAGATTGGGTCGGTGCAGCGTCCGGGGATCGGCGGGGTTAACGACCGTTAAGGGTACCTGGTACCCTTAACGGCGCCGGCGCAGGGCGGCAGCGCCTGGCTCAGGGGACCCGTTGGTCGCTGACCTGTCACTAGCACAAGGTGACGGGTACGTCCCAGGGCAAGGCGAGATCGCTGCGGCCGACATGCGTTGCCCGGGCGAGGTCGCGGTAGAAGCGGCCGCCGTGCCGGCGCGGCAGGTCCCAAAGGGCCAGCCGCTCGACAATGGCGCCGATCCGAAAATCGAGGGTGCCCGCCAGGGTGGCGGCGATCTCGGGGTCCGGCACGATGCCCGTTGCGAAGCTGTCGACCTCGAAGCTGATCGGCTCGCGGTCGCCGGCGACGTAGGAGAGCTGCACCTCGCACTCGCGGGCGAGGCCGGCGGCCACCGCACTCACCGCCGCCTGCCTTGCGGCGTAGGCGGCGATGCGATCGATGCGCGAGGGGTCCTTGCCGCTCAGGGCCGAGCTGCTTTGCCTGACGAAGCCGCCATAGGTGTCGTTGGCGACCTTGCGGCCGGTGAGCCCGGCATGCGCCTTCGACCCACCGGCCCCGGGGACACGGTGCACGACGAACCGGGTGGCAGCGTCAGGGCGGACGGGTGCCTCTTCGAGCGCCGGTGCCACCACCCGGGAACGCAGCTGCTCGGTCAGGACATCGTCCGGTTCCGACGCTTCGGCCGCAAAGACATTGAGGGCGACGGCCGCTAGTGCCACCGGCCGGCGATCCGCGAAGCGGACCGCCACCTGCACCTCGGCATCGGGGGTCAATGCGGTGAACGGCGGTTTGCCGATCGCCTGCTCGAGCTGGGTCCGGATCCGGTGTGCCGCCCAGATCGGCCACGGCATCCGTTCCTCGGTCTGGTCGCAGGCGTAGCCGAAGGCGGTGGTCATATGCCTCGTGCGCATCGCTTCGGCTGCGATCGGGCCCACGAGCTCCGCCGCCTCGACGAGATCGAGCATGACGGTGGTGCGCCCCGGCCCCTCGGCTTCGGGATAGCCCGCTTCGCCGAGCACGCGACGGGCCAGATCGGCCGGGTCGACCTCGAGGCCGGGGCCGTGGCGGATCGAGAGAAAGACGATGCCCGACGCGATCGCACACTCGGCGTTGCAGCCGATCGGCGGGCGCGCCATCAGGCAGGCGTCGATCATCGCGTCGCTGATCTGATCGCAGAGCTTGTCGGGGTGCCCGGCCGTCATCGCTTCGGAGGTCAGGACGAAGTCTTTCATGGCTGGCTCTCCTGGCCCTCGCGGCGCCGGCCCCGCTTGCGGTGGGCGGTCACGGTGACCAGCGGCAGGGCCGTGGCGGCGAGGGCGATGCTGGTGTCCAAGGGCCCGAGGCGCGCGATCTTCAAGAGCCGGCGGAGCGGCGGCACGACGAACGGCAGGAGACCCAGGAGCGAGGCGCCGATCAGCGCCCCGTCGAGCGAGCGGTTCTCGAAGACGCGGCCGAGCTCGATGTCCTCCGGATCGCCGCGCTGGCAGATCAGGGTGTAGAGCAGCTGCACCTGCGAGAGGGTGAGGAAGGTCATGCCGCGGGTAATGGGGCCGGGGCCGTGCCGGGCGAGCCCGATGAAGTGGGCAATGAGGGCTGCCGTGGCGAGGATGCCGCCGTCGCGCAGCATGCGCCTGGCGTCACGCAGCGGCACGATCTCCTCGTCCCGCGGCCGCGGCGCCATGGCCATGATGCCGGGCTCCGGTTCGGCCAAGGCGAGGCCGAGCCCCGGCAGGACGTCGCTCACGAGGTTGATCCACAAGAGCTCCATCGGCGATTCGAGCTCGCCCGGGCCGTGCACGGCCTCGACGATGGCAACCATGATCTCCGACATGTTGGTGGTCACCAGGAACTCGAGCGAGCGGCGGATGTTGCGATAGATCGTCCGCCCCTCGGCGATCGCCTCGACCAGGGTCGCGAGCTCGTCGTTGCGGATGACGACGTTGGCGACGTCGCGGGCGAGGTCGGTCCCGGCCTCGCCCATGGCGATGCCGACATCGGCCGCGAGCAGGGCCGGGCCATCGTTGACGCCGTCGCCGGTCATCGCGACCACGCGCCCGGTCGACTGCAGGGCCCGGATGATCGCGAGCTTCTCGTGGCTGGCGACCCGGGCGAAGACGTGCGCGTTCTGGGCGAGCCCGGCGAGCAGCTCGCCCGAGAGGTCGGCGAGCTCGGTCGAATCGACGATCTTGAGCGGGGCGCCATTGGCGAGGCCGAGCTCGCGCGCGGTGGCAGCGGCGGTCGCCGCCTGGTCGCCGGTGATCATGACCGTCGCGATGCCGGCGGCATGCAGTTGCCTTATCAGCTCCCGGGCACCCCGACGGATCGGATCGACCATGCCGACGAGCCCGACGAAGGCGAGGTCGCGAGGGTCGTCGGCCGGGCCGTTGGCGTCGCCTGCGGCGAAGGCCAGAACGCGCGCCGGGCGCGAGGCGATCCGATCGTTCTCGGCCAGGATCCGGCCTCGGTCGGCCTCGGTCAGCGGCCGCTCGATGCCATCCTCGAGGACCCTGGTGCAGCGTTTGAGGATCACCTCGGGCGTGCCCTTGACCGTCAGCTGCTGCCCCTCGCCGTCGTGTACGGTCGCCATCCAGGGGCGGGACGAGGTCCGCTCGGCGGTCGCGAGGCGTGGCCGCCGGTCGCGCAAGCGGGCGATGTCGACCCCGGCCTCGACGGCAAAGGCGAGCAGCGCCTGCTCGGTCTGCGAGGAGGCCGTGGCCCGGCCGTTGTCGAGCATCGCATCGTTGTTCAGCCCGGCGATCTCGGCGAGCGGCCGCACGGCCTCGGCAGCGTCGAGCGGCACCGGTCGCGTGCCGGCCAGGACCTCGACCACCTGCATCCGGTTCTCGGTCAGGGTCCCGGTCTTGTCGAGGCAGATCGTCTGCACTGCGCCCAGGCTCTCGACCACGTTCATCTGGCGGATGAGGATGCCGCGCTTCTCGAGCTTGCGCAGGCCGAGGGCGAGGGTGGTGGTGCCGACCATCGGCAGGCCTTCGGGCACGGCCGCCACCGCCAGGGCCAGCCCGCTCTTCAGGAGGACCGGCAGCTTGGAGCCGCGGGCGAGGCCCAGAACGATCAGGAGAGCGCAGGCGCCGAGACTGACGAAGGTGAGCCTCGTGCCAAGGCGATCGAGCTCGGCCTCGACCGGTGCGCGCGGCCTTGTCGTCTCGACCGAGAGGAGCTGGATCCGGGCGGCCTCGGTCGACCTGCCGGTGGCGACGACCACCGCCTTGCCGCTGCCCTCGGCGACGATCGTGCCGGCATGGAGCATGGTCGCCCGGGCACCGATCGGCGTCCTGTCGTCGAGCTCGGCCACCGCGGTCTTGGCCACGGGCATGCTCTCGCCGGTGAGGCTGGCCTCGTTGAGCATCAGGTTCCTGGCGGCGACGATCCGGGCATCGGCTGCGATCTGGGTGCCGGCCCGCACCAGCACGAGGTCGCCGGGCACGAGCTCACGCGCCGGCAGCGAGCGCTCGCGGCCGTCCCTGACCACCTGCACGTTCTGGCCCGCGGTATCGACGAGCGTGCGGATCGTGCGCTCGGCCTGGCCCTCGGTGACGAAGCCGAGAACACCGTTGACGACGACGATGGCGAGCGTGGCCACGGCATCGGCGACGCCGCCGGTGGCCAGCGAGACGACGGCGGAGCCCGCGAGCAGCATGATCGGCAGGCCGGTGAACTGGCTCACCAAGATATGCAGCGGTGATGGCGGGCTCTCGGCCGGCAGGACGTTCGGGCCGCACCGCTTCAGGCGTTCCTTGGCCTCGGCCTCGCCCAAGCCGTTCTCGGCATCCGAGCCGAGCCGCTCGATGGCCTCGCCCACGGCCAGCCGATGCCAGGCGGCCGCCGGCTCGCTGATCGCGCGGGCGATGGCTGGCGGCGCCGGTGCCGCGTCCCGCGTCGGCGCCGTGCCGGCGGCGAGAGCGTTGCGGACGACCTCGAGAATAACGTCGCGCCGCTGCCGCGGATCGATCGTCAGAATGAGGCTGCCGGTCAGCGGCCGCGCTTCGGCTGTCTGAATGCCCGCGGTGCCGGCCAGCGCGGCAGCGACCTCGCGGCCCCTGGCCGGTCGATCGCGCAGCGCTGCGACCCGCAAGCGCAGCCGCGACGGCACGCTGTCATGAACGACCACCACCGCATCAGTTTCCCAAGACACCCGCCGACCCCGAGATCGCTTCCGCCTCAACGCAAAGGCCAGTTCTGCCACTGCCCTCATTCCTGGGCAATCGCCGCGGACATTCGAGAGCGGTGCCCAGAGACGATGCAGCGGGACGGTATGGACGCCGTCCAGCCGCGTACTGCGGGAGAGCACCGAACGTCGGCGCTGCAACTGTCACCGCCATTTGTTCGCCAGAGGACGACGCTCCCAGCAGAAACGTTCTCATGAAACGTGGCACAAGCAGGGGGATGACACACCTTGATCAATACCGTAAGTGACCAACAGAATGTTCCGGCTGGGGCCAATGGGCTCAACGGAAGCGTTCCAAGAAGAGCATGTTGAAAAAAGGGAGGTG
>DAIRDJ010000212.1:0-6833 GCA_036796215.1 Geminicoccaceae bacterium
ACCTGGGGGACGAGCCCGCAGGACGTGGTGCCGATCACCGGCCGGGTGCCCGATCCGGCCTCGGTCGCGGACGACGACAAGCGGGCGGCGATGCTGAGGGCCCTCGACTATATGGGCCTCGAGCCCGGCAAGCCGCTCACCGAGGTCACGGTCGACCGGGTGTTCCTCGGCTCCTGCACCAACGGGCGGATCGAGGATCTCAGGGCTGCTGCAAAGGTGATCGACGGCAAGCACGTGGCGCCCACCGTCCGCGCCATGGTGGTGCCGGGCTCCGGGCTCGTGAAGCATCAGGCCGAGGCCGAGGGGCTGGATCGGATCTTCAAGAATGCCGGCTTCGAGTGGCGCGAGGCCGGCTGCTCGATGTGCCTCGGCATGAACCCGGACCAGCTCGAGCCGCACGAGCGCTGTGCGTCCACCAGCAACCGCAATTTCGAGGGCCGCCAGGGCCGCCTCGGCCGAACCCATCTGGTGAGCCCGGCCATGGCGGCGGCAGCGGCGATCGCCGGCAAGCTGACGGACGTGCGCGACCTGGCGTAATCGGCGCGGACGACAGGGTCTGCGCGTTGCCTGCCCTGTCATCAGCTGTCAGTTGGTGGTAGTACCGGTCGCAGCCGGTGGAGGGGCCTCACCACCGCCGCCACCGAACCAGCCCATGCTGTAGGCGAGGATGCCCAGCACCACGACCACGGCGACGACGATACCGATATTCTTTGTGCTCATGAGGCGATTTTCCTTGGCTGCCAACGATTGGGCAGCATGATGACGGGATGACGGCGGCATCGCTGTTGTGTCGATGACCGTCGACAGACAGCATAGCATAAGGGTGAGCGTTGGGAAGGAACCAAATGGGCCGTTTACTGGTAGTTGTCCTGATGGTGCTCGGCGCCGGGGCGTCTAGCGCCCGGGCCGACACCCTGCTGCTGCAGCAGATGGTGCCCGGTGATGTCGCCGGGACGCCGTTCTTGCTCGTCGACCGCGGCCGGATCAGCCACGTCACGGTGACCAAGGACACGAGCCTCAGCCACCGGGTCACCATCAGGCTCGCGACCGAGCCCCCGGTCGAGATCGGCCTGACCTGCAACGACGAGGCGATCACCCGTCAGGTGCTCGACGCACTCCGCCGCGGTGGGATCGCCACCCTGGACCTCACCGGCCGCTGCCGCCTCTGACCCCGCATGGTCGACAGGCGTGGACACCAGACGGACGAGCCCGACCAGAAGCCGGGCCTGGTTCGCCGATGGCTGCACCGGATCGTGGTGGCCGTGCTGATCGTGGTCCTGCTGCTGCCGCCGGTGCTGCTCGTCGCCTATCGCTCGTTTGCCCCACCGGCGACACCGTTGATGCTGCTGCGCCTGACCAACGAGGCCGGGCTCGATTATCGCTTCCGCCCCTTGGCCGAGATCAGCCCGCATCTGGCCCCGGCGGTGATCGCGTCGGAGGACAATCTCTTCTGCAGGCACCAGGGCTTCGACGTGGCCGCACTGAGGACCGAGGTCGAGCGGGCGCTCGCCGGCGAACGGCCGAGGGGTGCCAGCACCATCACCCAGCAGCTGACGAAGAACCTCTTCCTCTTGCCCGGACGCGGCTATGGCCGGAAGATCCTGGAGGCCTGGTACGCGCCGCAGCTCGAGCTCATCCTTGGCAAGGCGCGGACCCTCGAGCTCTATCTCAACGTCGCCGAGTTCGGCCCCGGCATCTACGGCGCCGAGGCGGCAAGCCAACGCTGGTTCCAAAAGCCCGCGACAGCACTCACCGAGCGCGAGGCCGCGCGTCTCGCGGTGATCCTGCCGCGCCCGCTCCACTGGCGACCCGACGGCGATTGGGCAACCGAGCGCAGTGCGGTGATCCAACAGCGCATCGGCCAGCTTGGGCCCTTGCTCGACTGCGCGCCCGGCTGATCCGGGCAGTCCGGCCGGTCAGCCGTAGGTATCGGCGAGCCGGTGTTTCTTGATCAAGCGGTAGACGTTGCGCTCGCTGATGCCGAGAATCGCCGCGACCTTGCCGCGGTGACCCTCGTAGCGCTTCAGCAGGGCTTCGAGGTAGCGCCCCTCGAGCTGGTGCAGCGTCGGCTCATCGGCGAGCTCGACCAGCGCCGAACCTGTCGCGCCCAGTGCCGGCGCCGGCAGGCCGAGATGCGCGGGCTCGATGACGTCGGCCCCGGCCGAGACCACCACCGCACGTTCGACGACGTTGCGCAGCTCGCGGATATTGCCGGGCCAACGATAGGCCAAAAGCGCGTTTCTGGCGGCGCTGCCCAGCCGCTTGCGCCGCTCGCGGCCGCCATTTTGTCGGGCGAGGAAGTGCTGTGCCAGCTCGGGGATGTCGGCGCGCCGATCGCGCAGTGGCGGCAGCTGGATCCGCACCACATTGAGGCGATAGTAGAGCTCGGGCCGAAAGGCGCTGCTCGCCACAGCGGCGAGGTCCTGCCGCGTGGCGGCGATGATCCGCGCGTCGGCCAAGAGATCCCGCATCCCGCCGACCCGGCGGAACACGCCCGTCTCCAGCACCCGCAGGAGCTTCGCCTGGATCGCGGGGTCGAGCTCGCCCACCTCGTCGAGCAGGATCGTACCGCCTGCGGCCTCCTCGATCAGGCCGCGGCGCTGGCGGTCGGCGCCCGGCACCGCACCCTTCTCGTGGCCGAAGAGCTCGCTGTCCATCAGGCTGCCGGCGAGGGTGCAACAGTCGATGGTGACGAAACTGCCGGCGGCGCGCAGGCTGCCCTGATGGATGGCGAAGGCCGCCAGCTCCTTGCCGACCCCGCTCTCGCCTTCGATCAACACCGTGGCCTCGGTCGGTGCGACGGCGTCGGCGACAGCCCGCAGGCGCTGCGCCTGTGGGCTGTCGCCGACGATCTCGTGCTCGCGGTGGCGGTTCAGCCGCTCGCGCAAGAAGGCGAGCTGCCGCTCGGCATCCGTCTTCTCCAGTGCCCGCTGCACGGCGAGCTCGAGCACCACGGGATCGATCGGTTTGGTCGGATAGTCGTCGGCGCCGTGCTTGATCGCCCGCACCGCCTCGCCGACCGAGGCGTAGCCGGTGAGCATGATGACGGGACAGACCTCGGCCAGCTGCTCGAGCACGTCGAGGCCGCTCGCATCGGGCAGCTTCTCTTCGAGCACCACCAGAGCCGGCTCACGCAGTGCCAGATACTCCTGCGCCCGCGCCCAGCTCGTCACGCCGGTGGCGGCATAGCCCATGCGGCCCAGCTCCTCGACGAGCAGGCGGCCGAGGACCTTGTCGTCGTCGTCGACGAGGATGCTGCGCGGCCTAGCCGTCGCCATCCGGTTCATTCGGTCCATCGGTGCACGCATCGGCCGCCGGCAGGCGCACCGTGAAGGCAGTGCCGCTGCCGGGCCGGCTCGTCACCTCGATGCTGCCAGCATGGCGGTCGACGATGCTGCGGCAGATGGTCAGGCCGAGGCCGCAGCCCGCATCGCCGTCCGCGCGTCGACTGAAGAACGGCTGGAAGATCCGGCCGAGATCGGCAGCTTCGATGCCACAGCCGGTATCGGCGAAGGCGAGTTCGACGACGTCACCGGCGAGCCGGCCGGTAACCTTGAAGCGACCGCCGCCCGGCATCGCGTGAAAGGCGTTCTGGGCGAGGTTCAAGACCAGCATGCGCAGCTCGGAATCGCGTGCCACCACCCGGAGCGGTCGCGGCTCGAAGACGAGCTCGACGGTGACCCTGCGCTGCTCGGCCTCGAACGCCAAGAGGGCCAGGACGTCGCGGACGATCGGCTCGAGCTCGAGCAGCACGAGACGTTCGCTCGGCGGCACGCTGAGTGCCAGCAGCCGCTCGGTCACCTTGATGCACATGCCGATCTCGGCCTCGACGAGGTCGATATAGCCGCCCAGGGTCTGCGCACTGCTCTCGCCCGGTGGCAGCTCGCGGCGCAAGGCCTTGATGCCGAGGGCGATGGCACCCAGGGGATTGCGGATCTCGTGTGCCACGCCGGCCGCGAGCTGACCGATCTCCGCCAGCCGCTGCTCCTGCGAGATCATCGCGACGGCCTCGAGATCGCGGATCACCTCGACGATCCAGGTCCCTTCGCCTTCCACGACGCCAGCTGCCAGCCTGGCCGCCGTCACCTCGGCGGGCAGCGTCGAGCCGTCCGGGCGCTGGTGCAGGTGCCGGCATTTGAGGGGCTGCGGCGAGCGCTGCAGCTCGTAGAGGGGGCAGGTGACCATGGTCGGCGCGCAGGGCTCGGTGCGATTGTGGCTGGAGACGTAGCACGGCCGGCCGAGAATGGCGTCGGGCTCCAGGCCCTGCTGGCGAGCGAAGCTGGCATTGGCCTTGATCACCCGGTAGTCGGTGTCGATCACGCGAATGCCGTCGGGCGACGCGTCGATGATCGCCTGGAGCAGCCGCTCGCGCCGGCCGAGCGCCGCGATGGTTCCATCGAGCTGGTCGGCCATGGCGTCGAAGGCGCGCCCGAGCCCGGCGATCTGGTCGTCGCCGGCGAGCCCGGCCCTGGCATCGAGCCGCCCGCCCCGCGAGGCCCGGCTGGCAGCGGCGACGCGCTCGACCGGCCGCAGCACCTCGCGGCGAAGAAAGAGCGACACGGCGGCGAGCGCCAGGAGTGTCACGGCGAGGCCCGAGAGGCTGAGATAGGCGGTGGTCGCCAGGGCGGTGCGCCTGAGCTCGCCCGCATCGATATCGACCAGCAGCAGGCCGTTGATCGGCTGCTCGCTCGCCGGGCCGTGGCAGCCCTCGCACGCCGCCCGGTTCGGCACCGGGGTGATCGCGCGCACCGCCGGCAGCTCGACCACACCGGCCCGGACCGGCGCTTCGACCACCACCGCGCCATAGGCCGTGCTCACCGTGGCGCCCTGCGCCAGCGCCGGGTCTAGATCGAGTATCTGGCCGATCAGGCCGCTATCGGAGGCGAAGCGCACTTCGAAGCTCGGGTTCAAGACGAGCACGCGCAGCACGCTGTCGAGCTCGGCCATCCGACCGACGATGTCGGCCAGGCCGTCGAGATCCTTCTTCAGCATCGCGTTCTCGAGGGCGAGGCGCAGGGCACCGCCGACCTCGACCGAGACCCGCGCCCGCTCCTCTTCCATGGCCGTGCGATAGGCGACCATGAAGAGCCCGAGAAAGGCCGTCGAGACGAGGACGAGCAAGGCCGTGAGCCCGACCGCCAGCTTGCGCTCGAGGCGCGCCATCACCCACGCCCGGGCCCGGTCATACTCCCTTCTCATCCGGGCACCGTACTCAGCCCAGAAACCGCCGGAGCAGGGTCAGCTCCGGCACCGCATCGGCAGCGAGCGAGACGACGCGCGGGGTCGCCCGCGGCAGCGCCCGTTCGAGCACGACGATCGGCACCACAACCGGCGCCGGCCGGTCGCTGGTGAGCAGGGCTGCGAGCCACGCCCGCTGCTCCGCCTCGGGCTTGGCCGCGAGCAGCGCCTCGACATTCTGGGCGACGATGCCGCCCGCCGCCGCCATCCGGTCGAGCCAGGCGTCGAGCTCGGCCAGCGGCAGCCTGCCGGCCTCCCAGCCCAAAGGAGCGAGCCGCTCGGCCCGGCAATCGCGCAGGCCCAGCCCGAGCGCCCCGGCGAGCCCCTGCACCAGATCGGGTCGGTACTCGGCGAAGCGGACGACGAAGCCGCCGGAATTGCCGTTTGCCGCCAGCATCTCCGCCACCGGCCGATACCAGGATCGGTCGAGATCGCTCATGCTTGCACCTGATAGAGGCGGCGGCTCGCCGGGGCGAGGCGGCAGATGCGACAGCGGGCGTTGCCCGGCTCGATGGCGGCCGCTGCAGCCGTGCCGGCCGGCAGATGGAAGACGATGCCGCAGGCCACACAGCGATGCTCGGCGAGTGGCACGGCCACCTGCCGCCAGGGGCTCGATCGCTCGACCGTCACCGCATCGTGCTCACAAGAGTCGCGGCAGAGATCGCAGCCGGTGCAGTGTTCCGGGGCGATGCGGTAGTGCAGGCCTGCGGCATCCCGGCCGAGCGCCAGCGCACCGGTCGGGCAGAGCCGGGCGCAGGCATGACACGCGACGCAGCGTTCGACATCGATCGAGGGCACCAGCGGGTGCGCGGCGGCGGGCGGCAGCCGGGCGACCAGCGCGGCATAGGCATCGTCTGCCCCCGGCGCTGTCGGGGTCGGCTCGGCCGCCGCCCCGAGCCGGCGGAACAGCGCCCGCCGCCCGGCATTCGGCAGCGCCCGCTCGGCCCGGCGGCGCGCCGTCACTCTCGCCCACTCGGCCGGCGGGCGTCGGACGAGGCGCAGCGGCGGCTCGCCGACCTCGACGAGTAGCGCGTTGACCGCGGCCAGCATGGCCTCGAGTGTCGGGCTGCGCCCCGACAGCGGGCACGCCGTCTCGTCGTCGTCGCAGGGGGCGGCGCACACCTCGAGGCGCCTGACCCCGCGGCGATGCAAGGCGGCCAGCTCGCGCGGACTCGTGGCGTGCAGACAGGGCTGCGTCGCCTGCCCGGCCGGCACGGCATGCTCGCAGGCGAGATCGAGCACCGGCTCGGCCAGCGGTCGGTTTGCGGCCAGCCGGCCCAGTGTCGTCCCCTCCAGGGCCGCCGTCGGGCAGGCGGCGGCGCAGAGCCCACAGCCGTCGCAGAGGGCGGTGTCGAGCGCCAGCTCGCTGTCGTCGAGCAGCCAGGCACCGGTCGGGCAGGCGTCGAGGCAGGCCCGGCACGTCGCCACTGCAGCCTGCTCGTGCACGCAGCGGCCGGCGCGAAGAGCTAGTCTGCCGAGGTCGTGGCGCTCGACCGGGCGCGTGGCGCTGGCCATCGCCGGCTACCAGCTCGGCGCCGTGCCCGGCACATAGCGCGGCTCCTCGCAGGCCGGTGCGGTGGCCGTGTCGGCCGGCT
>DAIRDJ010000213.1:0-6783 GCA_036796215.1 Geminicoccaceae bacterium
TATCCGAAACGGGCAGATTCCACTTATGAGTGGCCCTACCTTCGGGGCTGGGTCACCTGGTCGTCGGCCGTTCGGTAGCTGGTCCCGTTAAGGAAAACCTCGCCCTCGAGAAGCCGCCAATAGGTCCACATGTCTTGCGCTTTGGCGACGCCACCGTCGGGGTAGTGCAGATCAAGCTTGGCCGGCTTGCCAAGCCATTGCCAATGCCTCGGCGCCCAAGCGCCGGCACAAATCACGACACAGTCAGCCTTGACGGTACCGTGGTCGGTCAAGACGCCGGCAATGCCGTCGCCGACCATGTCGTAGCCCAGAACGTCGATGCCGCGGCGAAGGTCAACGCCCCATTGCCGGCATTTCTGGACGAGCCCGGCAACCGCGGTATGGGTGCCGGCGTAGCCCGACGGCCGCTCGTGCAGCACGCAGTCCGCCTTCGCCGTGTTGAAGTCTGGCCAGAGCCGTTTCAAGAACGCCTTGGCCTCCTTGCCGACATAGAGGTCCGATGGGTAGCCGGCGGCATTCTGACTTCGATGCATGGTCTCGTAGTCGGCCGTCTGGTTGCCTTCACCGACGGAAACGTAGCCGACCTGCTGGAAGCCGAAATTGCCCGGATCCGACTGCCAAACATCGACAGAATCACGCAGAATCGTATGGAGCGGGCTCGTTATGTAGAGGTTGCGCACGCAACCGCAGGCAATGCCCGTTGCCCCCGCCCCCGGACCCGCCTTGTCGATCAGCAACACGCCCAACCCCTTGCCGGGCTGCCGCTTCTCCAGCGCCATGGCCAAATGCCAAGCGGTCGAAAGGCCGTGCATGCCGGCGCCGATGACCAGATAAGGAACGGAGGGGGAAGGTCGCTCATCGTGGTGATCCCATGGGCACAGTCACGCAGCCGGCGCGCCGCCTTCGCGCTTGCGTCGCTCGACGAAGTCATCGATGGCCGCCTTGCGGTCAGGCTCGAGGTAGGGCTGCTCGTACGCCTCCAGGAACCCCTTGGCACGTTCATGGGCGTGCTGCATTGCAGACGGTGATCCGGCTTCTTGCCAGCTCTGAAAGTTGCGCCAGTCGGAGATCAGGGGTGCGTAAAAGGCGTGCTCGAAGCGGGCCAGCGTGTGCGCTGCACCGAAATAGTGGCCGCCTGGGCCCACCTCGCGGATCGCGTCGAGGCCGAGTGAATCATCACTGATCGGGATCGGCTCCATGCATTGTCGGATCATCTGGATCATCTCAGCGTCGAGTACGGCCTTCTCGAGGCTGCAGACCAGGCCGCCCTCGAGCCAGCCCACCGCGTGCTTGACGAAGTTGACGCCACCGGCGACGCAGGCCCAGAGGCTGAACATCGATTCGTAAGCGGACTGCGCATCCACGCTGTTCGCAGCGTTCACGTTGGAGCTGCGATAAGGCAATCGCCAACGCCGTGCCAGTTGGCCAGAGATGACCGTGGCACGGAAGTATTCGGGCGTACCGAAGGCAGGCGCGCCCGATTTCATGTCGACATTCGAGGTGAATCCGCCATAAACGCACGGAGCACCCGGTTGGATCATCTGATAAAAAGCGAGCCCGGCTAGCGCCTCGGCATGCTGCTGGGCGATAGCTCCGGCCACGGTGGCCGGGGCCATTGCCCCCGAGAGGGTGAAAGGCGTCACCACCACACACTGGTTCCTCGGCGCCAGTTCCAGCATGCCCTCGATCATCGGCCCATCCAGGCGAAGCGGCGAACTCGTGTTGATGATCGAGAGGATCCGCGCCCCCGCCGCGAGTTGCGTGTCGTCGAGGGCGTGGCCGAGCTTGACGATCTCGAGCGCATCCAGAATGCGGGTGCGGCCGAGCGAGTAGGCGTGGATGGGCTTCGTGCCGAACTCGATGAAGGCGCGTTGACAGTCGAGGTGCCGGGTCGTGGCCGGTAGGTCGCAGGGCTCGACCGGGTAGCCGCCGAAGACATGGACCGTATTGAGGGCCTGGCCGAGCTTAACGAAGCGGCTAAAATCCTCGAACGTGCCGTGTCTGCGGCCCTGCTCGAGGTCCGAGCAGTTGGGCGCCGAGGCCATCAGCGAGAAGGCCATTTCGGTACCGCCGAAGCCCACGTCGTGCGCTGGATCGCGGCCCTTCAAGAGGAAGGTTTCCGGGGCCTTCGCGAGCCAATGGCGGATAACGTCGCGGCCGAAGCGCACCCGCTGACTGCCGGGCTCAGGTTCGGCGCCACCGGAACTGAGGACCGGAAAAGCCTCGGGGGAGAGGAAGTCGAGGCCGATCTCTTCGAGAATCGTGAAGGCTGCCTCGTCAATCGCGTCCAGCTGCTCCGGGCTCAGCAGCTCAAGAGGGGGGAAGGGATTGTGGACCCGCGCCCAAGGCAGCTGCTCGGTGCCGCTGCTCCGGTCCTTTCGCTCCTTGCCCCGTCGATTCCGCGCCATGCCATCTCCGACCCTACTTTTCAACCGCTAACCCCGCTACCGAGTGGCGCCAATCTCCGATCGCGACCAAACAGGCCGATTTGCGACAAGTGCTTGCCGAGCCGCGGGAGACCGCCTGCGGGTACCCGTCCGCGGTCAGGAACGCGCGTCGTGATACGGGTTCTCGCCATGGCGGACGACGAGACGAACGGTTGTGCCGCCGAGCCCGAAGGCCTCGACGAAGCTCGACTCCAGGTATCGCTTGTAGGCGCTAGGCACGTCGCTCTCGGGCTTGTTGGCGAAGAGAGCGATGGTCGGCGGTCGCGTGCTGACCTGGGTGGCATAGCGAATCTTGATACGCCTGTTTTGCGCCATGGGTGGCGGATTCTTCTCGATCGCCGCCGCCAGCCAGCGGTTGAGCTTGCCGGTCGAGATCCGGGTCGACCAGCGGTCCACTGTCTCGATCACGGTCGGCAGGAGCTTGTCGAGGCCGCGGCCGGTCTTCACCGAGAGCGTCACGAGGGGCAGGCTCTTGAGCTGGGCAAGCCTGTGCTTCAGGCGAAAACGGATCTCGGCGAGCGTTTCCTCCGAATTGTCAACGAGATCCCACTTGTTGGCGGCGATGACAAGTGCGCGGCCCTCGTCGAGTACGCGATTGGCGATGGTCAGCTCCTGCTTCTCGAGGGGCTCCGTAGCGTCGATCAGCAAGACGGCGACGTGGCACCCGCGGATCGCACGCAAGGTCGCCGTGGCCGAGAGCTTTTCGACAGGTGCATCTATCTTGGTCTTGCGTCGCAGGCCTGCGGTATCGACGAGGCGGATCGGTCGACCACGCCACTGCCACTCGATCCCGACCGCGTCACGGGTCAGTCCGGGCTCGGGGCCGGTCAACAATCGCTGTTCCTTGATCAAGCGATTTATCAAAGATGATTTGCCGACGTTTGGCCGGCCTACGATCGCAAGGTGCAATGGACCGTCGTCATCTTCGTCAACACTATCAGGGGCTTCTGGCCGCCGAGCCACGAGACGCGGGCGCAGCGCTTCGGCGAGAGCCTCCAGTCCCTGGCCGTGCTCGGCCGAGATCGGAATGGGCTCACCCAGGCCCAGACGCCAAGCGGCCTGAGCCTCGGCCTCGCCGGCTCGCGCCTCGCACTTGTTGGCAACGAGAACGATTGGCTTGGTCTGGCTACGCAGCAGGCTGGCGATCTCCTCGTCGAGCGGCGTGATGCCGCTTCGTGCGTCCACGAGAAAAATGCCCAGATCCGCACCCTCCAGGCCGGCCAGGGTTTGCGCCACGAGGCGCTCTGAGAGCTGCTGCTTCAAGCCGAGCTCAAGCCCTGCGGTATCGACCACCGTGAACTCCAGATCGAACAGTCGTGCTCGGGCTTCCAGCCGATCCCTGGTCACACCGGGCGTGTCGTGAACGATCGCCCGCTTGCCACCGGTCAGCCGGTTGAACAGGGTCGACTTGCCGACATTCGGTCGGCCGATGATGGCGATGCGGCTGGTCATGACCCATGCGCCGGAGGCGCTTCTAGCGGTAGGCGAGGAGCTCGCCGCTGTTGGTGAGCAAGTAGAGCGTGCCATCGGCGACGACCGGTGGCAACGAAACAGCTCCGGGCAAATTCAGTCGGCCGAGGATCTCGCCACTGTAGGGCGAGATCGTGACTGCCTCGCCGGTCGAGCCGGCAAGGATGAGTCGGTCGCCAGCAAGCACCGGGCCCGCCCAAAATATGCGGGTCGATTCAGGGTCCTCCGGGTCACGCAGCCGCTCCAAGGGACTGACCCAGCGGACCAAGCCACCTTGACGAGCGATCGCCACGACTTCGTTGCGATCGGTCAGCACGTAGATGAAATCGCCGGCGACCCACGGCGTGTGCCGAGATGTAACGTCGAGATTCCAGCTTCGAGCACCGCTGCGAAGATCGAACGCGCCCATCTCACCACCGTTGCCGGCAACGATAACCCGGTCCTTGTCAATAACGGGGTTGCCGGTGATGTCACTGATAGCACCGATCGCGAGCGTCCGGCGCGGGCGCAGGACTGTGTCGGACCAATTGGGCCCACCGTCGGCCAAGTCGAGGGCGAAGACCTCACCAGACGAATATGCGACGATGGCGAGACGTTCATTGGCGGCCGGTGCTGCACCGCCTAGTATGGCCGCCTGCTCGAAGAAGCCTGCATGCTGCCACAATACGTCGCCGCTTGACGCGTCGAGCGCAAAGGTCTGGTTCGCGCTGGTCGTCAAGAGCAGTCGGTTGCCGGCGACAGTCGGTGCCGTTCGAATGGGCGAAAACAACCGGCGGCGCCACAGCTCGCTGCCATCGTCGGCATCGAGCGCCAGCACGTCACCGGCGCCCGTGGTGGCAAACAGCCGTCCTTCTGCATAGGCGATCCCGCCCGAACGAAGGCGATCACTCGCCCGCATGCCCTCCGGGGTAACCCGCCAGAGTCGCTGGCCGTCGCTGGCCGAGAGCGCACTGATCTGGCCCTGGCTGTCGACGGCGAACACCCTGCCTCCGGCAATGACCGGGCGGGCCAGCAACTGACTGGCGCCGCCACTGCCGCTGCCGATATTGGCCCGCCAGGCCAGTTGCACGTCGTCGCCGAGATAGAGGTGATGCATCGCGTTGGCAGCGTTGCCACCGGGCATTGGCCAGTCGGCCACGCGCTCTGGTGGCGGCAGAACGACGTTCAGGTTGGCGATCCGGGGATCAGCGGCGATGCCCTCGTTCATCAGCATGATCGGCACACGCTCGCCAGAAAGCCGTTCCTTATCGACGGCACCCATCCAGCCGCCGCCACAGCCGGCAAGTAGCGAGGTGGCCACGAGCACTGCCAGCGGCGTGTGTGGCCTCGACGCCCAAACACCCGAATACTGCATCATGAGGCGTCTTCGCTCGCGGGTTCTGCTGAGCCGGGTTCATCATCAGCCGCGCCAAGCGCCGCCAGCAGCTCGACCGCCCGACGACGCATGGTGTCCGGCGTGCCGATATCGGCTTGCAGCTGGCGAAGGGATTCAATCGCGGCTGGCACGTCGCCTGCTTCGAGTGCGGCGAGTGCCAACAACTCGCGAGCCGAATGACGAAATGGAGCATCACTTGCGAGTTGCGGCTGCAACTCCGCCTGCAGAGCGGCTGGATCGATCTCGCCGAGACGCTGCTGCGCTGCGGTCACGGCCGCGTAGTCGCGCAGGACGACATCGATCCCGCCGTTGCGCGCCAGATCATCGAGTAGTGCGAGGCCCCTGTCGCTGTCGCCGACATTGATCCGAGCCTCGGCCTCGCGCAACTGCGCCAGCGCCGCAATGTCGCCCTGCTGGCTTGCAGCAAGACTGGCGAACTGGTCAGCCGCCAACGCCGCATCATTGCGCTCCAGTGCCGCCTCGGCGGCAGCAAAAGCGGCACCTTGCTGCTCCATTTTTCGGACCTGCCAGGCGTCCCAGCCAACCTTGCCAGCCGTTGCAGAGACAACGACGAGTGCAACGCCGAGCGCGATCGGTCCGTATCGCCGCCAAAGCTCCGCCATTCGGTCGCGTTGGAGTTCCTCGTCGACCTCGCGAATGAACCCGTCAGATGCCAAGTTTCTTAATCCATCGGTTGAATTGTTCTGCCTAGCCGCCGAGGAGATAGCACAGCCCACGTTCGTGTGAGAACGACGATTGCGACAAGACCGACGCTTTTTTGGCGCCGCTACGTCGTCCTCGTCGCATCAGGGTATGCTTGCACCGTTGCCTGCACTGTGTCAGGCCGGCACCGCGCTCCTAACCAGCGAACGGGAGGCACTTTGCCGAGATTGTTCGTCGCCATTGCAATGCCGGAGGAAGTGGCGGATGCGCTGGATCGTCTCGCCCATGGCTTCCCCGACGCCCGCTGGACCCACCTCGACGACTTGCATCTGACCCTCCGCTTCATCGGTGAGATCGACCACAATACGTTCTATGACATCGGGGAGGCGTTGGCAGGTATCTCTCTGCCGCCCTTCGACCTGGAGCTTGCCGGCATTGGCCAGTTCCCGCCGCGTGGCGGTGTACGACAACTTTGGGTCGGGATTGCGCCGAACGAAGATCTGCAACGGCTCAAGCGACGAGTCGACCGTCGCGTTGTCGAGGCCGGTGTTCCGCCCGAGGGCCGAAGGTTCGTTCCTCATGTCACATTGGCGCGCTTTCGCCAGCCGCCACCAGAGCATCGTCTGGTCGTCTATCTGCAGCGTCATGCGCGGTTGCGTCTACCGGCCTTTCCGGTTAGCGCCTTCGGTCTCTACTCCTCGGTCCTCAAGGCCGACGGTGCCGAGCATCTTCTTGAGGCGGAATATGATTTCGTCGCCGGTACGCTGACACGCCTCTAGGCTCTGTTGACATTTTGGATCAAGTCGCGTTTGGAACCTGCTGATCTGA
>DAIRDJ010000214.1:0-6737 GCA_036796215.1 Geminicoccaceae bacterium
CGACATCGCGGGCGATGTTGGTGAGCTGCATGGCGATGCCGAGATCGGTGGCGCGCGCCAGCGTGCCGGGCTCGCGCACCCCCATGATCAGGGTCATCATCGCACCCACGGTGCCGGCAACGCGGGTGGCATAGGCCTCGAGCTCCGAAAGCTCGTGATAAAGCCGGCCCTCGGCGTCCCAGCGCAGCCCCTCGAGCAGGGCCTCGGGCAGCCGACGCGGGATGGCGAACTGCTCGACCACCCGGGTGAAGGCGCGATCGCAGGGGTTGTCCAGCGGTTTGCCGGCATAGACGGCGTGCAGCCGGGTCTCGAGGCGGCCGAGGGCAGCCAGCCGGTCCTGGCCGAGGTCGACCGCATCGTCGGCCAGCCGACAGAACGCATAAAGCGCATAGGCCGGCTCGCGGACCTTCTGGGTCAAGAGCAGCGAGGCGGCGAAAAAGCTCCTCGAGCCAACCTTGATCATCGCCCGGCACTGGGCGAGGTCGTCGCGTTCGCGCGTTATCCGGTCAGGCACGGACAGCCCCCCTCTTGTTCGCGACGTCGTCGCCGTGCGGAACGACCGTATCGAGGACCCGGGCGGAGGACAAGACGCCGGGCAGGCCGGCACCCGGATGGGTGCCGGCGCCGACGAGATAGAGACCCTCGATGTCCTCGCTCTTGTTGTGCGGGCGAAACCAGGCGCTCTGCGTCAAGACCGGCTCGAGGCCGAACGCGGCACCCTTGTAGGAGGAAAGCCGGTGCTCGAAATCGTCGGGTGTCAGCATGGTCGAGGTGACCACCGCCTCCTTCAGCCCCGGCAGCATGGTGACCTCGAGATGCCGCTGGATGCGAGAGCGGAGCACCTCGGCCGTGACCTTCCAGTCGATGCCGCTGTCGTTGTGGGGGACCGGTGTGAGCACGTAGAAGGCGTCACAGCCCGCCGGCGCGAGCGAGCGATCGGTGGCGGTCGGGCGGTGCAGATAGAGGCTGAAGTCGTCGGCGAGGATCTTCTTCTCGAAGATATCGTGCAACAGCGCCTTGTAGCGGGGGCCGAAGAGGATGGTGTGGTGCGGCACGTCCTCGAACCGGCGGTCGGTGCCGAAATACCAGACGAAGAGGCTCATCGAGTAGCGGGTGCGGGCGAGCTTCCGGTCGGTCCAGCGGCGGCGGTGTTCGGGCTTGATCAGGCTCTTGTAGGTGGTGGCGGAATCGGCATTCGAGACGACGATGTCGGCCGGGATCACCTCGCCCGAGTCGAGCCTCACCCCCTTGACCTCGCCGTTCTCGACCAGGATCTCGGCCACACCGCTGTTCAGCCTGAGGTTGCCGCCCTGGCCCTGGAGCAGGCCGACCAAGCCGGCAACCAGGCGCCCGGTGCCGCCCATCGCGTAGTGCACGCCCCAACGCCGCTCTAGAAAGCAGATCAGGCAGTAGATCGCACTCGCCGCGAACGGATTGCCGCCTACCAAGAGCGGGTGGTAGCTGAAGATATGGCGCAGCCGCTCGTCCTCGATGTAGCGGGCGACCAGACCGTGCACGCTCCGCCAGCTTTCCAGGCGAATCAGGTCCGGGGCGAGCTTCAGCATGTCGGTGAACGAGCCGAACGGCACGTGGCCGAGTTCGACGAAGCCCTTCTCGAAGATCTTCTCGGAGCGCTCGAGGAACCGTTCGTAGCCCGCGACATCGCCGGGCGAGAAACGCGCCACCTCGGCGCGCATCTGCTCAGGATCGCCGGTGTAGTCGAAATGCTCGCCGTTATCGAAGCGGATCCGGTAGAAGGGCGAGATCGCCCGGAGCTCGACATCGTCCTCGAGCTTCCTGCCGCAGAGCTGCCAGAGCTCCTCGAAGAGGAAGGGGGCGGTGACGATGGTGGGACCCGCGTCGAAGGTGTAGCCGTCCTGGCGGAAGACATAGGCGCGCCCGCCCGGCGCATCGAGCTTCTCGAGCAGGGTGACCCGGTAGCCGCGGGCACCGAGGCGAATGGCGCCGGCGAGCCCGCCGAAGCCGCTGCCGATGACGACGGCATGCGGGCGGTGGTCGGGTGCCGGGTGCCCTGCCGTGGCATCGGGCACGGCCGGTGTGTCATCGGGACTTTTGGCATCAAGTGTCAACATGGCCTGACAGTTCTAACCCGAATTTCCAGGAAATTGCCAGTCTTTTGCGGCGGTTTCAGGACGGCTGCGACGCCAAGGCCAGGATGTCTGACGCCTGCGCCTCCTCGCGGATCAATGCTGCCACTCTTTCCGGCGCCTCCTCGTGGGCGAGATGGCCGAGACGCTCGAGCGTGACGATGCGGGCCTCGGGGACCAGGGCCTGAACGCGCCGGGCGTTCGAGGGTGGCACCGTGCGATCGAAGGCGCCGACGACGAGCAGGAGTCGGCAGGCGAGCTTCGGCAGGTCCCGGGCGATCGGCTCGAGGTCCCAGGCCGCCATCATGCCGAGCGCACCCTGCACGTGGCGGTGGTCGCCGGCGAGCCGGCCGTAGAGCGTGAGGCCCAGGGGATCGAGGGTGGAGCCGGTATTGCCGACGAGCCGGTCGAGCACGGCGGGATCGCGGGCCCGCCGGGCGAAGAGGCGGGGGACGAAGGGGTTGATCGCCATGAGCTGGGCGGCGGGGCGGAAGACCTTGCCGGCGATCCCGGTGAAGGGGAGGAAGGCACCGTTCAGGCTGATGAGGGAGGTGGGCGCGATCAGCCCGTCGAGGCACATCCGCGCCAGGATCGCGGCCCCGGCCGAGTGGCCGGCGACGATGGCCGGATCGGCATCGAGCTCGCGCAGGAGCTGGCCCAGGCCACTCGCCATGGCGGGCAGCGACAGGCGGCGCAGTGCGGTCGGCTTGTCGGTGAAGCCGTGCCCCGGCAGGTCCATCGCCACGACGCGGAAGTCCTGCGCCAAGAGGGGCGCGAGGCCACGCCAGGAGTGGGTGGCGGCACCGGTGCCGTGGACCAGCACAATGGTGGGCCCCTGTCCCATCTCCTGGACGTGCCACTTGAGGCCGCCGGCGCGCACGAAACGGCTCGCCTCGCGGTTCGGCCAGTCCGCCGCCAGACGCTCGAAGATCGAGATCGGCTCCATCTCCCTAGCCGGTCGGGCGCAGGCTTGCGGTGCCGGCCTTGACCGCGTTCGACAAGGTCAGCGAGTCGGCCCGCGGCAAGGCCAGATAGCGTGCCGCCATGGCGACGGCGAGCTCGCGCGCCTTGGGCCGCGGCCGCGGGCTGGTGTCGATGAACAGTGTGGTGTGGCCGGCGAGGCGAAGCCTGGTGGCGGCGGTGGTCGCATCCGCTTCGGCAGTGGGGCGGCTCGCCGTGCCGTCGCGGGCGATATTGGCGCTGCCGTCGGAGAGCAGCACGAGGATCGGCGTCTGGCCCTTGCGCCGCACGGCGTCCGCGAGCTCGGCTGCGGCCTCGAGCCCGGCGGCCAAGGGTGTCCCGCCACCACCCGGCAGGCCGGCGAGCGAGCGCTTGGCCCGGGTCAAGGAGCGGGTCGGCGGCAGGAGGAGCTCGGCCGTGGTACCGCGAAACGAGATCAGGGCTACCGACTCGCGGCGGACGTAGCAATCGGCGAGCAGGATCTCGACCGCACCCTTGGCCTCGGCCAGGCGATTGAACGCGGTCGAGCCCGAGGCGTCGACGACGAAGACGACAGTGGTCTCCGAGCGCTGCTTGAAGCGGCTGATGCGGCAGTCGTCGGGGCGGACGTCGACTTTTTTCGTGGTCGCAACGGTACCGCGCTCGCGCCGGCGCAGCGGCTGCCAGGGGGCGGCAGCCCTGAGCGTGTCGACCAGCGCCAGGCGCTGACCACCCCGCGGCAGACCACGCCGGGTGCCGAGCGGCCGGCCGCGGCGCAGGCTTTTCTGCACGGCCCCCGCCTTGCCGGCACCGCGGCCCGGGCTGCGGCGGTCGCGCTGCAGCTGGAGTTGCGCCAAGAGGCCGGGCGGGATGGCGGCGGCAGCCGCAGCCAGGATCAGGTCGTCGAGCTCCGGGATCTCGTCGGGCGGACGCTGGTCGTCCCGCTCGTCCTGCGGCTGCTCCGGCTCCTCGTCGGGTGGCGGTGGGGGCGGCGGCGCCTCGGGGGGCGGCTGGTCCTCGGCCTCGCTTTCCGGCGGCATCGGCAGCTGGGTGGCGCGTGGGGCGAGGACGAGTTCGGCCGCCAGCCGCGCCTCGGTCTCGCCGACCGTCTCGGCCCCGGTCAGTGCGGCTGCGGCACGCGCGGCGCGCAGCGCAAAAAGGACGGCGCGGAGCGAGTCGATGCCCAGGGCCAGGGCGGTCGAGGCCAGGGCCTCGGCCACCTCGTCGCCGAGCTGGACAGCGGCGAGCCGGGTGCGGGCGGCGGCGACGGCGTCGCTGCCCTCGGCCTCGATCACGGCCTCGGCCGGCAGCGCCTCGCTCGGCGAGACGGGGGCGAGGTCGAGGCGGAAGGCGAGCCGGTCGAGCAGGGCAGCATGCAGGCCCTCGTCCTGGTCGATGCCCTCATCCAGGGCGACCACACCGAAATGGGCCGGGTGGACCAGGGTCAGGCCGTCGCGCTCGGCCCTGACGGCACCCAGGTCCATGGTGGCGGTGATCGACGAGATGGTCCCGCTCTGCGCGCGTTCGGCCATGGCGAGGACGAGCACGCCGCCATCGGCAGCGGCCAGCAGACCCCGTTCGGCGACGGGCCGGCCGGCGGCCAGCGTCGCTGCGAGATCGAGGCCGCCGAGCAGGCGATCCTCGCCGACATGCAGCGGCACGCGGCGCATCGGGGTCAGGGGCGGCAGCAGCCGGCGCAGGGCTTCGAGCCAGATATCGCGGACGGGCCCGGCCTGGGCACGGAGCGCCACCCCACCGAGACCCGCGGGATCGACGGCCAGGAGCCGTGCTGCCACGAGGGCCGCGTCGAACAGGCGAGCCCCCGGTCGCGGCTCGCTGGGCGGGGCAGGGGACGCGCTCACGCGGCGAAGAGCTCCTCGATGGCGCGCTCGACCCGGACGGTGGAGCCGGCCTCGTCCAAGGGGTTGCGGCGCAGGCGGTGGCGCAGCGCCGTGGGAGCGACGCGCTTGAGGTGGCGATCGTCCACGGTCGTGTCGCCGTCGAGGGCGGCCAAAGCGCGGGCGGCCCGGACCAGGGTGAGCTCGCCCCGCAGCCCGTCGGTGCCGAGCATGATGCAGAGTTTCGAGGCGGTCTCGAGGATGTCGTCCGACACCTCGATCAGGCCGAGCCGCTGCTTCGCCTTGCCGAGGCGGCGGCGCAGCTTCGCTTCTTCCTTCGCCCATTGGGCGGTGAACGCCTCGGGGTCACGCTCGAAGGCGTCCCTGCGGCGGACCACGTCGATGCGGGTCTTGAGGTCCTTGGGCGTGGTGACCTCGACCGAGAGGCCGAAGCGGTCGAGGAGCTGTGGGCGGAGCTCGCCCTCCTCGGGGTTGCCGCTGCCGACCAGCACGAAACGCGCCTGGTGGCGGACCGAGAGGCCCTCGCGCTCGACCAGGTTCTCGCCCGAGGCCGCGACGTCGAGCAGGAGATCGACCAGGTGGTCCTCGAGCAGGTTGGCCTCGTCGATATAGAGAAAGCCGCGATGCGCCTTGGCCAAAAGGCCCGGCTCGAAGGCTTTCTCGCCGTGGCTCAAGGCCCGCTCGAGATCGAGCGCACCGACGACCCGGTCCTCGGTGGCACCGAGCGGCAGGTCGATCACCGGCACGGGCACCTTCTGCCGCCTGGCCGGGTGCTGGCCCTGCTTCAGGGTGCAGCCATCGGCGCAGGCAGGGGGCGCGGCATCCGGGTCACAATTGTAGCGGCAGCCGGCGACGACCTCCATCGGCGGGAGCAGGGCGGCAAGCGCCCGCACGGCGGTGGACTTGCCGGTGCCGCGGTCGCCGAAGACGAGGACCCCGCCGATCGCGGGCTCGATCGCGGCGATCAGGATGGCGGTCTTCATTTCGTCCTGGGCGACGATGGCCGAGAAGGGAAAGGCGAGCTTCATGCGCCATCCTGGTTGTCGATCGAGAACGGCATGGTCGTTGCTCCCCAGTTGTCGCGTGTGGCGGCCCCTTCCTTGACTCTGTCGAGGCCGACGTGTCAACTTGGCTGGACAGTTGTGGGGCCAAGTCGGTCGAAACGGGAACAACATGACGCAGCACTCACCCATCGGCGCCGAAGCGAAGGGGCCCTTGTCGTCACCAGGCATCGAGCAGCTGCTGCTGGTCGACGAGGAAGATCGGGTGGTCGGGGTCGAGGAGAAGCTGGCGGCGCATCGAAGTGGTGCGTTGCACCGAGCGTTCTCGGTGCTGATCTACGATCACGGTGGTCGGTGGCTGCTGCAGCGGCGGAGCCTTGGCAAGTATCATTCGGGCGGGCTCTGGACGAATGCCGCCTGCGGTCATCCGCGGCCGCACGAGACGACGGAGGCGGCGGCCTCGCGTCGGTTGTTCGAGGAGCTGCGCTTTTCCTGCCCGCTGCAGTTCGTGACCAAGGTCCACTACCGCTCCGCACTCGATCATGGATTGACCGAGCACGAGCTGGTGTCCGTGTTCACCGGCACCTACGAGGGCCCGATCGACCCGGACCCGGCAGAGGCGGATGTGGTGCGCTGGATCGCGCCCGAGGTGCTGGCAGACGACATGGCGGCACACCCCGAGCGTTATACGGTCTGGTTCAAGAAATACGTATGTGAGCTCTGGACGACGTTGAACGCCCGTCCGGCCCCCTAGGTTCTGTTGACATTCTGGATTAATACCAACCCCACTAATTTATGACCGCTTCGGCCCACTCCATCGAGCAGAGGGA
>DAIRDJ010000215.1:0-6647 GCA_036796215.1 Geminicoccaceae bacterium
CGATCACACGGCGCTCGTCCTCCCAGCTTTGCGCCTGATACTCGAAGTCCTCGAAAAACCGCTTGACCTTGGTCAGCGACGGCCGCCCCACGGGCCGCGTCAGCCGATGCGCGATCTTCTCGCGCAGGACATTATTGGCGGGCAGCCGGATGGCGTAGCAATAGCCTGCCTCTTCCAGTCGCGCATAGATCGCGGGGATCGCATCGGCGGCGTCGGCCCGGAAGAAGCGCAGGATGTTCCGCGTGGCATACCGGGCGATCACCGGGTCCAGGACGTCCCGCCAACCGTCAGCGCTGTGGACGTTGCCATGGCGCAGGGCGCAGCGTTCCAGCATGCCGAACTGGTTGAACAGGCAGTTCGGGTGGTAGCAGGTGCAATCGAAATGGCCGTTCCAGGCGGACCCTTCCTGATCGCCATGGGTCAGTCGGGCCACCGTCTCCAGGGCCTATACCGCCGGTGGCCGGATCTCGGCGGCTACCCGGCTAAAGGTGGAGGCTGCCGCCAAGGCCTTGGGCTACAGCCCCAATCTGATCCCGCGCATCATGCGCGAGGACCGCTCGCGGCTGGTCGCCGTGGTGATCGCCGGGAGCGACAAACCCTTCTATTCCTCAGTTCTCGAGGCCTTCACCACGGCGCTCCAGGAAACCGGCCATCAGGTGCTGCTGGTCCATGTCGAAAGCGAGCATGCGCTTGACGGCGTGCTGCCGCGCCTCGCCAGCTACCGCATCGACGGTATGGTCAGCGCCCTGCCGGTGATCTCGAGGGCGACCGCCAGCCAGCTGGCCAGGCTCAGGATCCCGACCGTCTCCTTCAACACGCCCGTGAACAATCGCTTCGTCTCGGCGGTCTGCACCGACAATGCTGGCGGAGCTGCAGCGATCGCGGATCTCTTTGTGACCTGCGGCTGCCGGACGTTCGGCTATGTCGGCGGCCCCGCTCATAGCCATGCCGGCAACGAGCGCTGGCGCGGCTTTCGGACCCGTCTCGAGGCTCTCGGCCTTCGGGACATCCGGCAGATGGAAGGAGACTTCACCTATCCCGGCGGCGCCCGAGCGGCCTTGGCGCTGCATGCCGGCGGCGGCTTGCCCCAGGGTCTCTTCTGCGGCAACGACCTGACAGCGATGGGCGCCCTCGACGCGATCCGCCACGCGCTCGGTCGCCGCGTGCCCGAGGACTACATGCTCGCCGGCTTCGACGACATTCCCCAGGCCGCCTGGACCGCCTACGATCTCACGACGGTCCTCCAGGATGGCAAGGCCATGGTGGCAGTGGCCGCTGAGATCCTCCGGGCCCGGATGATCGAGCCTGGTAAAGCGATCAGCATTGAAAGAATCGTGCCGGGCCGGCTAGTCGAGCGCGCGACGACACGGCGGCTCCGCTGAAGGCTGGCTGCGACGCCGTCGCCGTCGCCGACGACCTGCCCGGTAGCTGTTTCCTGCAGGCGGAGTCAGGTCCGCCCTGACGAGGGATGGGCGCATGAAGCGGTCTCGGTTCGCTGAGGGTCAGATTATTGCGGCGCTGAAGGAGCAAGAAGCGGGCGCCAAGACCGCCGACATGGCTCGGAAGCACAGGATCTCCGATGCGATGCAGTCGGAGGCCAGGCGGCTGAACTGTCCAAGTCCGCCCTGACCCGCCTTTCAGGTCTCCGTCACGGTCCGCTGCGACCTTCAGGTCATCACCCTGAAGGTCGCAGGAAAAAATCCTCTCCAGAACAGCTACTTACCTTTTCTCCCAACTTCTCGGAAGCACGCAGAAATACGATAGAGCTCATAACCTGAAGGTCGTAGGTTCAATTCCTACCCCCGCAACCAAATAAGCCTGTAACTTCAACAAGTTACGGGCTTTTTGATTCGCGCCGCCAGCACCAGATCGCGCCCGTGGAAGCACCGTGGAAGCAAGAGGGCGCGAAATCCTGCGCAAGCAATCTGCCCGGCCAAACCAGCGCACCAGACGAGCGATGCTAATCCCAGGATCGGCCGCTGCGAGTTCGATCCAATCGTTCGACCATGCGTTCTCCGCAGGTGATGCCGGTGTAGAGCAAGTTCCGCTCCAGCATCGCGTCAATACCCGTCCGGACCGCTCTTAAGATAAAGCGAGCGGGCCAAAGACAACATTGAAAGCCCCTTTGTCGCCGACCGACGCGGGCGCTAGTCGAGCACCGGCCGGGTCGTGCCGCGCAGCGCCTGGAAGTTGTCGCGCAGATGCTCGGCCGCTCGCAGGGCCAGGGCGCAGACCGTGGGTGTCGGGTTCACGACCCCACCTGTAGTGAAGACGCTGCCGTCGACGATGTAGAGGTTGGGCACGTCCCAGGCCTGGTGCCACTTGTTGACCACGGAGTGCTCGGGATCCGCACCCATCCGGCACGTGCCGAGAAGGTGCCAGGCGGGGGTGCGGTAAACGCCGTGCTCGTCCTTATAGTCGTTCAGCTGGTAGTCGACGGCGCCCGCGGCCTTGGCGAGCTCCTCCAGCCGCTCGAGCTGGTAGCGCATCATCCGCTCGTCATTGTCGCCCGGCTCGTAGAAGAGCTTCGGCGCCGGCCGGCCGAGCTCATCCTCGAGCTTCTCGGACAGCGTGATGCGGTTGTTCGGGTTGGGCAGGTCGTCGCCGATGGCAAAGACCCCGAAGCCGCGATCGAAGCGGCTCTTGAACCAGTCGTGATGCGCGGCTCCCCAGGGCGCCGGGCGCTGGGTCAGCATGCCTTGCGCCTGGCTGCCGGCGTGGCCGGTGGCGGCACAGTTGAAGTTGAAGCCGTTGACGAAGCCGCGTGACGTGTCGGTCTCGGCGAATTCCATGCTGAGGAGCGAGCCCGTATAGCCCATATGCGTGTCGACCACGTCCTCGCCCCAGATGTCGACCGAGGTGAGCGTGTGGTGCAAAAGGTTGCGGCCGACCTGATCCGAGCCGTTGGCGAGATTGTCGGAGGCCAGCAACAGCCAGGGTGTGCCGACGCCGTTGCAGGCGACGACCACCACATCGGCCGAGACCTGCCGGCGCTGCCCGGACAGCCGGTCGATATAGACGGCCCCCGTGGCCCGTCCGTCCTTGCCGCGCTCGATCCGCTCGACCGCCGCGTGGGTGCGCAGCTCCACACCGGCGGCCAGCGCCTTGGGCCAGATTGAGTGCGAGAACTTGTTCATCGAATTCCGCGCACAACCGGCGGCACAAGCCCCACAGCCGTTGCAGGCGGGTCTGCCGTCATAGTCCTCGGAGATCACGCCGGCGGGCAGGGTCCACCAGTGCCAGCCGAGCTTGTCGAAGGCTCGCGCCAGCGCCCGGCTCGACGCACGCATCGGCAAGGGCGGGGTGGGGTAGGGGCCGTGCGCCGGCATGGCAGGGTTGCCCTCGAGCCCGCTGACGCCCACCAGCCGGTCCGCCCGGTCGTAGTAGTCGGCGATGTCCTCGTAGGTGATGGGCCAGTCGGGTGCCAGGCCATGCTCCACGCCCTTCCTGAAGTCCGAGGGCCGGTAGCGCGGCCAGAGCGCCCCATAGATGTTGGTCGAACCGCCCACCGCGTTCCACATCAGCACTTGCGAGGAATTGGTCTCGACCGGGTAGTCGTTCTCGTTTCGCCGGATATTGGTGTTGGCGTTCCAGCGCTTCTGCTTCTGCCATTCCCAGTCACGGCTGAAATGCGGGTGGTCCTCGGGCGCCGTCCAGCCGCCCTGCTCGAGGCAGACCACATCGAGCCCAGCCTCGCCCAGCACCATGCTGCTGATCCCGCCCGTGGCCCCGGCCCCGATCACCAGCACATCCACGTGCCGCGCCTGCCTGCTACTCGCCATGACCGAGCTCCTTGATATCCAGCCCACCCAGATCGACCCGCCGCACCGCCTCGGTCGGCACGTAGTGGCCACGGCCGTGGCGCGGCGCGTCCGTGGCCGGATCGAAGCGCTTGAGCCCATAGCCCTTGGGTAGCGGCGCCGTGTTGTAGGCGAAGCCCAGCGACCGGATCGCCTCCTGGACGAACGGGCTCTCGTAATAGCTGGTGAAGCAGATGCTGCGGACGGTGGCGAAGAGCGCCGGCTCGGCCGCCTCGAAGGCCGCCACGAGCCGCTGCCGTGCCTCTCCCGACGCCGCCTCGACGAGGCCCGGCAGGCTGGCGATCAGGCGATCCACGGCAGCCTCCCCGCTATGATCGGCCAGCCGCTCGGCCAGCTTCGCCTGCAGGCCCACCTCGGCAGCACTGGCGAATAGCGCGTCACCGGGCAGCAGCACATCGACCAATGCCGCGAGCGTCGCCGCCCGCTTGCGTGGCTCGCTCATTGCTTCCCTCCCATCAGCAGGCACCGCATTCTCGCTCCCCAGTCACGCATCAAAGCCGCTCCTCCGTCTCCTGGTCGAAGAGGCGCACCCGATTGCTGGCAAAGCCCAGGGTCACCAGTGCGCCCACCGGTGGCGCCGCATCGGGATCGCAGGCGGCCTTGACGACCCGCCCGGCGATGTCGACGTCGAGATAGGTGATGGGGCCCACCGGCTCTACCAGGAAAACCCGTCCGTTGATCTGCTGATCGCTGCCGCCACCGAGCAGCAGGTCGCTCGGCCGAATGCCCATGAGCACCGGCCGCCCCTTCGCCAGCCTTTGGCGCGAGCTCTCCTTGACCACATCGAGCGGCAGGCTGAACCCATGCCCGGCAAACCGCCCGGTGAGCATGCCATCGGCGACGCCCAACTTGACATCGAGAAAGTTCATCGCCGGCGAGCCGATGAAGGACGCGACGAAGAGATTCGCGGGCTCGCGATAGACCGCCATCGGCGGGCCCATCTGCTGCAAAACGCCGTCCCGCATCACGGCCATCATGTCGGAGAGCACCATCGCCTCCTCCTGGTCGTGGGTGACGAACACCGTGGTCATGCCGAGCTCGCGCTGCAGTTTCTTGATCTCGGTGCGGGTCTTGAGCCGGAGCCCGGCATCCAGATTGGAGAGCGGCTCGTCCATCAAGAGCACGGCCGGATTGCGCACGGCGGCCCGCCCCACGGCGACCCGCTGCCGCTGCCCGCCCGAAAGCTCCGCCGGCCGGCGGTGGAGCAGCTCGCCCAAGCCGAGCATCTCCGCCGCGGCATCGACCTGTTGCTTGACCGTGGCCGCGTCGATCTTCTGCTGCTTGAGCCCGAAGGCGATGTTCTCGGCCACGTTCATGTGCGGGTAGAGCGCATAGTCCTGAAAGACCATGGCGACATTGCGCTCGTGCGGCTCGAGGTCGGTGACGTCCCGCTCGCCGAACAGGACCCTGCCCTTGGTCAACGATTCGAGCCCGGCGATGCAGGCAAGGGCGGTACTCTTGCCGCAGCCCGACGGGCCCAAGAGCGTCAGGAAGGCGCCGTCCTCGACATGGATCTCGAGCGCGTCGACGGCCCGGACATCGCCATAATCCTTGCTCATACGGTCGATCGTGAGACTGGCCAAGAAGCGGATCCCTATCCCTTGAGCGAACCGGAGAGCATGCCGGTCACGAGGTAGCGTTGAAAGACCAGCGCCAGGAGCACCGGCGGCAGCACAGCCAGGACGCTGGCCGCGAACATCGGCCCATAGTCGTAGAAGCGAAGCTGGACGAGGAAGCCCGCGATGATCACTGGGATGGTCTGCGACTGCGGCGTGCTCGTCAGGATGAGCGCGAAGATGAACTCGTTCCAGCTGACGAGGAAGCAGAAGATGCCGGCCGCCACCAGGCCCGGCTTCGCCACGGGCATGATAATCTTCCTGATCGCCTGCCAGCGCGTGCAGCCGTCGACCAGCGCCGCCCGCTCGAGATTTGGCGGCAGCCCCTCGAAGAAGCCCTTCATGATCCAGGTCGAGAGCGGCAGGATCAGGCTGCAATAGGCGATCACGAGGGCCGTGCGCGTGTCGATCAGCCCGGCTGTCCGGAAGATGATGAAAAACGGCAGGATCAAGGCTAGGCTCGGCGTCATCCGGGTCATCATGAGAGCCCAGAGCGAGCCCGTCATGAACTTGCCGCGACCGTGCCGCGCATAGGCATAGCCGGCGAGCGAGCCGATCACGACGTTGATCACGGTGACCGCACTCGCGACCACGAAGCTGTTCCAGATCGAATAAGGCACGCGCGTCGCCTGCACGCTCGACTGGCCGTCCACGGCGCCACCCGGAAAGAGCACGAAGCGGAAGTTCTCGAGCGTCAGGGCCTGCGGGATCACGGTCGGCGGCGTGCGCACGAGATCGACGGAGGGCGAGAGGCTCATGATGACGAGCCAGATGAACGGCCCCGCCGACCAGACGAAGATCAGGGCGACGGCGACCCAGAGCCCCACCTTGCCGAGCTGCAGTCGCTGCGTGCCCGTGAGCCAGCCCTGCCGACGCACCGCGCCAGCGACCCCGGTCAACCGCTGCCGCGCCGCCTCGCCGAGGTCGCCCGTGCGCATCACGAGCAGACTCGCCAGCGAGGGCGCCGCCTGATCGGCAGCCTCGCGCGTCATCAGCGCGAGCTGGAGCGGCCGACCGCGCCCGACGGTAGGAAAGAAGAGCTTGAGATAGACCCACGCCAAGATCAGGCAGAAGAGGGTCAGCACGTAGAGGATCGCCGCCCCCTCGCCGAAGCGGAAGAACTGGAAGGCATAGGCGTAGCCCATCCAGGAGAAGACGGTGGTCGCACTGCCCGGCCCGCCCTTGGTGATCGTCCAGAAGAGATCGAACG
>DAIRDJ010000216.1:0-6535 GCA_036796215.1 Geminicoccaceae bacterium
CCAAACGCCGCCTGCACATCCCCTCTCCACAATCAACCAACTTGTCAAAAGAACAGCCGATGCCACCGCTTGAGCGGTCGCTCACATCCGATCGGTTCGGAGGTGCCACGATCGATCGCCGCGGCAGAGACGGTATGTAATCCCGGCGATCCCGGCGATCAAGAGCTTTTTTTGCCCTCGCCGCCGATTTGCCAGCTATGCCAGAAGCGGCGCAAGTGCTCCAAACAAGCCTTTTCGATATGGTGCCGCCTGGCACGGCTGCAAGCCTCGCCCCGGCGGCTTGCGTCCGGTTTTCGGAGACTGCCACGGCCATGCCGCCGTTCGATACCGAGTTCGCCATCGTCGGTGCCGGTGCCGCCGGGATCGCGGCCGCCCTTGCCGCCCGGGCGCACGGGCTTGCCTTCCGGCTGATCGAGGCCAGGGACCGGAGCGGCGGGCGGACCTGGACGACGACCACGCCCTTGGGCCGGCCGTTCGATCTCGGTGCCTCCTGGATCCACGCGGTCGATGCCGGCAACCCCTTTGCCGACCTCGCCTTGGCGCTCGATGCCGGCCCCGTGGTCGATCGCCGCAGGCGGGTCGTGCTCGGCCCCGACGGCCGGCCGCTCCCGGCCGACGGGCACGCCGCTTTCGCCGCGGCACGCAGTGAGGCCATCGCCCGGATCGAGGCCGCCGCGGCGGCAGCGAGCGTCGCCGACTGTCTGCCGGTCGTCCCGGGCGACCCCTGGGCCTGGACCACGCGCAGTTTCGCCGGGCCCTGGCTCTGCGGCACGGATTGCGCCGTCACCGATGCCGCGGACTGGGCGGCGGCCCTTGCCGGCATCGACTGGCTGCTGCCCCAGGGCTACGGCACGCTGGTTCAGGCCCTGGCCCGGCCGTTGCCGATCACCACCGACTGCGTGCTCGAGGCGCTCGACGTCGGCCCGGCCGGCGTGACGCTGACCACGAGCCGCGGCCGGTTCACCGCCCGGCACGTCGTCCTGACCGTGCCGCTCGGCGTCCTCGGAGCGGAGCGGATCCGGTTCAGCCCGCCTTTGCCCGAGGGCTATCGCCGCGCCCTCGACGAGCTGCCCATGGGCTGCCTGATGAAGGTGGCGATCGACCTTCTGGCCGATCCTCTGGCCGACCTCGCAGCCGATACCGTGTCCACTTTCCTCCACTACCCGGCCACGGACGAGCGCGCCGTGCTCTATCTGCTCCGCCCTTGCGGCCACGCCATGGCCTATGCCTTCGTCGGCGGCAGCACGGCGCTGGCGCTCGAGCCGGCGAGCGATGCGGCGATCCGCGACGTCGTGCTCGAGCCGTTGCGCGGGCTTTTGGGCGCTGCCCTGGTCGAGCGCTCGTTCGGGCCTGCCGCGGTCAGCCGCTGGGGCAGCGACCCCTTCGCCTTCGGCAGCTACGCGATCGCCCGGCCGGGCGGGTCGGCAGCCCGCGCCGTGCTCGCCGAACCACTCTTCGAGCGGGTGCATCTCGCCGGCGAGGCGACCGCACCGGGCGGCTGGCACGGCACGGCCGGTGGTGCCTGGCTCGCCGGCCGATTGGCGGTGCTGCGGATCGCTGCGGCAGCCACAGGCGATTGACCGAAGCGCCGTTTCAGCGTATGGCGCCGCCAGTTTTTCCAACTAGCGCCGCATGTTTGCACGGGCTCGGCCCACCAGCCGATCGCCCCGTCCGCCGTGCCGCCAGCAAAGGATCGATCCCATGGCCGTCCCCAAACGGAAAGTCACCCGCCAGAAGCGCGACCAGCGCCGCGCGCACGATGCGCTCGGCCGTCCGACCGTGATCGAGGACCGCGACTCCGGCGAATTCCGCCGGCCGCATCACATCGATCTGAAGACCGGCATGTATCGCGGCCGGCAGGTGATCGTGGCAAAGGCGGAGAGCGACGAGGACGACGAGGGCTGAACCAGCCCACCTCGAAACAGCAAAAGCCGGCCCGCAACAGCGCGACCGGCTTTTTCATGGGTCACATCAACTGGAATATTTGGTAGCGGCGGAGGGACTCGAACCCCCGACACAGGGATTATGATTCCCCCGCTCTACCAACTGAGCTACGCCGCCGAAGTGGCCTGGAGATATGATCAGGCCACTCTGCTGTCAAGCGATGACGAGGGGCTGTCAAGCGACGACGATGGGCTGTCAGCCGATGACGAGGCAGCCTCGGTGCGCTCGATCCAGCCGCCGCCGAGGACCCGGTCGCCGGCGTAGAGCACGGCGGCCTGGCCCGGCGCCACACCGCTTTGCGGGGCACTGAAGGCGAGCCTCGCGGTGGTCCCGCCGACGGCCTCGATCGCGCCTTCGACTGCGGGCTCGTTGTAGCGGTGCTTGATCAGCAGCTTCTGGCCTTCAGGCCAGTCGCCGAGCCGGTTGGCCTCGCAGATCTCGATCGCCTCGACCAGGCTCGCCCGGCGCGGGCCCACCCGCACCTCGGCGCGCTCGGCATCGAGGCCGACGACGTAGAGCCGTTCGGCTGCCGCGACCCCGATGCCCCGCCGCTGCCCCACCGTGTAGTGGCCGATGCCCGCATGCTCGCCGAGCCTGCGGCCGTCGACGTGGAGGATGGCGCCCTTGCGCATGGCGCTCGGCTCGAGCTTGCCCACCACCCGGCTGTAGTGGCCCTGCGGCACGAAGCAGATGTCCTGGCTCTCGGGCTTCTGGGCGACCGGCAGGGCGAGGCGTTCCGCGTGACGGCGGGTCGTCTCCTTGTCGAGGGATCCCAAGGGGAAGCGGAGGTAGTCGAGCTGCTCTCGTGTCGTGGCGAAGAGGAAATAGCTCTGGTCCTTGGCCGGGTCCGCGGCCCGCCAGAGCTCGGCGCCGGTGGGGCCACCGGCGCGCCTGGCGTAGTGGCCGGTCGCCAGCGCCGCCGCCCCGAGATCCTGGGCGACCTCGAGCAGATCGGTGAACTTGATCTTCTGATTGCAGCGGACACACGGGATCGGCGTGCGGCCACTGGCGTAGGATGCGGCGAAATCATCGATCACGGCCGCCTTGAAGCGGGCCTCGAAGTCGAGGACGTAGTGCGGGACGCCGATCGCCTCGGCGACGTTGCGCGCATCCTTGATGTCCTGGCCGGCGCAGCACGCCCCCTTCTTCTGGACTGCCGCCCCGTGGTCGTAGAGCTGGAGCGTGATGCCCACGACCTCGAGCCCGGCCTCGTGCAGGAGGGCTGCCGTGACCGCACTGTCGACCCCGCCCGACATGGCGACGACCACCCGGGCACCGGGGGCCAAGGCGAGGGCGTCTGCGGTCAGCGGGGTGGTCTGCGGTGGCATGGCAGCGCTACTCGAGCAGGCTGGTCTTGGGCACGGTGACGGTGATGCCGTCGAGGCTCGGATCGAGCACGAGCTGGCAGCCGAGCCTCGAGGTGGCAGCCAGGCTTTCGGCGAGATCGAGCATGTCCTCCTCCTCGGCCGATGCCTCTTGCAGCTTCTCGAAGAACGCCGGATCGACGATGACATGACAGGTGGCACAGGCCATCGAGCCACCGCAAGCGCCCTCGATCGCGATGTCGCCGTGCCGGGCGACGTCGAGAATGGTCTCGTCCGGCCGGCCCTCGCAGACCCGCTCCCGTCCGCCCGGCAGGACGAACGTCACCTGCAGCATGCCCGGCGGATCAGACCGAGAAGCTCTCGCCGCAGCCGCAGCGCGCTTTCTCGTTCGGGTTCTTGAAGACGAACATCGCCCCCAGCTTGTCCTCGACCCAGTCGATCTCGGTGCCCAGCACGTACATCACGGCCTGGGGCTCGACCACGAGCTTGACCCCGTCCTTCTCGACCACGGTGTCGGCCTCGCCGATCTCGGCGGTGAAATCGAGCTTGTAGCTCATCCCTGAGCAGCCCGTGGTCTTGACACCCAGACGAATGCCCGCGGCATCGGCCCCATGGTTCGCCAAGAGCTCGCGCGCCCGGGCGATGGCGGCGGGCGTGAGGTCGACGATCTGGCGAGGGGAATTCATGGGCATCGTTCCAATCCGGCATCCATCCTTGAATGTTGGCCAGTTCGGCCGGAATCGCAAGACGTTCCGGCTTCGATAGGCTCCAATTTGTCAGGCCGCGGCACGACCGCGACGCCCTGCGAGCCTCGTCCAGGCGTCGAGGAAGCGCTCGATGTCATCCGCCGTCGTGCCCCAGCCGAGGCTGACGCGGATGGTGCCATCGGCGAGTGCGGCCGGGACGTGCATCGCCTCCAGCACGTGGCTGCGGGCGACCTTGCCCGAGGAGCAGGCGGCCCCGGCCGAGACGGCAATACCGTCGAGATCGAGCGCCATCACCTGGGTCAGGGCGGGCACGCCGGGCAAGGCGATGGCGGTGATCTGCGGCAGGCGGGGTGCGTCGGCGGCGATGACGACGGCATCCGGGGCGATCGACCGGACACCCTCCTCGAGCCTCAGCCGCAGGCCTTCGAGCCGTCCCGGGGCCGCTGCCGTGGCGGCCTCGACGGCAGCGGCGAAACCGGCGATGCCGCCCGTGTTCTCCGTACCGGCGCGGCGCCGGCCTTCCTGCCCGCCGCCCCTGACGAGCGGCGCGAAGGTGTCGGGATCGCGCAGCCAGAGGGCACCCACCCCCTTGGGGCCACCCAGCTTGTGGGCGGAAAGGGCGAGGCTGTCGCAAGCCAGGGCTCCGACATCGAGCGGGATCTGGCCGAGCGCCTGGACGGCATCGACGTGCAGGCGAGCACCGGCGGCACGGGCGAGGGCGGCGGCCTCGGCCACGGGCTGGACGACCCCGGTCTCGTTGTTGGCGAGCATGACGGCCACGACCGCCACGCCGCCCTCGTTCAGGCGCGCTTCGAGTGCTTCGAGATCGAGCCTGCCCCCGGCATCGACCGGCACGGTCTCGATGCCTGGCTGGGCGAGGACCGACGGATGCTCGACGGCCGAGGCCAGCACCTTGCCGGGCTGTGATCCGAGGATGGTGGCATTGGCTTCCGTCGCACCACTCGTGAAGACGAGTTCACCCGTGCCTGCTGGATCGATCGCCTGCCTGACCGTGGCACGCGCCTGCTCCACCAACGACCGGGCCGCCCTGCCCTCGCCGTGGACCGAGAAGGGGTTGCCGAAACGCTCCATGGCCTCGCTGACGGCTGCCCGCACCTCCGGCCGCAGCGGCGAGGTCGCGGCGTGATCAAGATAGACGCGGGAGGCCTTCGTCACCCGGGCCCCGGATCGTCGATAGAGCGCATCAGCGATGCAGATTGGCGACCAGGCGGCGCTCGGCGTCGTCCTCGGCCGCTGCCGGTGCCCGACGCAGGCGGCCGACCTCGTTCTCGAGCTGGTCGACGCGGTTGCAGAGCCGCTCGATCGCCGATTGCAGGGGATCCGCCACGGTACCCGGCTCGTTGCCATAGGCCGGAAAACAGCGCCAGTCGATGGCGACCGGCCGCTTGACCGCATGTGCCGGCACCCCGACCACGGTGGTGTTGGCGGCGACCGGCTCGAGCACCACGGCGTTCGAGCCGATCCTGGCACCCCGGCCGACGGTGAACGGGCCGAGCACGGCAGCTCCGGCGCCGACGATCACCCCGTCCTCGAGTGTCGGGTGGCGCTTGCCCGGATTGCCGCTCACCCCACCCAGGGTCACTCCCTGGTAGAGCGTCACATCGTCGCCGATCTCGGCCGTCTCGCCGATCACGACACCCATGCCGTGGTCGATGAAGAAGCGCTCGCCGATCCTCGCCCCCGGATGGATCTCGATGCCGGTCAAGAAGCGGCTGACCTGCGACAGCCAGCGGGCGCTGAGCAGCCAGCCGCGTACCCAGAGGCGGTGGGCGACGCGATGCATGATCAGCGCGTGCAGGCCCGGATAGCAGAGCAGCACTTCGATTTTCGACCGTGCCGCCGGATCCCGGGCGAAAACGGCTTCGATGTCGTCGCGGATTCTCTTGAACATCGGCGCTCGCATGCGGTATAGCCCCCATCCTGCCCAGCGCCGGCCATCCGTCGCCGACTTGGGGGTTCACGTACGATACCCCCGCCGTGCAAACGACTACCGCCGGGAGATTGCAAGTATAGGTTGGTGCCGGGTCGGGTCAATCAAGGGATAGCGTGCCGTCGTCGGCAGGCTGCGTCCGCCGGCCGTCGGCGGTCGCGCGTGGCCTCTGGTGGGGCGGGTCGGCCAGACCCGCAGCGGCGACCGGCACGGTCAAGAAATGGAACGAGGAATGCCCGAAGTCATCTTCAACGGGTCGGATGGTCGGCTCGAAGGCCGCTATGTACACGGCGAGGGTCCCAACCCGCCGCTTGCCATCATCCTGCACCCGCATCCCCAATATGGCGGGACGATGAACAACCGCCTCGTTCATCTGATATTTCACATGTTCGCGAGGCGCGGCTTCTCGACCCTGCGCTTCAATTTCCGCGGCGTCGGGCGCAGCCAGGGCGCCTTCGATCACGGCCAGGGCGAGTTGCGCGATGCGGCCGCCGCGCTGGACTGGATGCAGACCCACAACCCGAACAGCCCGATCGCCTGGTGCGGCGGCTTTTCGTTCGGCGCCTGGATCGCCATGCAGCTCCTGATGCGCCGGCCCGAGATCCAGG
>DAIRDJ010000217.1:0-6447 GCA_036796215.1 Geminicoccaceae bacterium
TTTATTCTTCGCGCCTGAAATGCAAGCTTGGTGACATCGCACCCCTACTCAATATGGTATGCGTCATCATCGGTTGGCGGCCGCCGTCGAGGCACTTGTGTTAAAGCCGTGTTCACGTTTAACTGATCGTTAACGGTTGAGATCAGTACGGCAACCGATCCTCGGCGGCACCAGCCGACACCGCCGAGGAGCAGATGCTCGAGCACCAGGAGGACGACGATGGCAGCGCGTGGACTGGGTTTGGTCGGGGTCGCCTTGCTGCTGGCGGCTTGCGGCGGCGGCGGCGGCGGTGGCGGCTCGAGCGGCGGCGAAGCGGTGGGCTCGGCGACCCCGCAGGACGGCCTCGTCCTGCCAGCCTCGACGAGTGCCAGCAGCCTGATCGCCGAGACCGGCACGAGCAGCGGGCTGCGCATCGTTCAGCAGAGCAGTGGCGGCACCTCGAGCGTCAGCTTCGGCGGATCCGCACAAGCCTGGCGCAGCGGTGTCAGCCGGATCGGTGATCTCGGGGTCTACCAGACCACGGACGGCACCAGGGCCGTGGTCACCAGCAGTGGCGGCTCGAGCAGTGCCGCCGCCATCAGCAGCCTCAGCTACACGAGTTACGGTGTCTGGCTCGAGACCTCGGCCTCTGGCACCTTGACCAGCACCAGCGACCAGATCACCGGGGCCGGCGGCTTCGTCATCGGCGACCCGACCCCGCCGAGCGACATGCCGACCGTCGGCAGTGCGCGCTATTCGGGCCAGGCGGTCGCCGTCGAGTTGCGCGCTGGCGCGCTGCCGCGCACCCTGAGCGGCACCTTCAATGCCAGCGCCGATTTCGGCAACGGCCGGGTGACCGCCAGCGCCGACCTCGACGATGCCGTGAGCGGCGCCGCGTTCGGCCGCGTGACGATGAACGGGCTCGCCATCAGCGGCAACCAGTTCGGCGGCAGCGCCAGTGCCGGCAGCCTCACCGGCAGCGTCGAGGGCGGCTTCGCCGGCCCGGCTGCCGCCGAGATCGGCGGCTCGTTCGAGCTCACGGGTGCATCCACCGTCCACGGCGCCTTCGCCGGCAGCTCCCGCTAGCACAGCCCTTCAGCCCTGCTCCTCGTCCCCTGCCCCGGTGCTACATGTCGGCACCGGGGATTTTTTCGCGCCTGCCCCACGACCGCCCCCATCGACGGTGCGGACTCTTCGCGTTTGTCATCTTCGGCCGACGCGCTACAACAAGGCGGAGCAAGAGTGTGGGCGCAGCGGCGGTGACCGAATCGGCCCCGAGACCGCAGCGTCCCGCAGCCGCAACGGCAACAGGGAGACGGACGCGTGACACGCAATCAGCGGCCCATCGGTGGCGGGCTGGACCTCGGCCGGCGTGATCTTCTCGTGGGCGGCACCGCCCTCGGTGTGGCGGGCCTCGTCCTGCCGCGGCACCTCCGGGCGCAGGAGCCCAAGAAGGGCGGCCGGTTCCGGTTCGCCAAGGCGCACGGCTCGACCACCGACACACTCGATCCCGGCACCTTCGAGAACGACTTCACCATCGGCATGGGCTACATCTACAACAACTTCCTGACCGAGGTGCAGGTCGACGGCACGATCCAGGGCGAGCTCGCCGAGGAGATCGAGGCCTCGCCCGACGCCACCGTCTGGACCTTCCGGCTGCGCCAGGGTGTGGAGTTCCACAACGGCAAGACACTCACCGCCGAGGACGTGATCGCGTCCATCGAGCACCACCGCCGCGCCGATTCCACCTCGGCCGCCAAGTCCATCGTCGAGGCCATCACCGAGATGGAGGCGCTCGACGAGCGCACCGTCCGCTTCCACCTCGCGGGCGGCAATGCCGACTTCCCCTTCGTCGTCAGCGACTACCACCTGACCATCATCCCCGCCGTCGACGGTGTTGCCGACTGGCGCTCGGGCGTCGGCTGCGGCCCCTATGTCATCGACAGCTTCGAGCCCGGCGTGCGCGGCTTCTTCACCAAAAACGCCAACTACTGGAAGACCGACCGGGCGCATTTCGACGAGATCGAGCTGCTCTCGATCATCGACGCCGCGGCCCGAACCAACGCGCTGACCACGGGCGAGATCGACGCCATGGACACCGTCGATCTGAAGACAGTGCACCTGCTCGAGCGCAACCCGGCGATCAAGGTGCACAGTGTCAGCGGCAACCAGCACTACACCTTCGCCATGCGGGCGGACACGGCCCCCTTCGACGACAACAATGTCCGCCTGGCGCTCAAATACGCCCTCGACCGCGAGGCGCTGATGCAGACCGTGCTCAGGGGCTACGGCGCGCTCGGCAACGACCACCCGATCGGCCCGGCCAACCAGTTCCACGCGGCCGACCTCGAGCAGCGCACTTACGACCCCGACCGCGCCCGCTTCCACCTCCGCGAGGCCGGGCTCGACTCGCTCACCGTCGACCTCTCGGTCGCAGATGCCGCCTTCGCCGGGGCCGTCGATGCCGGCGTGGTCTATGCCGAGCACGCGGCCGCCGCCGGCATCACCATCAACGTCGTCCGCGAGCCCAATGACGGCTACTGGTCGAACGTCTGGATGGTGAAGCCCTGGAGTGCCGTCTACTGGGGCGGCCGGCCGACCGAGGACTGGATGTTCTCGACCAGCTATGCGTCGGGGGCGGCCTGGAACGACACCTTCTGGGAGCACGAGCGCTTCAATGAGCTCCTCGTCGCGGCCAGGGCCGAGCTCGACCAGGACCTCCGCCGCGAGATGTATCGCGAGATGCAGTCCATCGTCCGCGACGAGGGCGGCAACGTCATCCCGATGTTCGCGGCCTACGTCTTCGCCACCTCCGATAAGATCGGCCACGGCGAATTCGCCAACAACTGGGACATGGACGGCCACAAATGCGTCGAGCGCTGGTGGTTCACCTGAACCGCTGAGGCGGGAGACCGTTGACCCCCGTTCTCAGGATGATCGGCGAGCGGCTGGGACTGGGCCTCTTGACCCTCTTCGTCGTCTCGCTGATCATCTTCCTCGGCGTCGAGCTCCTGCCTTCCGACATCGCCCAGGAGATCCTCGGCCAGTCCGCCACACCCGAAACCGTGGCAGCACTCAGAACCCAGCTCGGCCTCGATGACCCGCCGCATGTCCGCTACGTCAACTGGCTGGCAGGCATGCTGCAAGGCGATTTCGGCCGCTCGCTCGCCAACCAGCGCGAGATCAGCGAGCTGATCGGCACCCGCCTCTACAACACCCTCTTCCTCGCCGCCCTCGCCGCCGTCATCTCCGTGCCTTTGGCACTCACCCTCGGCATCATGGCCGCACTTTGGCGCAACTCGCTCTTCGATCGCGGCGTGAACACCCTGGCCCTGGGTGCGGTGTCGCTGCCCGAGTTCTTCATCGCCTACATCCTGATCCTCTGGCTCGCCGTGAACACCGGCATGTTCCCCTCGATCAGCAACATCAACCCCGACACCGCCTTCTGGGACCGCGTCTACCGCACCATGCTGCCAGCGCTCACCCTGACCCTGGTCGTCGTCGCCCACATGATGCGCATGACCAGGGCCGCCATCCTCAACCTCATGGCCAGCCCCTATATCGAGATGGCGCGGCTGAAGGGGATCAGGAACAGCAAGATCATCACCCACCACGCGCTGCCCAACGCCCTCTCGCCGATCATCACCGTCGTCGTCCTCAACCTCGCCTTCCTCATCGTCGGCGTCGTCGTCGTCGAGGTGGTCTTCGTCTATCCGGGCCTCGGCCAGCTTCTGGTCGACTCGGTCGCCAAGCGCGACCTGCCCGTCGTCCAGGCCTGCTCTTTGATCTTCGCGATGACCTATATCCTCTTGAACCTGCTCGCCGACGTGCTCGCCACCCTGAGCAACCCGCGCCTGCGGAACCCCCGATGACCGCAGCCCTCAAGCTCTTCGGCCAGGCCCCCTGGAGCGCCAAGCTCGGCGTCGTCCTGATCATCGTCTACGTCGTGGTCGCCCTCTTCGCCCCCTTGATCGCCCCTTATGCCGAGCGCGCCATCGTCGGCGTCGAGTACGAACCCTGGTCCGCCACCCATCCGCTCGGCACCGACAATCTCGGCCGCGACATGCTGAGCCGCCTGATCTTCGGGGCCAGGAACACCGTCGGCATCGCCTTTGCCACCACCATACTCGCCTTCCTTTTGGGCGGGGCGATGGGCCTGATCGCGGCCACGCTCGGCGGCTGGACCGATCAGCTTCTCTCGCGCCTGGTCGATGTCATGATGGCGATCCCCCAGCTGATCTTCGCCCTTTTGATCCTGACCATCGTCGGCACCTCGGTGATCTCGCTGATCCTGGTGATCGCCGTCCTCGATTCGACCCGCGTCTACCGGCTCAGCCGCGCCGTCGCCATGAACATCGTCGTCATGGACTTCGTCGAGGCCGCCAAGCTCAGGGGCGAAGGCCTCTGGTGGATCATCCGCCACGAGCTCCTGCCCAACGCCATGCCGCCGCTCGTCGCCGAGTTCGGTCTCCGCTTCTGCTACGTCTTCCTCTTCATCAGTGCGCTTTCCTTCCTCGGCCTCGGCATCCAGCCCCCCACCGCCGACTGGGGCAGCATGGTCCGCGAGAACGCGACCCTGATCAGCTTCGGCGACATCACGCCCTTGCTCCCCGCCGCATGCATCGCCGTCCTCACCATCGCCGTGAACTTCGTCGTCGACTGGTTCCTGATGAAAACCAGCGGGCTCAAGGAATGACCGACCGCCCCGTCCTCCTGGAGATGAAAGGCCTCAGGATCGAGGCCCGCGTGGGCGAGACCTGGAGCGAGATCGTCCACGGCATCGACCTCACCCTGCACAAGGGCGAGGTCATGGGCCTGATCGGCGAATCGGGTGCCGGCAAGTCGACCATTGGCCTGGCGGCGATGGGCTTCGCCCGCGACGGCTGCAGGCTTTCCGGCGGCGAAATCCGCTTCGACGGCATCGACCTGATGCGCGCCTCGGAACGGCAGAAGCGCCGCCTCCGCGGTGCCCGGATCGCCTACGTCGCACAGAGTGCGGCCGCCGCCTTCAACCCCGCGCATCGGCTGATCGACCAGTTCTGCGAGGCACCCGCGGAGCACGGTGTCGCCGGCCGGCGGGAGAGCGAGGCCTATGCCAAGGACCTCTTCGCGCGCCTCCGCCTGCCCGAGCCCCAGACCATCGGCTTCAGGTACCCGCACCAGGTCTCGGGCGGCCAGCTGCAGCGCGCCATGACCGCCATGGCGATGTCCTGCAGGCCGGACCTCATCGTCTTCGACGAGCCGACGACGGCGCTCGACGTCACGACACAAATCGAGGTCCTGGCCGCCATCCGCGACGTCGTCGAGCAGTTCGACACGGCCGCCCTCTACATCACCCACGACCTCGCCGTCGTGGCGCAAATGGCCGACAGCATCATGGTGCTCCGCCACGGCGACATGGTCGAGCTCGGCGAAACGCATCAACTGCTCGACGCACCGAAAGAGCGCTATACCCAGGACCTGCTCCGGGTGCGCAGCTTCAGAAAGCCCGTCGTCGCCGAGCCCACCGGCGAAGTGCCGCTGGTCGAGCTGCAACAGGTCTCGGCCTCCTACGGCGCGGTCAAGGTCCTGCAAAAGGTCAGCTTCGCCCTGCACCGCCAACGCACCGTCGCCGTCGTCGGCGAATCCGGCTCCGGCAAGAGCACCGCCGCCCGCGTCATCACCGGCCTCCTCCCCCCGACCGAAGGCCGCATCATGGCCAAGGGCGAGCCCCTGCCGCCCGACTACCGAAAGCGCACCAAGGACCAGCTCCGCCAGATCCAGATGATCTACCAGATGGCCGACACCGCCTTGAACCCCAGGCAAACCATCCGCCAGGTCATCGGCAGGCCCGCCGCCTTCTACCTCGGCCTCTCCGGCAAACGCCTCGACGAGCGCATCCGCGAGCTCATCCGCCTGATCGAGCTCGACCCGGACCAATACATCGACCGCCTCCCCACCGAGCTCTCCGGCGGCCAAAAACAACGCATCTGCATCGCCAGAGCCCTCGCCGCCGAGCCCGAACTCATCATCTGCGACGAAGTCACCTCGGCCCTGGACCAGCTGGTGGCGGAGGAAATCCTCAAGCTCCTGCAGCGCCTCCAGGACGAGCTCGGCCTCGCCTACATGTTCATCACCCACGACATCGGCACCGTCCGCGCCATCGCCGACGAAGTCGTCGTCATGCTCCAGGGCCAGGTCGTCGAACAAGGCCCCAAGGACGCCATGTTCACCCCCCCGCACCACGACTACACAGAGAAGCTCCTGGCCTCGGTGCCAGAGATGGATCCCGAATGGCTCACCAATCTGCTGGCCGGGCGGCCGAAGATGGCCTAAGCTGAAGAGGAGGAATCGGGGAGGCACGCCTCCCCGCGCCCCACCGTTACTTTGGGGTGGAGGGAGGGTCACCGGCGAGAGCTAGACTTGGATGTCTGAGAGGCTGACCGAAAATGAGTTGAATGATTTCAGCAGGTTATGGTTAGTCGTCGT
>DAIRDJ010000218.1:0-6378 GCA_036796215.1 Geminicoccaceae bacterium
CCGCTTCGGCCGGCTGCGCTACGACACGCCGATGCTCGGCCCCTTCCAGCTCTCGCTCTCGGCCGGCAGCGACCAGCGCTACGACGCCGCGCTGACCTTCGGCGGCGATTACGGCGACTGGTCCGGCGTGGAGGCCGGCAATTTCACCACGCTCGGTGCCATCGCCATCCGCGACCCCAGCGATGACGCCTACGACTGGATCGCCAACGGTTCGTTCTCGACCCTGCACAACCCGACCGGGCTCAGCCTCACGCTAGCCGGCGGCTATGGCGGCGGGGCGGACGGCGACGAACCCTTCAATCTCTACGGCAAGCTCGGCTGGGACACCGACCTCATCCGCTTCGGCAAGACCGGCTTCGGCATCGACTACACCTATGCCGAGAACGTCAGCGCCGATCGGGACGAGGCGCAGTCGATCGGCCTCGCCGTGGTCCAGCTCATCGAGCAGTACGGCATCGAGCTGTACAGCCAGCTCCGCTGGTTCACCCTCGACCGCGATGCCGGGCCGAACGTCGACGACATCGTCGTCGGCACCGTCGGCACCCGGATCAAGTTCTGATGCGACGCTTGGTCGTGGCCGCAGTTTTACCATTGGTTTTTGCCGGCTGCAGCGGCATTGACGCCTACGATGGAGAGCGTAGCCTCAACCGGCGGGAGATAGCACCTGGGCCGGGCCTGTTCACCGGCGAGGCCGGCAAATGGACCATCCTGCGTCGCGACCTGGCGAGGCCGGATCGGGACGCCCCGACCGACGACCACACCACTGAAGGGACGACAGCACCATGACCGCCGTTCTCACCCCAGCCGACATCAGGAAGCGCGCCGAGGAGGTCGAGCGCAAAAAGCTGCGCGAGGCCATGGAGGCGATGAAGAAGAAGGAGTCGCACGAAGAGGATGTCCGCAACGCCTTCATGACCGAAGGGCCCCGGCCCGACTGGCAGGACCGCCTCAACCGTGCCGTCAACGCCGCCATCGAGCGCGGCCAGAACGAGATCATGGTCATGCGCTTCCCGGCCGAATGGCTCGCCGACAAGGGCCGTTCGGTCAACAACTTCGAGCCCGACTGGCCGAGCACGCTCACCGGTCGTGCCGAGGCCGGCTACGAGCAGGTGTACAAAAAGGAGCTCGAGCCTTTGGGCTACAAGATCAAGGCGCAGATCCTCAGCTTCCCGGGCGGCATGCCGGGCGAGGTCGGCATCTTCCTCAGCTGGTAGCCGCATCGCCCGGGGGCGAGTCCCGCTAGGCAGCCAGGGCGGCGTACGCTAGGACGCTGCGCATGGCAGACCACGTTCCCCTGCGCACCACCTCGTTGCTGCTCGGCGCCGGCCTGCTGTTCGCCGCGGGCGCACTCCTGGGCCTGGCGTTGCCCATCCGCGCCGAGCTCGAAGGCTTCCCCACCTCCCTCATCGGCCTGATCGGCAGTGCCTTCGCCGCCGGCTACGTCGCCGGCTGCCTCTTTGCCCCGCGCCTCGTCTCGTCGGTGGGTCACATCCGGGTCTTCGGCGTCATGGCGGCCCTGGTCGCGGTCACCGCGCTCCTCAACATCCTGATCGTCACCCCCATCGCCTGGATCCTGGTCAGGGCCGCCACCGGCTTCGCCTTTGCTGGTGCCACCATGATCATCGAGAGCTGGCTCAGCGAAAGTGCGACCAGCGAAACCAGGGGCCGCGTCTTCGCCCGCTACATGATCGTCAATCTCGCAAGCTCGGTGCTCGGCCAGCTCACCGTCACCCTCTACAGCCCCGCCGGCTTCGAGCCCTTCGTCCTGGTCGCCATCCTGGCCTCCCTGGCCCTGGTGCCGACCGCCATCAGCTCAAGCCGTGCCCCCGACCCGCTGCACGAGGTGAAGCTCGACATTCGCCGGCTGATCCGCGTCTCACCGATCGCCGTCGTCGCCTGCTTCGGCGTCGGCCTCGCCAACGGCGCCTTCGGCACGCTCGCCCCGGTCTACGCCGGCGCCATCGGCCTGCCCGTCTATGCCGTAGCCCTGCTGGTCGCCGGGGCGATCGTCGGCGGCGCCGTCATGCAGGCACCCGTCGGCAAGCTCTCCGACCGCCTCGAGCGCCGCTGGGTGCTGATCGGCACGAGCCTCGCCGGTGCCGCCCTCGCCGTCACCATCCACCTCGTCGACCCGCGCGACCCGGCCACCGTCATCCTGATGATTGCAGCGCTGGGCGGGGCCATGCACACCCTCTATCCCGTCGCCGTCGCCCACGCCAATGACCGGGCATCCGAGGGCGAGTACGTCGCGGTCGCGAGCGGCCTCCTGCTCGTCTTCGGCGCCGGCTCCACCCTCGGCCCCGCCATCGCCGCTCCGGTCATGCAACTCGCCCAGCCCAGCGCCCTCTTCCTCTGGCTTGCCTGCGTCTACCTCGCCATCGCCGCCCACGCCGTCTGGCGAACCCGCATCCGCCCCCCCGCCACCGACATCCGCCCGGCCTTCGCCACCGGCGCCGACGTCATCCAGGGGGCAATGCAGGGTGCCACGCAGGAGACCATCCACCTCGATCCCCACGCGGACGAGGAAGAATCGACAAAGTCCTGAAAAAGAGAAAAGAACCGGGGAGGCAACGCCTCCCCGCGCCCCTCCGTTCTCTAAGCCGCCGGCGACCTTAGCCGGGCGACGGGCCCGCCTACCGCAACGTCTCGAGCAGCGCCGCGGCCTCGACCAGATCCGGCGTGTCGAAGCCCTCGGTGAACCAGTCGTAGACGGGGGCGAGAAGGTCGAGGGCTCGTTGCCGCTCACCACGCTCGGCCCAGAGGCGGGCGAGGTCGCGGGATGTCTGAAGCTCGGGCCATCGGGCGTTCTGCTGCCTCGCGACGTCGAGTGCTTTTTGCAACGAGGCCTCGGCAACGACGTCTGAACGCTGATGCCTCAGCAGCCTGCCGCACAGACGGTGCAGGTCAGGCTCGCACAGCCGCTCGCCGGTTTCCTCCATGAAGGCGAATGCCTGGTCGAGAGAGGCGTGCCCCTCCTGCAGATGACCACTCGCGCCCAGCGCGTCTGCGAGCAGCGCCAGGTGGTAGGTGCCCTGGAAGCGGGCGCCCGTTTGGCGGTAGTTCCCTATTCCCTCACGAAGCTCGCCGATGCCGGCATCCGAGTCGCCCGTGGCGGCGACGGCGGCTCCATGCATGATTTGGCCGCAGGCGACCGCCATGGCGTAGCCCTGCTCTTCGGCCACAGCGATGGCCTCGGCGGCAAGGCGCCGAACCGTCGGCCAGTCACCTTGCATCTGGTAGACGACGGCCTGCCAATAGAGGCGGCGTGCATGGGTGTAGATGTGGTCCATCCCATCGACGCTCGCCGCCGATTTCTCGACGCTGCGGCGGGCCTGCTCGGGGTAGCCGAGCGTCGTCAGGCACCAGCCCTGATAAGCGTGGATGCAGATCCCGGGATGCAGTCCGAAGCGTTGCGCCTGTCCCGGCTGTTTCAACGACCCGCACATGGCCGTGCCCGTCGCGTAATGCACTCGAGCCTCGGACGGGCGACCGATGTGGGCCAGTGAAATGGCCTGGGCCAGGTGGCCCGCGATACGCGCGCCCTGGTCATCGACGTGTTGCACGCGCTGCAGCAGGTCCGCCGCCGCCTCGGCAGCACGAGCATGTTGCCCGCGAGTCAGCTGGTAGATCCAGATGCCGAAGAGCACAGGAAAGGTGGCGGCATCCTCATCAGCGTCCACGAGACTGCAGAGCTCCCACGCGCGGCCGAAGGCGCGCATCACCTCGGGTGCCGCATAGCCGTGCACGTTCATGCAGGCCGTGCCGAGCAGCCGCTGCGCCGCCAGCTCCCGCATCACCCGCTCCGGGCTCTCAGGCAACAAGGAGAGCTGACCCAAGCCACGCGTCAGATGACCGATGGCCTCGCGTCCGGCGGAGCGGGACAGCGCCTGCTGACCGGCCTCCTGCCAGGCAGCTCCAGCCTCTTCGGCCATGCCGGCCAATGCATAGTGCTGCGCCAAGAGGCCAGGCTCGGCGGACGCCTGCTGAGGAAAATGCTCGGTCAGGGCCAGCACGATCTGCCGGTGGATCTCCTGGCGTCGCGAGCGCAGGAGGCTCTCATAGGCGGCGTCCTGGACCAGCGCGTGCTTGAAGGTGTAGCTGGCATCGGGTGGTGTGCCGCGGCGGAAGACCAGCTCGGCGGCGGCGAGCTTGGCCAGGGCGCCCTGCAGCTCGGCCTCCGGCCAGCGGGCGACGGCAGCCAGCAGCTTGTAGTCGAACACCCGGCCGATGCAGGCGGCGGCCTGGGCGACGTCCTTGACGTCCGGCAGCCGGTCCAGCCGCGCCATGAGCGAATCGTGCAGCGAGGCGGGAATCTTCAACGCGTCGCCGGTGCCGCTTTCCAGAACGGCCTTGGTCATCTCCTCGACGAACAACGGCACACCGTCGGTTCGCGCGATGATGGCGTCGATGACCGCGGTGGGCAGGGTGGCGCCACTGCTCAGGGCTTCGACAATAGCTGCGACCCCGGCCCGGCCCAGCCGGTTGAGGGTCAGCCGCGTGACGTGCGGGTGGGCCGCGAGTTCGGGCTGATGGTCGGGCCTGGAGGTGATGACGATCAACAGGCGCGTCTCGGCGCAGCGGTCGAGATGGAGCTGGAGCAGCTCGAGCGTGCTCGGGTCGAGCCAGTGCGCATCCTCCAGCACCAGCAGCACCGGTTGTCGTTTCGCCAGCGCCATCAGCTCGTCGCCCAGCGCCTGCATGGTGCGGGCACGCTTGGCCTGCGGCGTCAGGTCGAGCTGGCCGTACCGCGACGCGCCGTCGAGGCCCAGGAGCTCGGCCAGGAGCGGTGCCGCACCGGCAATGTTGCCCGTGCCCTGGTCGACCAGCGTTTCCAGCTTGTCGAGCTGCGCGCTCACCTGATCGTCAGCGGTGAAGCCGGCGGCATGACGGAGATGCTCGATGACCGGCCAGAACGCGCTGTCGGTGTGGTAGGGTGAGCATTGCATGCGGACCCGCGCATGTGGCTCGGCCGCGACGGCGTCGATCAGCGCCTCGGTGATCCGCGATTTGCCGATCCCGGCCTCGCCGACCAGCAGCACGCCCTGGCCCTCGGCGCTCTTCGCCTGGCCCCAGCGCTCGAGCAGCAGCGCCAGCTCCTGGTCGCGGCCCTCCATCGGCAGGATCGCTCCGGCGCCGCGCGCCGCGAAGCGGCTCTCCAGCATCTGCTCGCCGGTAACCGCAAAGGCCGAGACGGAGCCGGCCAGACCCTTCAGCACCTGCGGCTCGAGGGCCTCGAGCTTGAAGAGATCACCCAGGAGCTGCCGTGTCTTTTCGCCGATCACCAGCTGGCCCGGTTCGGCCAAGGCCTGCAGCCTTGCTGCCAGGTTGGGCGTGTCGCCGACCACCGTCTGCTCCTGTGCTGCCCCCTCGCCGATCAGCTCGCCGACCACGACCAGGCCCGTCGCCAAGCCGATGCGGCAGGCCAAGGGCGCCTCGCCACCGCTCAGCCGGGCGACGGCGGCGACGATCGCGAGCCCGGCCCGGACCGCCCGCTCGGCCTCGTCCTCGTGCGCCACCGGCCAGCCGAAATAGGCCAGAACCCCATCACCCATGAACTTCGCCACATGCCCCTCGAACCGTGCCACCTCCCCGGCCACCGCATTCTGATAGCCACGCAGCACCGCCCCCATCTCCTCCGGATCGAGCCGGGCGGAAAGCGCCGTCGAGCCCACCAGATCGACGAACATCACGGTCAGCTGCCGCCGCTCGGCGGTGCCGGCGGCAGCGGGCTCACGCGGCGCGGCCGAGGCTGCCGGCTGGTCCGCCAGGGCCGCGATCGCCGCCAGGAGCTTCTTGCGATGGCCGAGGGCCACAACACCGAGCTCTTTCAGATCGTCCATGCCGAGCGTGCCGAGCACCGCACCGTCGATCGCGTTCTCGGCGAACGCCGCCGCATACTGCTCCAGCCCCAGGTCGCTGAGCCATGCGCGGACGTCGATCATCGGCGGCCTCCCGGGACCATGGCCCGACATCGGGCCGTGCGGAGCATACCGGCGATCGCGGCGATCCCAAAGCGACATCGAGCCCGAGGCCGGCACCGCCTCCTTGTTCGCTCGCGCTGGTCGCCCTAGCCGCCCATCTCGGACTCGAGGGCACCGTAGAACTGGCCGCGCTCGAGCCAGCCGCGCCGGCCGTCGACCTCGATCAGGCACCAGTGGCGCTCGCAATTGAGCAGGTTGCCGATGACCAGGGGCTCGACCATGGCGACGATCCGCGCATCGTGGCGGGGGGTGCGACGCAGCGGGCGGGTCTCGCCGGTCACCAGGACGGTGCGGCGCGAGGAGAGCAGGCTGGCATGGATCCACCCCGTCTCGCCCTCGTGGTCGACGATCCGCCGCCAGTCCTGCGCCTCCTCGACGATCTGCACCGGCACGCCGC
>DAIRDJ010000219.1:0-6139 GCA_036796215.1 Geminicoccaceae bacterium
TGAGCTTGGCGGTCTCGATCAGGGTGTAGGCGATGGCGGCCGCCTTGCCGCCGCCCTCGGAGCCGACGAAGAGGTAGTTTTTCCTGCCGAGGGCCACCGATTTCATGGCGCGTTCGGCAGCGTTGTTGTCGGCTTCGAGGTGGCCGTGGTCGAGATAGGGCCTGAGCTTCTCGAGCCGGGTCAGGGCGTAGCGGATCGCCTTGGCGAGCTCGGACTTGCCGGAGATGCGCGGCAGCTGGCTTTGCAACCAGGTTTCCAAATCGTCGAGGATCGGCCTCGAGTATGCCTGGCGAAGTTCGACGCGCCTCTCGGGCGGTTCGCCACGCACCTGTTTCTCGATGCCATAGAGCCCAGCGATGCGCTTGATGGCCTCCTCGGCGATCGGCGAGCTCTGGCTCTGGACGATGTCGACGAACTTGCGCCGGATGTGGGCGAGGCAGGCGACCTCGCGGCTGCCGCCCGAGCGGTAGAGCTCGTTGAAGCCGCTATACCCGTCAGCGTGCACCCAGCCTCGATAGCCGGCCAAATGTTCGGCCGGGTGCTGGCCCTTGCGGTCGACCGTGAACTTGTACCAGACAGCCGGCGGGTAATGGCCGAGCCAAGGACGTTCGTCGCGCACATAGGTCCAGATGCGGGCGGTCTTGGTTCTGCCGTTGCCCGGCACCTGCAGCTTGATGGGCGTGTCGTCGGCGAAGATGGCTTGCCCGGCCACGACATGGCGACCGATGGCGGCGGCCAGGGGCTCCAGGAGCGCCGTCGACTTGCCCACCCAATCAGCGAGTGTCGAGCGGTCGAGGTCAATGCCGTCGCGCTCGAAGATCTTCGACTGGCGATAGAGCGGCAGGTGGTCCCCATATTTCGAGACCAGCACATGCGCCAAGAGACCTGGCCCCGGCCGGCCGCGCTCGATCGGCCGGGGCGGCAGAGGGGCCTGGACGATCGCCTCGCAGCACGAGCACGCCAGTCGTGGCCGGACGTAGCGGTTCACGACGAAGCGGCCGGGGATGTAGTCCAGCTCCTCGGTGACGTCCTCGCCGAGCCGCTTCAAGCGGCCACCGCAGCCGGCACAGGTCTCGCCCGGCGAAAGGATGGTCTCATGGCGCGGCAACTCCTTCGGCAGCGGCTTGCGTCGAGGATTTCGCTTGGCCGCGCCCGCATCCTCCGGCGCTGCCGGGTCAGCGACCCGAGCGACCTCGATCTCGGTCTCCTCGAGCGCCAAACCGAGCTGATCCAGCGTCTCCGAGGTAGCGCCGAAGCGCTGCCGGCGCAGCCCGGCCAGCTGGTGCTCCAGCTTGGCGATGCGCAGCGCCTGGCTCTTGGCGAGCGCCACCAGACGCTCGGCTGCCGTGCGCAGTTCGGCCGGGTCGTCGGGCAGCTTCTGGGTCTCGTCGAGCATGGCCATGGCTAGCACAACGGCGACGCCAAGGGAATTCCGAACGATCCTAAGGCGCTGTTTTTATTGCCCTTCAGCCCGTCGTCAGTGGCCGCCAAGTGCGCTGCGGGGCGCGCCAGTCAATCCCTTCCAGGAGCATCGCCAGCTGTGCCGAGGTGATCGACACCCAGCCCTGCGCAGGAGATGGCCAGACGAACCGGCCTTGCTCCAGCCGCTTGCTGAAGAGACACGCCCCCTGGCCGTCGAACCAGATCACCTTCACCAGGTCACCCCGCCGGCCGCGGAAGACGAAGAGGTGGCCCGAGAACGGATCCTGCGCCAACACCTTCTCGGCCAGCGCCGATAGGCCATTGAAGCCCTTCCTCATGTCGGTGACCCCGGCCGCCAGCCACACCCGCGTGCTCGCCGGGACAGGAATCACGTCCGCACCAGCACTGCCAGAAGTCGCGCCACCGCCTCACCGTCGAAGGCGCCACAGGCGGTCAGCCGGTGCCCGCCCGCCAAGACGATCTCGACCCGGCCAAGGCTATCCCCCTCGGAGGGCACGACGGACGGCGCCGTCGGCACCTCGCCGTCACGCAGCTGAACCGGCAGGAACACCGGCGCCGCCTCCAGCACCGCACGAGGCGCAAAGCGCGGATCACGCAGCCACTTGAAGATCAGGTTGGCATTCAGCGAATGCCGCTGCGCAACCTGTGCCACCGACACGCCCGGCGCCCGTGTCTCCAGGCAAATCGCCCGCTTCGCCTCCGCACTCCAGCGCCGATAACGGCGCCGCTCGTTCGACGATCCGGCCAAGAAAGTGTCCACCATGAAGAGTGGACACCTTTGTCCAACTCGCCGCCCATAATCGACCAAGCGATCACATCAGCAAGGTGGGGCACGCCGGACGCTCACGGTCAGTGCACCGGCCAGCGCGTTGATGGCGATGCCGCCCAAGAGCAGCATCGCGACGTCGATCCGGCCGTCCCGGGTCGCGATGGCGACGATCAGGGCGGTCACGACGAGGCCGCCCGCGAAGGCCGCGACCGGCAGGCCGAAGCGCAGGAGTTCGGGGGCTCTGGTCTGCAGCCAGGGGCCCAGCACGACGATGAAGCCGACGGCCGCAACGGCCGCACCACTCGAGATGCCGATGAGGCCGGGATCGGCCAGGGGGTTGCGAAAGAGCCCCTGCATGCCGGCGCCGGCAATGGCGATCGCCGCTCCGATGGCGAAGCCGGCGATCAGCCGCGGCAGGCGGATCTCCACGAGCACGATGGCTTCCCGGGCGAGCGCCGGGTCGAGCGTGCCCGAAGGCCGGTGCCAGAGGATCGATAGGATCTCGCCGGGAGCGATGGCCACCGCCCCGGAGCCGAGGGCGAGCAGTGTGACCAGGACCGCGATCAGGACGAGGCCCGGGAAGATCAGGACGGTCCGCGTCGGGCGGTCGCGGCCGACGAGGGCCAAGGGTGTCATCCGTCGCCCAGCGGCTTCGCCTTGGCGTCGCCCAGCGGCTTCGCCTTGGCGTCGCCCAGCGGCTTCGCCTTGGCGTCGCCCAGCGGCTTCGACCCGGCGTCGCCCAGCGGCTTCGACCCGGCGATCGCCGCCAGGGATCCGGCGAGCTCGCGCACCGCTTCGGGCGTGCGCGGGCCGAAGCCCAGGAGCAGGAGCCCGTCGAGGGCGACGAGACGGCCGGCCGCTCCTGCCGGGGTCAGCCTGATTTCCGGCCGGGCGAGGAGGGTCTCGGCCCCGCCCAGGGCGTCCGCCGTTCGCGTCATGGTGAGGATCAGGTCGGGGGCGGCGGCGATCGCCGCTTCCGGGTTCAAGGGGCGGTAGCCGGCATAGCCCGTGACGGCATTGGTGCCGCCGGCGAGCCGGATGATCGCATCGGCGGCGGTGTCGTGGCCGGCGGCCTGTGGCGCACCGCGGCCCATTCTGAGGATGAAGAGCACGCGCGGGGCGGGTGCCACGGCGGTAACGGCGCGCGCCGCATCGGCAAAGGCGGCGGCGATCTCGGCTTTCAGCTTCTCGCCTTCCGCCGCGCGGCCGAGTGCGCGGCCGACCGCTTCGACCTTGCGGTAGATGCCCTCGATCGACGGCTCGTCGGGGATCGTCTCGACCGCCATCCCCGCCGATGCCAGCTGCTCGAGCACCGCGAGCGGACCGCTGCCGGCGCTCGCCAGGACCAGGTCCGGGGCGACGGCCAGGATCGGCTCGGCGGAGAGCCGGCGCATGTAGCCGATGTCGGGCAAATCGTCAGCTTCGGGTGGCCAGAGACTGGTCGTGTCGACCGCGACGATCTCGTCGCCCGCACCGAGGGCGAAGGCGATCTCGGTCACGGCCCCACCGATCGAGACGATCCGGCGCGCTTCGGCAGATGCAGTAGTGACCAGGACCAGCAGGCAGGCGAGGGCGAGGGCGAGGGCGAGGGCCAGCGCCCGCATGCCGACCAGGTTCCTCATACGGCCATGTCGCGCAACCGGCGGCAGCCGCAGCGGAGATCGGCGATCCGCTCGCGCAGCCGGGCCGCACGCTGCTGCTCGCCGCTGTCGACGGCCTCCTGCAGCTCCCGCTCCAGTGCCGCCAGCCGTTCGCTCAAAAGCTCGTAGCTGCAGCCGCCCAGGCACTCGCCCATCCGACCCCTCCTTCAGGTTGCGCCCGAAGGAAGCCGCCGGCGATCACCGTGAGCGACTGGTTTCGACCGAGCTTGGAGATCGACTGATTCCAAACAGCCGGACGGTGTCAGCGCAGCGCCAGGAGCTCTTCGACCTCCAGGAGCACGAGCTCGTTGTCGTCGGCCTCGCCCGGCGTGCGACCGACCGAGAAGGGGAAGTTGTTGTCGTTGCCGACGACGATGTGGCGGTCGTCGACGATGTCGACGTTCTCGATGGTGACGAACGGGAAGGTGAAGACACCGTCGATGGTACCTTGCCGTGCGACGCCGTCCGGATCGGCGATCGCCATGAGGTCGACATGGCCGAGCTTGGTGACCACGCCGTCGTCGTCCACGGCTTCGAGGTCGACGAGATAGACCCGCTTGAAGACGGCAGGCTCCGGCATGTCGAGCCGCGGGTCGCCTTGTTGCCAGTCGCGCTCGAGCACCAGGGCGCGGCGCTCGTCGATCAGGTTGAAGTCGCCGATCGCATGCGCCGCGTCCTCCAAGGGGTAGTAGCGCACATCCGGCGACCAGCCACCGCCGGTGGTATCGAAGGCGAGGATGCGGAGCACCGGGCGATCGCCCATCGTCTCGTAGCTGCCGGTCTCGTGGTCGTAGAGCTGCCCCTCGAGCATGCCGAGAAGGGTCGTTCCATCAGGGGCGAGCGCCAGACCCTCGTAGCCGCGGCTGCGGCGGAGATTGAAGGTCGGCGCCGCCTCGTCGGGCGCGCCCTGCAGTTCGATGCGATGATGGTCGGGCGACTGGATCAACAGGCCGCCCGGGTCGGTCTCGAAGAAGTCGGTCACCCGGCCCGCGGCATCCACGCGGATGAGGTAGGGGCCGAACTCCTCGCCGATCCAGTAGCCGTCGCCGACGGGCTGGATGCCTTCTGGATCGAGATCGGCGCCGGTCAGATAGCGGCTCTCGCTGTGCTCGGTGGTGATCGGATAGGGGATCACCCGGTCGGGATCGGAAAGGAAGATCGTCCGCTCGATCACGAGCCGGCCAGTTTCCCAATCGGCGCGGGCCTCGTGGAACATCAAGATGGCGTCGGCGGAATTGGCGCGACTGCCGAAGCCGTTGTCGGTCAGGAGGAGGTAGCGATCGTCGCCGAGATGCTTGATGCCGGAAAAGCCCTGCACGGGCTGGCCGGGAAACGGCCGGCCGAGGCCGGTCTCCTCGCGGACCAGCGCATAGGGCGTCTCCTGGCGCTCGTTACCGTCGAAGCGACCGCTCATGAACAGGGGCAAGGGCGCGTCCGCGGGCGGCAGGACGAAGCTCTGCGCCGGCAGGATCGCTTGCGCGGCGAGGGTCGCGGTGACGCTGACGGGCTCGGCCGCCAAGGGGGCGGCGACGAGCAGTGCGCTCGCAGCAGGGAAAATAGAGCGAAGCATGTCTCATCGTCTCCAGCCGTTGAACCATCGTGCGCGCAACTCTAGCAGCGCTCGATGGTGAGCCGTTGACGGGCTGGTGACAAAACGGTCGAGCGAGCGACCTCAGCCGCTGCCGGCTTCGTCCTCTTCCTCGGCCTCCGCCTCGGCCTTCTTCTGCTCGGCCATCCGCACGAGAATGATCGAGAGCTCGTAGAGCAGGATGATCGGCACGCCGAGGCCGATCTGGCTGATGATGTCGGGCGGGGTCAAAAGGGCGGCAACCACGAAGACGCCGACGATGGCGTATTTGCGGTTGCGGGCGAGCCCCGCCGAGCTGACGATCCCGACCCGGCCCATCAAGGTGAGGGCCACCGGCAGCTGGAACGAGATGCCGAAGGCGAAGATCAGCTTCATCACCAGATCGAGATACTCGCCGACCCGAGCCTCGAGCTGGATCGGCAGGGAGCCGTCGACACCGGCCGTCTCGAAGCTGATGAAGAACCGCCAGGCGAGCGGGAAGATGACGTAATAGACCATCGCCCCGCCCATGAAAAAGAGCACCGGGGTGGCGCAAAGGAAGGGCAGAAAGGCGTGCTTCTCGTTGCGATAGAGCCCAGGGGCGATGAAGAGATAGAGCTGGGTCGCGACGAACGGGAAGGTGATGAAGGCGCCGGCGAAGAACGCCACCTTGATGTAGGTGAAAAAGGCCTCGGTGAGGCCGGTATAGATCATCCGCCG
>DAIRDJ010000220.1:0-6121 GCA_036796215.1 Geminicoccaceae bacterium
GCGAAATACGCCAACCCGTGGAACCCCTATGAGATCGCACTGCATTTCTGCATGGAGCGGTTGCACCTGATGCTGACGGCCAAGACGCAGCAGGGCAAGACGGTGCATGTCGTCTTCGAGAGCCGAGGAAGCAGGGAGGACACGGAGCTCGAGCTCGAGTTTCGCCGCATCGCCGGGAACGACAGCCATTGGGGCTATCGCCGCCACGACTTCAGTCTTTTCGACTTGCAGCCTGTGTTCATCCCGAAGGCGACGAACTCGACCGGGCTCCAGCTTGCCGACCTGACGGCCCGACCGATCGCTCTCTCACGCCTGCGCCCGGGTCAGCCCAACCGCGCCTTCGATATCATTCGCCCCAAGCTGGGAGGTCTGAAGTGCTTCCCCTAAAATCTTGCCATTCTTGGAAAAACAAAAGGGCCCCGGAAACCCCAGGACCCTTGTGTCGACCGGGAAATGCCCAATCCTTGACTAAAAACATATTCTCACACGCTGTGATAATCAAGCTGATCGGCGAAGGCGTATCATACTCTGGGGCATGCGGCGCGCCATCAGTGGTCGCTCGAAGGTCCGACCCATGACCTTCATCGCCGCCGAGAAGCACCAGTCGCAGATACCGGCGCTGCAGCTCCTCGTCGCCCTCGGCTTCCAGCCGCTCTCACCGGCCCAAGCCCTGGCGTTGCGCGGCGGCCGGCTGCGCACTGTCGTGCTCGACGACGTGCTGGTCGACCAGCTCTTGAAGCTCAACCGCTTCACCCATCGCGGCCGTGACTACCCCTTCGATCTCGCCGACGCGCACGAGGCTGTCCGCCGCCTCAAGCCCACCCCCGACCGCATCAAGGGCCTGAAGGCCACCAACCAGGAGGTCTACGACACGCTGGTCCTGGGCACCACCATCACCAAGACCATCGACGGCGACAGCAAGAGCTATTGCTTCCGCTACGTCGATTGGCGGGAGTCGGCCAACAACGTCTTCCACGTCACCGCCGAGTTCGCCGTCGAGCGCACCGCCAGCACCCAGACCCGTCGCTGCGACATCGTCGGCTTCGTCAACGGCATCCCGTTCCTGGTCATCGAGTGCAAGAAGCCGACCGAGAGCCTGAAACAGGCCGCGAGCCAGCTCATCGGCTACCAGCAAGAGGACAACATCCCGCAGCTCTTCCACTTGGCCCAGCTGCTCCTGACCACCAGCCGCAGCGAGGCGCGCTACGCCGCCGTCGGCACGCCGAAGAAGTTCTGGCAGACATGGCGCGACGAGACGGAGCCGGACCTTTCAGGGTTGCAGCGAGAGCCCTTGGCCGAGCCGCTGATCGAGGCGCTGCAAGCCGCGACCGAGGCCGACGAAGACAGCAGGGACCTTGCCGGCCTCGTCAACCGGCCGATGGCGCTGCACGAGGAGGCGGCCGTCTTCCAGGGCGAGTTCGCCGACGCCGGCACCTATTTCAAGGCGCTGATCGCCGAGGGCAGCCGCGAGGTCACCGCTCAGGACAAGACGCTCTACGCCCTCTGCCGCCCCGACCGGCTGCTCGACCTCGTCCGCCGCTTCACCGTCTTCGACGGCGGGGTCCGCAAGATCGCCCGCCACCAGCAGTTCTTCGGCATCCGTGCCGCCGTCGAGCGGGTCCGCCAGCGCGAGATTGACGGCAGGCGGAAGGGTGGAGTGATCTGGCACACCCAGGGCTCCGGCAAGTCGCTCACCATGGTAATGCTCGGCCGCGCCCTCGCCCTCGATCCGGAGATCAGGAGCCCGCGCCTGATCATCGTCACCGACCGCGACGACCTCGACAAGCAGATCAAGGCCACCTTCAAGTCCTGCGAGCTGGAGCCGGTGCGCGCCACCAGCGGCAGCCACCTCCTGGGGCTGATCCGCGACAAGACCCCGCTCGTCACCACCATCGTCAACAAGTTCGACACCGCCATGCGCAGCGGCGATCTGGTCGACGACGATTCCGACATCTTTGTGCTGGTCGACGAGAGCCACCGGACCCAGACCGGCCGCCACGGCGGCCTCAGCCAGTTCGCCATGAAGATGCGCCGCATCCTGCCCAAGGCCTGCTACCTGGGCTTTACCGGCACGCCGCTCCTCAAGCGCGAGCGGAACACGCTGGAGACCTTCGGTGGCCTGATTCACAAATACGCCATCGACGAGGCGGTGGCCGACGGTGCCGTCGTGCCGCTGCTCTACGAAGGCCGGATGGTCGATCAGGAGATCACCGGCGACGCCCTCGACAACTGGTTCGAGAAGCTTTGCCAGGGCCTCACCGACCAGCAGCAGGCCGACCTCAAGCGCAAGTATTCGCGGATGGAGGCGCTCGCCAAGACCGAGCAGGCGATCCGTGCCAAGGCCTTCGACATCTCCGAGCACTACCGCAAACACTGGCAGGGCACGGGCCTCAAGGCCCAGCTCGTCGCCCCCTCCAAGGCCGCCGCCGTCCGCTTCAAGGAAGCGCTCGACGAGATCGGCCACGTCACCAGCGAGATCGTCATCTCCGCTCCCGACGACCGAGAGGGCAACGAAGAGGTCGACAACGAGTCCAAGGACCTGGTGCGGCGCTTCTGGCAGCGGATGATGGACCGCTTCGGCAGCGAGGAAGCCTACAACAAGGAGCTGATCGAGGCCTTCAAGGGCAGCGGCGACCCCGAGATTCTGATCGTCGTCTCGAAGCTGCTCACCGGCTTCGACGCGCCGCGCAACACCGTGCTCTACGTCTGCAAGCGGCTGGTCGAGCACAATCTCCTGCAGGCCATCGCGCGGGTGAACCGCCTGCACGAAGAGGACGACGGCCCGCCAAAGGAGTTCGGCTTCATCATCGACTACGAGGGCCTGCTCGGCGAGCTGGACAAGGCGCTCACGACCTATAGCGCGTTCGAGGGCTTCGCCGCCGAGGACGTCGCCGGCACCGTCCACGACGTCCGCGAGGAGATCAGGAAGCTGCCGCAGCTCCACGACCAGCTCTGGGACCTCTTCAAGCCGGTCAGGAACAAGCAGGACATGGAGCAGTTCGAGCAGCTGCTCGCCGAGCAGGCGATCCGCGAGGACTTCTACGAGCGCCTGCGCGCCTTCGGCCGCTGCCTGCACATCGCCCTGTCGTCGGACAAACTCCTCGACGTCATCGACGAGCAGCAGATCAAGGGGCTGAAAGGCGACTGGAAACGTTTCACCGAGCTCAAGCGCTCGGTCCAGCTCCGCTATCAGGAGACGGTCGACGCCAAGGAGTACGAGCCCAAGATCCAAAGGCTGCTGGACGACCACGTCGTCGCCCGGCCGGCCGAGATCATCATCGAGCTGGTCAACATCAACGACCCCGACGCGCTCAAGGCCGTGGTCGAGGAGACCGGCGTCTCGGAGGCCTCGAGGGCCGACCGCATCGCCAGCGCGACCCGACGTGCCATCATCGAAAAGATGGACGAGGACCCGACCTTCTACCGCCGCTTCTCCGAGCTTCTGGAAGAAACCATCCGCGACTATCGCGCCAGGCGTATCTCCGAGCGCGACTACTTGCAGGGCGTCGTCGACCTCGCCGGCAAGATGGCGCGCAAGGACCGCAGCAAGCCGGTGCCCGAGCCGATCCAAGGGAACGACGACGGCCAGGCCTTCTTCGGCATCCTCGATGGAGTCCTCACCACCAAGGACGGCTTTTCGATCGACGAGGCCGAGACGGCGAGAATAGCGCTCGCCATCATCGACCTCGTCAAGCGCCACCACATCGTCGGTGTCTGGTCGAATGACGTTGCGCAGAACAACATGCGCAACGCCATCGACGACTACTTCTTCGACGTGGTCAGAGACGAATATGGCGCCGACCTTTCGGTCGAGGTCATGGACGATCTGCAGCAAAAGATCATGAACCTGGCCAGTGCGAGATTCCCGGCGTGACCGACGAGCGGGGCGTTGTCGACTACGGCGCGCAGAGCATCGCCTACAGGATTGTCCGCCGACCGCGAACGACCCTCGAAATCAGCGTCGAGCCGGACACGAGCGTCGTCGTCGCAGCGCCCCTTGATGCGCCGATCGAGAAGATTGCGGAAAAGGTCCGAAAGCGTGCCGCCTGGGTGCTTCGCCAGCAGCGCTATTTCACGCAATTCATGCCACGCACGCCGGAGCGTCGCTTCGAACCGGGTGAAACCCACCTTTATCTGGGGCGGCAATATCGCTTGAAGGTCGTGCATCATCCCCAAGCTACCGTGAAGCTTGCTCGCGGCTTCATTCTCGTTCAGAGCCACAAACCTCGCCAGCCCGAGGTAACGCGCGTGCAACTCGATCGGTGGTACCGCGAACGGGCGCAACTGAAATTCGACGAGCGGCTGGAACTGAGCTTGAGACGCTTCGCCGACCCCGACGCTCTACGCCCGAAAGCAGTCACGATCCGCCAACTACACCATCGCTGGGGCTCGATGACGCCTAGCGGCCGTTTGATGCTCAACCTGGAGCTCATCAAGGCACCTGTCGACGCCATCGATTACGTCATCACTCATGAGTTGTGCCACATCACCGAAGCTCATCACCGAGCCCCATTTTTCGATCTCTTGGAAAAGGTGATGCCTGATTGGCTGAAGCGCAAAGAACGGCTTGAACGCTTCATGGCCTGACGCGAAGACGCGTGCAGCAATCTGCCACAAATCAAATGAGCACAATCTACTTCGCATATGCCCCCGCCCGCACCACTGCCATCAACCGCAGGGGTCCAAGGGGATGAGCCTCATCCCCTTGCTTTCCCTCGCCGTCAACGCCGTTGCTCGACGAGGCTGGCGACGGCGCGGAGCAGCCGGTCCTGGTGGCCGTCGAGCTTGTGGTCGATGATCGCCAGTAGATCGTCGAGGCGGGCGGTCAGGATGGCCACCTCGTCCTCCAACGTCGCCAGCCGTGCCGCTGTCTCCGCGTCGCCCTTGGTGGCGCCACTCGGTCTCGCGTCAGTGGCAGGGGCCTCGGCCGGCGGCAGCAGATGGGCGAGGCGGGGGTTCACCGGCCGGTCCGCCTCTGCCCTTGCCGTGTCACCCTCTTCCCGCCGCCGGCGGGGCGGCGGTGGGCCATGCCTCGAGTAGGCCGACTGGCCGGTAGGCCCCATGGCATGCCTCAAGTAGGCCGACTGGCCGTTAGGCTCCAGGGAATCCCTGGCAAGCGGATCGAAAGCACTCGGCAGGTCGAACGGGTCGAACGTGTCCGTCATCGATCACCTCGTCCTGATTGTGTTGTCGACGATCAAAGCGGCTTCAGGTGGCCCGCAGACGAGGAAAGCCCAACACCATCTCAAGAAGGGGCGATCAGCGTTTAGCCTGGTGGATACGATCGGGTGCAGTGGGTCCGAAGACGAGGAAGGCAAGGCAGTCGGCGCGCAGCGTAGTAGACATCGCCTCACGTAGGCCGACCGGCCGATAGGCAACCGTGAATGTCGAGCACCTACTGACCGCAGTCCTGACGACGTATACGGGCTCAATGCAGCCGGTCGGAACGTGAGCACCAATCGTCCGAAGCCTGACGACGTATCCGGCCGGCATCAAATTGCTCCCCAGCGCCGCCTGCTGGGTTTCAAATCAGAGCGGCTTCAGGCGGCCCGTAGACGAGGAAGGCGAGGCGATCGGCGCGCAGTGGACATGAAGGTCCATGAGCACCGATCGACTGAAGCCTGACGAAGTATCCGGGCCGCATCAAGCCGCTCGGCCCCTCGAATGCATCGCGCAACCGGTTGGATACAAAAGCCATGATCATTTTCCCCTAATTCGCCGTCTCCCTCGGCCAATCAAAGGAATTTATACCGATAAACAAGCCCATTCTCGAAATTCCCGGACCATTTTCCGCCACCACCCGGCCGAACCTCTCTCAACTCCTTGAGATTCCCCAGAAAACCCCACCTCTCCCAACCGCCACCACCGCCAAAAAACCGCAGGGGTCCAAGGGGACGATCATCGTCCCCTTGCTTTGCCTCCCCGACAGCGAGCCGAGGCGCCGGGTCGAGAGAGCGATCGCGCAGCAGCTGGGCCTTTTTGTCTTTGCCGCGGCGCATGCGGACCGCGTGGCGTATCTTCCGGCTCTCACGTGCAATCGGTCGCAATCTTCGGCATGATGGAGGTCGACCGGTCGGAGATGATCGAGCGTGGCCGTAGGCACCCGTGACGACAAGAGCCT
>DAIRDJ010000221.1:0-6106 GCA_036796215.1 Geminicoccaceae bacterium
GGAATGTCGGCTTAAGCGTACCAGGTACGGTTAACGCACACTTGGGGAATGTCGGCTTAAGCGTACCAGGTACGGTTAACGCACTTGGGGAATGTCGGCTGAAGCCGCTCGCCACAGTGCCCCCTCTGCGCCTTGCCGGCTGCTCAGATGGTCTTGAGCATCCCGCCATCGACGAAGTAGGTGGAGCCGACCGAATAGCTCGCCCGGCTAGAGCAGAGGAAGATGAAGAAGTCCGCGGCCTCCTCGGGGCTTGCGAAGCGGCCGATGGGGGCGTTGGCCTTGGCGAGGTCGTCGATATAGGCCTGCCAGTCGCCGCCCTTGTCGGCGGTCAGCTGCTTGGCGGTCTTGATCCAGTCGGGGGTCAGGACGAAGCCGAGATTGACCGCGTTGACGCGGATGTTGTCCTTGATGAACTCGGTCGACATGGTCTTGGACGCCATCACCAGCGCTGACTTCGTGACGTTGTAGATCGGCTCGTACCAGAGCGGCTGGGCAGCGCAGATCGAGGCGTTGTTGAGGATCACCCCGCCGCCCCGCTCGTGCATCATAGGCACGAGGCCCCGCGCCAGACGCACCGCCGCCATGACGTGGAGGTCCCAATAGGCCTGCCACTTCTCGTCGGGCGCCTCCATGATCGTCTCGTTGCTGCCGGTGCCGGCATTGTTGATCAGGATGTCGGCGCCGCCGAAGGCCTCCTTCGTGGCCGCGACGAGCTGGTCGCACCCCTCGGCGGTCGCCACGTCGCAGGCGACGGCGACGGCCTTGCCGCCGGCCTCGGCCACCGCCGCCCGGGCGGCCTCGAGCTTGTCGGCGGAACGCGCGGCCAGGACCACGTGCGCCCCTTCGGCGGCGAGGCCCTTGGCGATGGCCTGGCCGATGCCGACGCTGGCCCCGGTGACGACGGCGACCTTGTCCTTCAGGCCCAGATCCATGGCGGCGGCTCCTCTGCTACTTGACGATGGGGATTTTCGAGCGGTCGATGGTGATGGCGACGGCGGCCACGAGCACCAGGCCGAAGACGATGTTCTGGGCGAAGATGTTGACGCCGACGAAGGTCATGCCGATGCGCACGACCGAGATGATGAGCGCCCCGATCAGCGTCCGCCAGATGCTCCCCACCCCGCCGGTGATCGCCGTACCGCCGACCACCACGGCGGCGATCGAGGGCAGGAGCAGCTCGTTCGCCAGCGTCGGCGAGCCGCTGGCGAGCCGGCCGGCGAGGATGACGCCGGCGAGTGCCGCGAAGGTGGCCGATAGCGTGAACGCGATCACCTTCTGCCGGTCGACCTTGACGCCCGAGGCATAGGCCGCGGCCTCGCCGGCGCCGATCGCGGCACTGTAGCGGCCGAACGGAGTGCGGCTCTGGACGATGTGGGCGACCACGAGGACGACGAGGCCGATGACCACCGTGTTGGGGATGCCCCAGAGCCGGCCGGTTATCCAGGTGAGATAGGCCCGGTCGGCCTCGCCCAGCGTGATCGAGCGTTCGCCCGAGATGACCAGGGCGATGCCGGTCAGCACACCGCCCACGGCCAGCGTGGCGATGAAGGAGGGGATCTTGAGCTTGACGTGGGCAAGACCGGCGAGGCAGCCGCTAAGGGCACCAATGGCGACCGCGAGCGGGAAGGAGGCATAGCCGAGGCTGGTCACGGCCAGCGCCACGACGACGCTGGCGAGCGAGGCCATGGCCTGGATGGAGAGGTCGATGCCGCCCAGCATGATGACGAAGGTGACGCCGGTCGCAAGCACGAAGAGCACGGCCGTGTCGGAGGCCAGCTGCAGCATCGTGCTGGGCGTCAGGAAGCTCGGCTGGGCGGTGCCGATGCCGATCACCAGCACGACCAGCGTGGCGACCGGGAGCCATTGCCTGAGCCAGTCCGGACCAAGCTTCTCGACGAGTGGCTGCATCGGTCTAGACCATGTGCTCGATGAGATCGACTTGCGCGGGCTTTCGGCCCGGGCTGGCGTCGACCCGGTGGCTGACCCGTCCGTCGCGCATGACGATAACGGTGTGGCTGAGGCCGATGGTCTCCTCGAGCGTGTCGGAGGTGAGGATCACGGCAATGCCGTCGGCCGTCACCGCGCGGACGAGCTCGTAGACCTCCTCCTTCGCCCCGACGTCGAGGCCGCGGGTCGGGTGATCGAGGACCAGGATGCGCGCCTCGGCGTTGAGCCACTTGGCGAGCACCACCTTTTGCTGGTTGCCGCCCGAGAGGTTGAGGCAGAGAGCGTCGATGCCGGGGGTCCGGACCTTCAGCCGCTCGACCCAGTCGCGGGCGAGCTGGCGCTCCCGGCCGATGTCGATCAGGCCGTGCCGGGTCAGCGTCGAGAGATTGCCGAGCGTGATGTTGGCCGCGACCGAGAGGAAGAGCACGAGCCCCTCGACCCGCCGCTCGCGCGGGATGTAGCCGATCCCGGCATCGACCGCCTCGGCCGGCGTGGTGAAACGGACCGCACGGCCATTGAGCACGAGGCTGCCCCGGTCGTGTGGGGCGAAGCCCGCCAACGTTCTCGCCAGCTCCTCGCGGCCCGAGCCGATCACCCCGGCGATGCCCAGGATCTCGCCGGCATGGAGCTGGAAATCGACCCCCTGGTAGCCGCCCTCGAGCCCGAGGCCCTTGGCCTCCAGCACCACCTCGTCCCGGAACGGGCGCTGCATGGGCTCGCGGTAGTACTCGGTCTGGAGGCCGCGGCCCACCATCAGCTGGTGGAGCTGGTGCACTCGCGCCTCGGCCGCCGGCAGCTCCGCCGCGACGGCGCCGTCCTTCATGACGTAGACCCGGTCGGAGAGCTCGAGGATCTCGTCCAGCCGGTGCGAGACGAAGATGAAGGAGGCGCGCGAGCGCAACGCCCGGACCCGGGCGAAGAGGATCTCGATGTCGGCCCGCTCGAGCACCGAGGTGGGCTCGTCGAGCAGGATGACGAGGTGGCCGGGCGCCTGGTCCTCGAGGGTCAGCGCCTTGGCGAGCTCGACCATCTGCCTCGTCGCGAAGTCGAGCTCCGCCGCCCGGGTGCGCGGGTCCACCGCGACCTGCACCTTGGCGAGCTGCTGGCTGGCAGCGGCATAGAGCGCCCGCCAGTCGACGAGGCCGAAACGGGTGAACCGGCCCTCGTTGCCGAGATAGATGTTCTCGCCGACGGTGAGGTTGGGGAGCAGCGACTGCTCCTGGAAGACCATGCCGATGCCGAGGCTCATGGCCTGCGCCGCGGACTGCAGCCGGACTTGCTTGCCGTCGAGCAGGATCTCGCCGCCATCGGGCTGGTAGACGCCGCTCAGGATCTTCATCAGCGTCGACTTGCCGGCCCCGTTCTCGCCGATCAGGCCCACGACCTCGCCGGGGCAGATGTCGATCGAGACGTCCTTGAGCGCATGCACACCGGGGAAGCGTTTCTCGACATGCCGAAGGGCGAGGGCGGCCGTGGTCATTTCACGATCCCGAGACGCCGCCGGTCGATCGACAGCGCCACGGCGGCGATGATCATCAGGCCCTGCACACCGAGCTGATAGCTGGGCGGCACGCCCATCAGCACCATGCCATTGGAGAGCACGACGACGATCAAGACGCCCACCAGGGTCTGCAGCACGCCGCCCTGACCACCCGACAGCGCCGTGCCGCCGACGACGACCGCAGTGATGGTGGTGAAGAGGCGCCCCGCGCCCATCTGCGCGTTGCCGAGGCCGAGCTGGGCTGCGGCCAGGATGCCGCCCACGGCATAGAACATGCCGGCCAGGGTGAAGGCCAAGATCCGCACCCGGGCGATCGGGATGCCGGAAAGAGCGGCCAGCTCCTCGCCGCCGCCCAAAGCATAGATGTGGCGGCCGAGGCGGCTGTGGTTCTGGATCACGTAGGCGATGGCGAGGCAGAGGAGCGCGATCCAGACGCCGATCGGAAAACCCAGGAAGCGCTCGATGGCCAGCGCCCGGATCAGCCCGTCGTTGATCCTGACGGCACTGCCGCCGAGCAGCGCGTTGGCGATGCCGACGCCGATGAACCACATGCCCAGGGTCATCATGAAGGACGGCACCTTGAGCCGGACGTGGACCGTGCCGTTGACGAAGCCGACGAAGGCACCGACGGCGAGCACGATCGGGATGGCCAGCAGGCCCAGATCGTTGGCGTTGGCGCCATTCAGGACCAGCATCGAGGTGATCATGGCAGCGAGCGTGAGGCCACCCTCGATCGAGAGGTCGATGGAGCCCATGATGATGATGAAGGTGACGCCGAGCCCGAGGACCAGGGGGATCATCGCCGCCTGGGTGATCCGCACGAAATTGCCGAAGGTCAAAAAGTTGGGGTTGATCGCCGCGATGACGCCGCAGAGCAGCAACAGCACGATCACCGGCGCCCAGGTCGCGAGGCGGCGATGGCGGATCGCCCCCGCCGCCTTGCGCGCCGGCTGCGCTGGGGCGACGGCGGCACTTCCCTCGACGCTCATCGACGATCCACTCTCCGGCCCGGCTCGTGGTCCGCTTCGGTCACGCCGGTTGGCGCTTGTTGGTTGGCCGCCGACCACTCGCGGCGCTGGGGCGGGCGGTGACCGGGCGGATGGCTCGACCCGCCCGCCCGGTCACGAGGATCAGCCGTACTGGATCTGGCCGGTGACGCGGCCCCAGATGTCGCTCCAGTCGAGCTCGGGCTCGCTCTCGATGTTGTTCTTGAAGTAGTCCTCGGCATTGTCCGCGGTGATCGCCACGCCGCGGCCGTAGAACTCGCGGTGCTCGTGCGGCTCGGCGGCCGGGTCGAAGGCGCCGGTCTTGGCGTGGTAGCCGATCGAGAGGCCCATGCCGCCCTGCCAGAACGGATCCCAGGCGACCGTGCCCGCCATCTCGCCGTTCATGATGGCTTCCACCGCGAGCTGGATGCCGTCGATGCCGGTGACCGGCACCTGGCCCGCCCGGCCGTCGGCCCGGAGCGCCTCGACGGCGGCCAAGGCCATGCCGTCATTGGCGGCCCAGATGCCCTTGATCCGGTCGCCGAACTGGGTGAGCCAGGCATTGGTCTTCTCGAGCGCCTCGGTGTCGGACCAGTTGGCGACCTGGAAGTCAAGCAGCTCGATGCCGGGGTTCTCCGCCAGCGCCTGGTCGAGGCCAGTCTTGCGCTCGATCGCAGGTACGTTGGACTGGATGCCGCCCAGGGCCACGATGCCGCCCTCGCCACCCATGGCGGCGAACAGCGCCTCGGCCATCTGCTTGCCATAAGGCACGCCGCTGAACGAGATGTGCGCCACGTAGTTCGGGTCGTGATCCCAGGGATGCAGGTCCTCAGGCTTGTTCCACTGGGTGACGACGAAAGCGCCGGCTTCCTTGCAGGCTTCGACGATCGGCCTGGCATCCGGGCTGTCGTTGGGGTCGACATTGATGACGCAATTGCCGCCAGTGCGGGCCAGGATCGCCCTGATATCAGCGATGCCCTTCTCGCTGTTGCCCTCGGTCACGAGCGTCACGTACTCGGCCCCGACCGAGCGAGCGAAGGCGGCACCACCAGCGTTCCAAGCGGCGTGGTAGGGGTTGGTCAGCGAGCGAATAGAGTTGACGAGCGTCGGCGTCTCCTCGGCGAAGGCCGAGCGCCGCAGCAATGCAGGAAACGTCCCCACGACCCCGAGCGCGAGGCCGCCGCGCAGGACGTTGCGGCGGCGACTTGCGCCAATGATGCCAGAAGCAGAGGTTGTCTTGATCATCGACCACTCTTCCCCGATGGGAGAGGCTAGAGCCGCGTACCCTCTCTGGTTTTTTATTTTGCTGGAGCGGTGACGGTCTGTCCGCGAGAGATGAGGGCTGCACGGGCCACGATCGCGACCTTCGCGCGCACCTGAAGCCGCCTCCCCGGCAGTCGTCGTTTGCCGCTCCATGGCGGCTGCGGGTAGCTATACATATAGCGCTCTTGGCCTGTCAATCAGAGGGAATCTCCCGATGCGGGCGGACGTTTCCCCAGCCGACAGCCATAGCTTGCGCAGGACTTCGCGCCTTCTTGCTTCCACGGTGCTTCCACGGTCGTTGTAAACACAAAAGGCGCCCTTGCGGGCGCCTCGTAACTCTTTGATATATTTTGTGAATTTGGTTGCGGGGGTAGGATTTGAACCTACGACCTTCAGGTTATGAGCCTGA
>DAIRDJ010000222.1:0-6043 GCA_036796215.1 Geminicoccaceae bacterium
CCGCCCTCCCGAAAGATCACACGGCGGCAGTCGAGCAGAATTCAACACAAAGAGATTCTATATTTTTCTTGTGCGATTCCCCTGGGTGGTCGACTTCTATGCCACGGAGGCGACGAAGGAAGAGACCGGGCTCGACAGCTACTATGCGGCGAGCTTCCCGACCCTCTTCGACGCGCCCGCGACCTGGGCCGACACGCATATGCGGGTCGTCCCGGCGCCGGTCCGCCAGGACGAGGCGAAGTACCAGGCGGCCCTGCAGGCCCTGGCGTTCATCGACGAGCCCAGTATCGACTGGGCGCGCACCGGCCACATGGCGGTCCGCCACTCGGTGCTGAAGAGCGACGCCTATACCAGCCTGCCGCATCGGGACGAGTATGCCGAAACCGCGATGATCGCGCGCGATACGCCGCCCTCGCCGCGCTACGGCGCGGTCCAGGACGTGCTGAACCGCGAGCTGCAGGCGATCTGGCTCACCGGCAAGCCGATCGAGGCCGCACTCGGCGACGCCGAGGCCGAGATCCCGGGCCTCCTCGACCGCTAGTGGACGGGTGGGCGGCCCGCATCGTGCGAGCCGCCCCAGTGCGGGTATCGTTGTCATGACTGTCGAGCTTCCTGTCGACGGGCGCTGGTCCGCCGAACGCGCCACGGCGTGGGCTGAAGCCCAACCCTGGCGCTGCGGCTGCAACTTCCTGCCGTCGAGTGCCGTCAACGTCCTCGAGATGTGGCACGGCCACAGCTTCGATCCGCCGACGATCGAGCGGGAGCTCGGTTGGGCGGCCGGGATCGGGCTCAACGCGGTGCGCACCAACCTGCCGTTTGTTGTCTGGCAGCACGACCGGGACGGACTGCTCGGGCGGATCGAGACGTTTCTCGAGATCGCCGAGGCACGGGGCATCGCCACCGTGCTCTGTCTCTTCGACGATTGCGGTTTCGGCGGCGAGGAGCCCGTCTTCGGACCGCAGCCCGACCCGATCCCGGGTGTCCACAACAGCCGTGCGGTGGCGGGCCCTGGCCGGGCCGTGGTGATGGATCGCGGCAGCTGGCCCGCGCTCGAGCGCTACGTCACCGACGTGATCGCCAGCTTCAGGGACGACCCGCGGCTGCTCTTCTGGGATCTCTACAACGAGCCCGGCAACGGGATGGTCTTCACGGCCGGCGGGCTCTTCGATGTCGCGGCCGAGCTGGAGGCGCACAGCCACGCCTTGATGCTGCAGGCGTTCCGCTGGGCCCGGTCCCCGCCCAGCCCCTGACCGTTGGTGCCTGGCGGACCTCGACCAGCGAGGCCGAGGCCGGCTACGCCTCGTTGATCGACACCGACGCCCTGGCCTTCTCGGACGTGCTCAGCTTTCATGCCTATCTGCCGATGCAGCGCACCCAGCGGATCATCGCCTGGCTGAGCGCGCGCGGTCGGCCGATGTTCTGCACCGAGTGGATGGCGCGCGCCGTCACCAGCCGGATCGCCGACCAGCTGGCGCTGATGCGACGCCACGATGTCGGCTGCTTTCACTGCGGCCTCGTGCGCGGCCGGACGCAGACGCACCTGCCCTGGCCCGAAGCCCTGCTCGGTGGCGGCAGCCATGACGGGGTGACCTGGTTTCATGACCTCTTGGAGCCCGACGGATCGCCGCATGACCTTGAGAAGATCGCCCTGCTCCGAGCGGTCAGCGGCGGGTCCGGCGTTGGAGAAATCGATGGCGCGCCGCCGCGCGATGCGGTGCGCCGGGAAGGAGAGTGAGATGGCCGAGCTGCATCTGGCGAACGTCGAGAAGGCCTATGGCAAGGTCAAGGTGCTCGCCGACATCAATCCCGACATCGAGGAGGGCGAACTCGTCGTCTTCGTCGGGCCCTCGGGTTGCGGCAAGTCCACGCTCTTGCGAATGATCGCCGGGCTCGAGCCGATCACCGGCGGGACGCTGGAGATCGCGGGCCGGGTGGTCAACGACCTGCCGCAAGCGCGCCGCGGCATCGCCATGGTGTTCCAGTCCTACGCCCTCTACCCGCACATGACGGTGCGCGAGAACATGGCCTTCGGGATGCGAATGGCGAAGAAGCCCAAGGCCGAGATCGAGGCCGCGGTGCAGAAGGCGGCCGACATGCCGCAGCTCACGCCTTTTCTGGACCGGCTGCCCAAGGCGCTCTCGGGCGGCCAGCGGCCGCGGGTGGCGATCGGCCGCTCGATCGTCCGCGATCCCAAGGTCTTCCTCTTCGACGAACTGCTCGCCAACCTCGATGCGGGTGGCGACCCGGATCGAGATCGCCAGGCTCGAGGAGCGGATGCCGCAATCGACGATGATCTACGTCACCCACGATCAGGTCGAGGCGATGACGCTGGCCACCCGCATCGTGGTTCTCGCCGGCGGCGGCATCGCCCAGGTGGGAACCCCGCTCGAGCTCTACTAGCGGCCGGAAAACGAGTTCGTCGCCCGCTTCATCGGCTCGCCGGCGATGAACCTCCTGCCCGGCCGGATCGTCGAGACAGGCTACGTGACCGTGGTCGAGCTCGAGAACGGCGTCGGCCGGGCGGCGTCGCGCTATCCCTCCCGCCCCGAGGACCAGGGCAAGACGGTCACGATCGGCGTGCGGCCCGAGGATTTCGTCGAGGCCACGAGCGAGGATGTCATCTTCCACGGCACGGTCGACATCACCGAGGCCCTGGGCGAGGTCACGCTGCTCTATTTCGGCAAGGTCGGCGAGGCGACGCCGGTGATCGCCAAGCTCGGCGGCATCCACGACGATCTCAGGGGCCGCGACGTCAGGCTGACCGCCGACCCCGGCAAGGTGCATGTCTTTCTCGACGGGCAGTCGCTACTCTACCGCGACCGGCCGAAGCAGCGGATCGACGCCCGGCCGCACTAAGGACCCGAGCGGCCGAGCCCGGCCAGCGCCTCGATCACGGCATCGATGCGACCGAGCAGGTCGCTTGCCGCCTCGTTCAGGCACGGCACGGCCTCGCTGGCACAAGGGTGGCGGTCGAGGAAGAGCGCCTCGTACTCGGCGAGGAGATCGAAGGCCGGATGCGTTTCGATCAGCCGCGCCAGGAGCGCCACCCGCCCGGCCAGGGCGGCGTGCGTCTCGTCGGCGAGGGTCATGACATCCGGCATGCGGATGTCTTGGCCGACGCAGGGTTAAGATCGCGTTAAGCGCAGCTGCAATTGCGGTTGCTCGAAAGGGCGGCGGCGCGCATCCGGCGGCCGCCGGTGCGGTGCTGGCTGTTCAGTCCCGACATTTGCCGGCGCACCGTTGCCACGAGCCTGGACGGACGACCAATGGGCCGAACACGCCACGGCTGCGCCTTGACCACGCACGCCGTCCGAGCAGCGATACAGCGATCGCCGGCTACGCTCGCGAAACCGAGCGACGTTCATGGCATCGATCCGACGGCAGAGGTCAAGTCTGGTTATGGCAATCCTCGGTCGCCGCTCCCATTCATGGGGAGGCCAAGCCGTGACAACGCATCCTGGCATCGACACGACGCGCCTGGTCTGGCCTCGACTGGGTGGATTCTACGCGCGAGGCGAGGCTGCTTCATGCGTTCTGCTGAGGGTCGGTTTCGGCCTCGTCACTCTGACCCATGGCATCCCCAAGCTATTGGGACTGCCCCACGGATCGATGACCGACGCGCTGGGCGGCGCGACGCGGATGATCGAAACCGACCTCGGCCTGCCGTTTGCACCGCAACTCGCCATTGGGATCACGGCGCTGGAGACCGTCGGAGCCGTGGCGCCAGAGCCGATTCGCGCTGACCGGAATCTTTTCCCGATGCCCATTTGCAACAGGATGTGATTCACACGTCTCGATTGTACTGGATCGGAGCGGTGTGATGGCGTGGCGTTCGGGGCAGAGTTATTCGGCGGATTTGCGGGAACGGGTGCTGGCATCGGTGGATGGTGGCTTGCCGGCGAAGACTGCGGCGGAGCGATTCGATGTCAGTCTTTCGTTCATTTACAAGGCGTTGAAGCGACGGCGATTGACCGGGGAGACGACCGCCCGGCGGCAGTGCAACCAGCAGGAACTCAAGCTTGCAGCCTATCATGAGGCGATCCGGGCCGAGGTGCAGCGGCGGCCGGACGTCACGTTGGAGGAGGTGCGTGCCTGGCTGCTTAAAACACATGGCATCGAGGCGAGCCTCGGGCTGATGCACAACACCCTGATCCGACTCGGGTTGACGCTAAAAAAAGTCCGGGCGGGCAGCCATGCGGGGCCGTGGGGACCCCGCAGCCCCACGCGGGAGAGCAGGATCGTCCCGACATCGCCGAGCAACGCATCGCCTGGCGCGCCGAGCAAGCTGCGCCGAGCCGGGGCCGGCTGATCTTCATCGACGAGACCGGCGCTTCGGCGAAGCTGGCCCGTCGCTACGGTCGGTGCCGGCGTGGCGAGCGTCTCGATGCGGCTTTGCCGCACGGTAATTGGAAAACGACGACCTTCATCGGCGGTCTGACAAGTCGTGGATTCATAGCACCTTACGTCTTCGACGGTGCCATGGACGGCCCGACGTTCAGAGCCCCTCCGCGGTCTGCTGACCGCGTCCCCTCCAGGGATCGGATCAAGGGCCTGCTGGCCCTTGATGGACCGAGCAGTTGCTGGCACCGCAGCTGGAGCCCGGCGACATCGTCATCATGGACAACTTGGCCGCCCACAAGGTCCAGGGCGCGCGCCAAGCGATCGAGGCCAAGGGCGCCGAACGCCGCTATTTGCCGCCCTGTTCGCCAGACCTCAACCCGATCGAGAACGCCTTCGCCAAGCTCAAGGCAATGCTCAGAACGGCCGCCGAGCGCACCATCGAAGGCTTGTGGACCACCATCGGCAAGCTGTTTCACTGCTTCTTGCCGACAGAATGCCAGAACTACATCGAAAACTCGGGTGATGTACGGTCAGCGTGAGAATGCTCTAGCAGCCGGGCTGTTCACCCGATTGCTGGCACCGATGTTCGCAGTTCAGATGCTCGTGATCTGCTTTGCGTTGCGTGCGAACTTCGCCTGGATCGATCGCGGCTACGAATTTCCGCTCGTGCTCGGGCTGATCGCGCTTTTCCTATCGTTCCGGGGAGACGGCGAGCTGTCGCTCGACCACTGGATGGGGAGAGAAATATGACGACTGGAAATGGCGTCAACCAGTCAACCAATCAACTAGGGAGTTCAACATGCAAATGCGTCAACTGGGCCGTGATGGTCCGATGGTTTCGACAATCGGTCTGGGCTGCATGGGCATGAGCGATCTTTATGGCCCAGCGGACCGCGCCGAAAGCCTCGCCACAATACATGCCGCGCTCGACAGCGGCATCAACCTGCTCGACACCGGCGACTTTTACGGCTCGGGCCATAACGGACTTCTGATTGCCGAGGCGCTGAAGAGCCGCCGCCGGGAAGAGGCAATCATCAGCCTGAAATTCGGCGCGCTGCGCGACCCAGCGGGCGGCTGGGGCGGCACGGACAACAGTCCCCGCGCTCTCAAGAACGCTCTTGCCCAAAGCTTGCGCAAACTGGGCGTTGACTACATCGACATCTATCGCCCCGCGCGCCTCGACAAGGCCGTTCCCATCGAAGACACCATCGTTGCCCTGGCCGAGATGGTGCAGGCGGGCTATGTCCGCGACATCGGGCTGTCCGAGGTCTCGCTTGAAACTGTGCGGCGGGCCCACGCTGTTCATCCGGTCGTTGACCTTCAAATCGAATACTCGCTCCTCTCACGCGGCCCCGACAAGATGCTCACTGGCCTTGCAGATATGGGTGTTGGCAGCACCGCTTACGGCGTCCTGTCGCGCGGCCTCATCAGTGGCCGCTGGACCAAGGCACGCGAACAGGACCAGGATTTCCGCACCTGCAATCCGAGGTTCACTGGCGAAAATCTGGACCACAATCTGGCACTGGCGGATCAGCTGAAGGCGAATGCTGCGCGAAAGGGGATCACCTTTGCATAATTGGCCATAGCCTGGGTGAAGGGGCGCGGGGAACATGTCATACCAACCCTGCGATATTTTGACTCACCCGACTTGTAAAATAGGACCGATCCGGCTTGGTTCCTGGGAAAGAAAGGATACCCATGC
>DAIRDJ010000223.1:0-5931 GCA_036796215.1 Geminicoccaceae bacterium
TATGGGTCCGCGACATGGGTCGGCCGTCGGGGCCAAAGATCAGGCCCTTGAGCAGTATGGGCACGGTGGTGCGGGTGGTGGCGGCGCGCTGGCGGCCCGGGCTCAGCTGCCGGTGGTGGGGATCAAGACTTCGAGGCTGCCTCGGGTGGGCCGGGGCGGAAATGGGTGAAGCCCTGCACCTGCCGGGCGGTGTTGCTGTTCGCAGGTGAGTCGAGGAGGGCTTCGATTCCCGGGTGCTGGGCTTCGATAAGCGAGCGCAGCGGATCTTGGGGTGCGCGGCTGGCTTGTCGGGTGATCCAGAATGTATCCGCCTGGATAGAGCACGTCGATTGCTTCTGTCCCCATCAAGCGGCAGATCGGGAGGTGGAGCTCTTCGACGAAGGTGGTGATCCGGACGCCGCTGCTGCCCGCCGGTGCGCCGCCGGTACCGAGGACCGAGGTATGCGGGGAAGCACTTCCCGACGTTCTTTCTTTATCGCGGCCGTTGTCAGCGGTGTTGTTCGAGCCGGCCGTGGGCGAGGTGGTGGACCTCTTCGGCGGCTTCGATCAGGGCGGGGTCGTGGGTGACGGCGAGGAGCGTGGCACCCATGGCGCGGGCATTGGTGCAGAGGAGGTCGATGACCTGGGCACCGTTCTTGGCATCGAGGCTGGCGGTGGGCTCGTCGGCGACGAGCAGCGGCGGCTGGTGGAGAAGGGCGCGGGCCACGGCGACGCGTTGCTGCTCGCCGCGGGAAAGGTCGGTGACGCGGCGGCCGGTGCGGGGGACGGCGAAGCTGTCGAGCAGTTCGCTCGCCCGGGCATCGAGCGCCCTGGGCACGCGCACCCGGTCGAACCAGCTGGCGATCAGCACGTTGGCTTCGATCGAGAGGCCCGGGACCAGCTGGAACTCCTGGAAGACGAAGCCGACATGGCGGCGGCGCCAAGCGTCGCGGAAGCCTTCGCTGGTGCCGACCAGCTCCTGCTCGCCCCAGCGGATCGAGCCCGTGCGGGCGGCCTCGATGCCGGTGAGCAGGTAGGCGAGCGTCGTCTTGCCGGATCCCGAGGGGCCGGTGAACGCGACGATACGCTGCGCCGGCAGGTCGAGGCGGTCGATGGCGACGACGGGCGGGTCGCTCGGGCGGAAGGTGTGCTGCAGCCCGCGGACGGCGAGCTTCAGCCCCGGTGCGGAGGTCTTCAGCCCGGTGGCGGGTAGCGGCGGCGGGCCGGCTTCGGGTGCCGCTGCGGCTGGTCGGGTCGTGGCCATCAATGGCTGTGGCCGGCGTGGCTGTGCTGGGTGGCGTCGGCGGCCTCGACCTCGACATGGACGGCGATGCTGCCGCGGTCGGCGAAGACGAGTTCGATGTCGTAGGCGTCGCCTTGGTCGAGGGCGTGGTCCAGGTCGACGAGGCGGAGCTGGGCGACGTCGGGCTCGAAGTGGAAGGTGCCGCCGGCGGGGATCGGGACGTCGCCCAGGGGTTCGCCGACGAGCTCACCGGCGACGAGGCGGAGGCCCTCGATGACGATCGCCGTCGCCTGGTCGCTGGTTGCGGCGACGAGCGTGTCGGCCGCACCCTGGTTTTCGATCTCGAGGAAGACCACGGCTTCCGGCCCTTTGCTGGCGCGGCTCCAGGCGTGGACGATGCGCAGCCCGTCGCGTTCGGCGAGGTGTGGGTCGTCGCTGTGATCGTCGTCGTGGTCGTGGTCGTGGCCGTGGCCGGTTTCGGCGGCGGCGGCGGGCGTGCCGAGCAGCAGGCTCGCGAGGCAGGCGAGGGCGGCGGCGGACAAGCGGGTGGACGACGGCAGCTGCATGACGGGTCCTCCGAGGCGATCGCGGGCGGCGTGGTTCAGTGCGGGTATCATGCAGCGGCAGATCGATAGTTTCGCGACAGGCGATGCGACTTGGCGGCGGTACGGCAGGCGGTGCCAGCCGTTCCGTCACAATAAAGCACGTGACCTACGACTGTAATAAGATAACATAACGAGCCTGTCGATCGGTCGCGCTGCAGCTGCAGCGCGTCGCTGCACAGTCGTCATCAAGTTGCCATCAGCGATGGCTAGCGTCGGCGGTGGGGATAGCTTCATTCGGGAGTGACACGGATGACTTTGCGACCACTGCTTGCGGCCGGTGCCCTGTTGGCCGGCAGCACGCTCTTGGCGACGAGCGCCTTGGCGACGACGATCTACCCGATCCATCGGGCGACCATCCTTTCCGGCCAGACCTTCGATTTCAAGGTCGAGTTCGACAGCGTCGTCGCACCGGGCGACATCTCTGTAACGATCAACGGCGTCGATCATGCCGAGTTCTTCGGCCGGGATGCCGATTTCATCGAGCGGGAGGAGGGGGTCGACGCTTCGGCCGTCCGCCTGCACGATCTGCGGCTCACCACACCCGGCAAGTACGTGGTGACGGCGAGCGATGGAGCGAACGAGACGTCGGTGACCTGGGAGGTCTACGGCACCGATCGGCAGCGTTCGGCCAAAAACGTCATCCTGCTGATCGGCGACGGCTTGAGCATGGGCCATCGCTCGGCCGCCCGGTTGTTGTCCAAGGGCATGGAGGAGGGGCGTTTCGGCGGGCCGCTCGCCATGGACCGGATGCCGCACATGGCGATCCTCGGCAGCGGCAGCATCGAATCGATCATCACCGATTCGGCCAACTCGGCCTCCGCCTACACCACTGGCCACAAGTCGAACGTCAATGCCTTGGGCGTCTACGGCGATCGCACGCCCGACGTGTTCGACGATCCCAAGGTCGAGACCCTGGGCCAGCTGGTCAAGCGTCGGCTCAACATGGCGGTCGGCGTGGTGACCGATGCCGAGGTGCAGGACGCGACCCCGGCCTCGGTGGTCGCCAATACCCGCCGGCGGGCCGAGAAGGCGGCGATCACCGAGATGTTCTACGAGGTCGAGGTGGACGTGCTGATGGGTGGCGGGTCGGCCTATTTCCTGCCGCAGGCGGTGGGTGGCTCGAAGCGCGAGGACGAGCGCAACTTCATCGAGGCGTTCCAGCAGCGCGGCCACCAACTGGTGACGACCGAGAGCGAGATGCTGGCGGCGGCAGCCGACCCCTCGACGACGCATCTCCTGGGCCTGTTTCATCCCGAGAACATGGACGGGGTGCTGGATCGCAAGTTCCTGCGGCCGGCTTACATGGAGGAATTCCCGGAGCAGCCCGATCTGGTCGACATGACCAGGGCCGCGCTCGACGTGCTGTCGCGCCACGAGGACGGTTTCTTCCTGATGGTCGAGGCGGCGCTGATCGACAAGTACAGCCATCCGCTCGACTGGGAGCGGGCGGTGATGGACACCATCATGTTCGATCAGGCGGTGGCCGCTGCCAAGCAGTTCGCGGCGGTCGACAACGACACGCTGGTGATCGTGGTGCCGGATCACACCCACGGCATCTCGGTGGTGGGCACGATCGACGACAATATCGAGGCGGCCGACATGCGCGACAAGATCGGCGTTTACGACGAGGCCGGCTATCCGGACTACGAGGACGCCGACGGTGACGGCTATCCGGACACGCTCGACGTGGCCAAGCGGCTCTACGTCACGATCGGCAATTTCCCCGACCACTACGACACCTTCCGGCCGAAGCTGGAGGGCCGCTACGTGCCGGCGGTGCGTGACGACGCCGGCAACTACGTCGCCAACGAGGCCTACCAGGACGTGCCGGGGGCGGTGTTCCGCGAGGGCAACCTGCCGCGCTCGGCGAGCACGGGTGTGCACACCCTGGACGATGTCCTGGTGACGGCCATGGGCCCGGGGGCGGACGAGCTCTCGGGCTTCATGGAGAACACCGAGCTCTTCCGGGTGATCGCCAACGCCCTCGCCCTCGGCGAGTAGCGCGCTTCCTTGACAGTGCCGGGTGGTGCGCCGCACCATCCGGCCGCTTGTCGTCATGACGTGACCTGGAGGACCTGCCGATGCGCGCTCGCCGCCGGTTTTTTGTCTCGGGCGTGGCCTTGGCCCTTGTCGCCGGACTCGGCGCCTCGACCGCCGCTGCGGCCTCGCTGACCTTCGACGAGATCTACACCGGCAACCGGATCCTGGGCCTCGCCTTTTCCGAGAAGACCGAGTCGCTCGCCGACCAGACGGTGGCGATGCAGGGCTTCATGGCGCCCCCCTTGAAAGCCGAGGCGGATTTTTTCGTGCTCACCCGCTGGCCCGTCGATCTCTGCCCGTTTTGTGACAGCGACGCCGACTGGCCGGCCGACATCCTCGTCGTCTATCCCGCGGGCGATCAGCCGTTCACGGCGAACACGGTGCCGATCGAGGTGACCGGCAAGCTCGAGGTCGGCGGCTTTCGCGACGAGAGCACCGGGTTCTACAGCCGACTGCGCCTGGTCGACGCGCGGTTTCGGACGGTGCCGCAAGGTGTCGCCCGGGCCGGCAATTGAGCCCATGACGGGGCCGCACCGATGAATCCCTGGCCGGTCGTCTGGGCCGAGCTCAAGACCACCCGGGCGGGGGCGATTGCGGTTGTTCTCTTGGTCGCACTCGCCGTTGCCTTGGGCGTGGCGGTCAGCTCGCAGGAGCGGGCCCTTCGCCAGGGCAGTGCGGCTGCGGCCGACCGCTTCGATATCGTCATCGGGGCGCGCGGCAGCCCGACCCAGCTAGTGCTCTCCTCGGTCTATCTGCAGATTGCTGCTGTCGATCTGATCCCGGGGCGGATTTTGGCCGAGCTGCAGGCGGCGGAGAACGTGGCGGTGGCCTCGCCCTTGGGCTTCGGCGACAATTGGCGCGGCCATCCGGTGGTCGGCGTCACGCCCGAGTTCATCGAGGCGCTGGCCGGCCCGGGTGGGTTGCTCGAGGGGCGGACCATCGCCCGGATCGACGAGGTGGTGGCCGGGATCGATGTCGATCTCGGCATCGGCGACAGCTTCGCGCCGACGCACGGCCATGCGGCGGTGCAGGGGGCGCAAGTCCACGACGATTTCGACTACGTGGTGGTGGGGCGGCTGCCGCGGCTGGGCAATCCCTGGGATCGGGCAATCATAGGCGCCATCGAGGCGGTCTGGTGGCTGCATTCGATGCCGGTCGGCCACACGCTCGACCTGGCGGTGCTCTATCCCGACGGGGTCGCGGCCGGCCCCGATCTCGGTGCGGTGCCCGTCGGCCCGCCCTGGGACGCGGCGGAATTGCCGGGCGTGCCGGCGATCGTCGTCAAGCCCACCACGTTCGGCGCCGCCTACCAGCTGCGTCAGCAATACCGCAACGATCCGGACACCATGGCGGTGTTTCCGGCCGAGGTGCTGGTCCAGCTCTATGCGCTCCTGGGCGACGTGCGCGATCTCGTCGCCATCATCTCGATCCTGACCCAGGTGCTGGTGATCGGTGCCGTGCTGCTCGCCGTCTTGGCGAGCCTGGCGCAGCGACGCCGGCTGATCGGGGTGCTCAGAGCCCTCGGTGCGTCGCGGCCCTTCGTCTTCGCCACGGTCTGGACGAATGTTGCCCTGCTCTTGACCGTGGGTGCGGTGCTCGGCCTCGTGCTGGGCTGGCTCGGGGCGCACGGAGTGTCGCTGATCTTCGCCGAACGCACCGGCATCGCCCTGCCGGTCCGGCTGTCGACAAGCGAACTTCGCCTCGTGGTCACGATCATCGGCGTCGGGCTCGTGCTCGCCACACTACCGGCAGTCCTCGCCTATCGCGGCACCGTCTCGGCAGCGCTGCGCGGCTGACCGCGCCACGACCATCAACAGCTTCAAGGCAGCGCTCGATACGCCGAGGGGCTGGGTTCGACGCTCTAAGCGCGCTTGTTCACGAGGTCGCCCGTGGCCGTCGGGGTCGCGGTCAATTGGACACCCGGCTCGGGGCGGATCGTCATGTGCATCACCGGTCGGGGTGCCCGGCCGGCAGGCGCGAAGTGGAATCGGGCGAGGAGCGTCGCCAGAATGATCTGCGCCTGCATCATCGCGAAGTTGGCGCCGACGCAGACCCGCGGGCCGG
>DAIRDJ010000224.1:0-5915 GCA_036796215.1 Geminicoccaceae bacterium
TAGGGAGGAAACGCCTCAAGTCGGGTGTCACAGGAGAAACCCATGAACACAGTCAGGGTTCTAACCCCAGGGTAGAAAATCGACAACCAAAAAACGCTGTAACCGACCATTTATCGTTCCGAATTCGACCGGCTTTCGGGGAAAAAACCAGTAAAATTTTAGACGACGGCCAGTCGATCGCGGACAGGACCAGCTAAGCCCTTGAAACAGTATACAACTTTTAGGCGAACAAACGCCGTCTCAATCGACGCCGCCCGGCGGCGGACGCAACGCGATCAGGCCACTCTCGATGACGAGCGAGATGCCGTAGGTCGCAAACCCGGCAAGCACCGTGGTCACCGCCACCTTGAGCAGGAGGCGCGGCCTCTCGGGCGCACTCGTGGCATGGCCGGGCTCGGGCTTCTCCGGTGGGGCCGCCCCCCAGGGCAGCGCCATGAAGAAAATCACCCACCAGACGCAGACATAGGTGACGACGGCGCCGAGCGGGGTCAACAGCCAGGCCTTTGTTGAAAAGAAAGATGTGGGGGAAATGATTTCCCCCACGCCCCCTCGTTCCTTAAAGGTATTGTTGGGGTGTGGGGAAGATCATCTTCCCAACTCTTTTCCTTATCGACCACTCAGGCCTGCTCGAGTTCGACCAGAGTGCCGCAGAAATCCTTGGGATGCAGGAACAGCACGGGCTTGCCGTGGGCACCGATCTTGGGCGTACCATCACCCAGGACGCGCGCCCCCTCGGCCTGCAGCTTGTCGCGGGCGGCGAGGATGTCGTCGACCTCGTAGCAGATGTGGTGCATGCCGCCGCCCGGATTCTTCTCCAGGAAAGCCGCGATCGGCGACTTGTCGCCGAGGACGCCCAAAAGCTCGACCTTGGTGTTCGGCAGCTCGATGAAGACGGTCTGCACGCCGTGGGTCGGCTGATCCTCGATCGCCGAGACGGTGGCCCCCAGCGTCGTCGCATAAGTGGCACGGGCAGCCGCGATATCCGGCACGGCAATCGCCACGTGATTCAACCGGCCAAGCTTGAACATCTCGCTCATCAGACAACTCCCATTTTCTCGTCGGTCTCCAGACTTTCCAAGGCCTGGGCCGACAGCCGCGTGATCTGCACCTCCACGATCGGCCGCTTGTTGCGCGGCAGATTGAGCGCTTGCCGGAGAGCGGTGCGCACCACCTGCTCGATCCGCTCGTCGTCGAGAATATCACGATCCGGCAGATCCTCGACCGCATCGGCAATCAGCTCGGCCGCCTCCTTCTCCAGATCGCCGAAGGAGGAGAGATCGATCGCCCCGATGCAGGTCAGCTGCGGGGTCGCGAGCACGCTGCCATAGGGGTCGAGCACGATGCCGACGACGACCGTGCCGTGGCTCGCCAGCCGGCGCCGCGAGCGGTAGAGCTCGTCGCCGGAATCCAGGAGCTCGTCGGTCTCCAGCACCCGCCGGCCGACCGGCACCTCCTCCTCGACACCCGCCGGCAGCGGGCCCAGGCGAACCAGATCGCCGTTCCTGACCACCAGCGCCTGCTCGATGCCGAGCCCCTTGGCGAAGCGGGCATGGGCATAGAGATGCCGCGCCTCGCCGTGGATCGGCACCACCACCTTGGGCTTCATCCAGCGGATCATCTGCTCCATCTCGTCACGGCTCGGATGACCCGAGACGTGGACGAAATGGTCCTCCTCGGTGATCACCTCGACCCCGAGTTCGACCAGATGGTTGTGCAGCGCATAGAGCGACTTCTCGTTGCCGGGGATGATCTTGGAGGAGAAGATCACGGTATCGCCAGCCTCGAGCCGCACGCGCTGGTGGTTGCCGGTGGCGATCCGCTGCATGGCGGCCCGCGGCTCGCCTTGGCTGCCGGTGACGAGATAGAGCAGCCGGTGACGCGGCAGGCCCGCCGCATCACGCTCGTCCCGGAGCGGCGGGATATCCTTGAGGTAGCCGCACTCCTTGGCGGCATCGATCATCCGGTGCATCGAGCGACCGACCACGACGATCTCGCGCCCCGCCTCGGCCCCGGCGAACATCGCGGTCTCGAGCCGGGCGACGTTGGAGGCGAAGGTGGTGAGTGCCACCGCATGCGGCTGGCTTGCTATCAGCTCGCGCAGGCTGTCGCGGACCTCGGCCTCGGAGCCGGAGGTGCCCGGGCTCAGCACATTGGTGCTGTCGGCGACGAGGGCGAGGACGCCTTCCGCCCCCACCTGCTCCAGGAGCTCGATGTCGCTCTTCTCGCCCAGCATGGGGGCAGGATCGAGCTTCCAGTCACCGGTATGCATGACGATGCCGTAGGGTGTTTCGATCGCGAGCGCACTCGCCTCCGGGATCGAGTGCGTCATGTGGATCAGCCGGCAGGCGAAGGGTCCGACGGTGAAGGGCGTGGCATTCTCGACCACCCGGATCGGGGTAGGTGCCTTGGTGTCGTGCTCGGTGAGCTTGCGCCGGAGCACCGCCGCCGGAAAGCGCGTGCAGTAGAGCGGACAGCCGAGCCGCTCCCACAAATAGGGCACAGCCCCGATATGGTCCTCGTGCGCATGGGTGATGACGATGCCCGCGAGCTTGTCACGGCGCTCCTCGATGAAGCCGATATCGGGCATCAGGATGTCGGCGCCGGGATGGCGATCGTCGGCGAACGCGATGCCGCAATCGACCATCAGCCACTGCCCGTCGAGTTCGTAGAGATAGAGGTTCATGCCGATCTCGCCGATCCCGCCGAGGGCGACGAAGCGTAGAGGTTTGGTCACGGTTCTGCTTTCTTGCCGGAGCGAATGAGATCGCGATTTTCGAGGTAGATCTCGACCAGCCCGATCATCGTGAGATCGCGGTCGACATTCTCTACCGTTGGACAGTGTCTGGCGAACAAGGGGGCGAGGCCACCCGTGGCGATGACCGTCATGGGCTTGCCGTACTCGGCCTGGACCCGCCGGGCAAGCCCCTCGATCAAGCCGACATAGCCCCAAAAGACCCCGGACTGCATCGCCTCGACGGTCGACCGCCCGATCACCTGGGGTGGCGGCTCGACCGCGATCCGCGGCAGCTTGGCGGCCGCCCGATGCAGCGCCTCGATCGAAAGATTGATGCCGGGGGCGATGATGCCGCCCAAAAAGGCCCCGTTGTCGTCGACGATGTCGAAGGTCGTGGCCGTGCCGAAATCGACCACCATCAAGGGTGGCGCGTAGCGGCGCACGGCGGCCAGCGCATTGACCAGCCGGTCGGCACCCGCCTCCTTGGGGTTGATCAGCTTGTTCTCGATCGGGATCGGCACGTCCTCACCGACGACGAAGCCCTGGCAGCCGAAGAAGTTGTAGCTCATCAGCCGGAGCGGAAAGACGGTCTGCGGCACCACCGACGAGATGACCACGGCGTCGACATGCTGTTTGCCGAAGCCGGCGATGCTCAAGAGCTGGAACAGGAGCGCGGCGTATTCCTCGGCCGTCCGCTGCCGCGCCGTCGACAGCCGCCATTGCCCCCTGGCCTCGCGGTCCTCGTAGAGGGCAAAGACCGTGTTGGTGTTGCCGACATCGATCAAGAGCAGCATCGGGGGCGCCTCGAGGGATGCGAAGGGAACAGCGGCAGCATACGCGGGACTATAGCTGAAGCTGCGCAGGCTGCCATCAGCGTGACGCCGCCGGCGCAAAAAAGAGCTCGCCCGCATTGAGGGCCAGCCGCCCGTCCGGTCCTTCCAGCACGAGATGCCCAGCCTCGTCCACAGCCACGAACCGGCCGCTGACCGTCCGCTCGCCGACCCTGACCCCGACCGGCTCGCCGATCCCCCGGGCGCGCGCCAGCCAGCGATCGCGCAGGACGGCGAACCCGCCCCTCTGCCAGCACTCGTAGTCCGGTCCGACCCGCGCCAACAGCTGTTCCAACAGCGCTTCGGTCGTGATCTCCAGGCCCAGTGCGCGCAGCGTTGTCGCAGGATAGGGGAGTCCCTCGGGTGCCACCTCGACATTGACGCCGAGCCCCGCCACGATCACCGGCTCCTCGCCGGTCGCCGCGACGTTCTCCAAGAGGATGCCCGCGATCTTGGCGTCGCCGGCCAAGAGGTCGTTCGGCCATTTGAGCCTGAGGCCGAGTGCCGGGTTGAGCGTCGGCCCGGCCGCTGTCTCGATCGCATCCGCCAGGCTGAGGCCGACGACCAGCGAAAGGGTCGCCGCCTCGCCGAGCGGCCGCACCGGGCGAAACAAGAGCGAGGCATAGAGATTGCCCGGCGGCGAGCGCCAGGTTCGGCCGTGCCGGCCGCGCCCGGCGAGCTGCTCGGTGGCGGTGACGACCAGGCCTTCGGCGGCACCGGCTGCTGCCCGCTCGCGCACGATATCGTTGGTGCTGCCGACCGCGGGCAGGGTCTCGACGCGAAACGCGATCAACGGCCGCCCGCCGTCACGGCATCAACGCCGCAGCCGCAGCCTGGGCCGTCGCGAGCAAGGGGGCCGGGATCAGGATGAAGCCGAGCACCAGCACGGCGCTCACCGTGCAGATCGCCTGCAGCTCGACCCGGCTCTGCCGGTCGAACGCCTCGGCCGGCTCGTCGAAATACATCAGCTTGACGATCCGCAGATAGTAGTAGGCGCCGACCACGCTGGCCAGCACGCCGAGGACCGCGAGCGGCGTCAGGCCCGCATCGACTGCCGCCATGAAGACGTAGAGCTTGCCGAAAAAGCCGGCCAAGGGCGGGATGCCGGCGAGCGAGAACATGAAGATCGCCATGGCGGCGGCCATCAGCGGCCGCGCCCTGGAGAGGCCGGCCAAATCCTCGATCGTCTCGATATAGCGGCCCTGCCGCCGCATCATCAAAACGACCGCGAAGGTGCCGAGCGTCATGACGATATAGATCGTCATGTAGATGAGAACGCCATAGATGCCGCGCTCGGTCCCGGCCGCGAGCCCCACGAGCGCAAAGCCGATGTGGCCGATGCCGGAATAGGCCAAGAGCCGCTTGATGTTGGTCTGGCGGATGGCGGCAAAGGCACCCAGGAGCATCGAGGCGATGGCGATGAAGACGATGATCTGCTGCCACTCGCCGGCAACCGCGCCGAACGGCTGCATCAGCACGCGCAGGGTGAGGCCGACGGCCGCGACCTTGGGGGCGGCGGCGAAGAAGGCGGTGACCGGTGTCGGTGCCCCCTCGTAGACGTCGGGCGCCCACATGTGGAAGGGCACCGCCGAGAGCTTGAAGGCGAGCCCGGCGGTGATGAAGACGAGCCCGGCCAGGGCGCCGAGGCCGAGATCGACGGTGCCGTTCTCGGTGGCGACCAGCATGGCCCCCAGCTCGTCGAACAAGAGCGTGCCGGTGAAGCCGTAGACCAGCGAGCAGCCGTAGAGCAGCATGCCTGACGCCAGCGCACCCAGGACGAAATATTTGAGCCCCGCCTCGGTCGAGCGCAGCTGGTCGCGGTTGAAGGCGGCGAGCACGTAGAGCGGCAGGCTCTGCAACTCGAGCGCCATGTAGAGGGCGATGAAGCTGTTGGCCGAGACCATCATGCACATGCCGAGGCTCGAGAACAAGATCAGCAGCGGGTACTCGAACCGGTCGAGCTCCTGATCCCCGAGATAGCCCTGGGCGAGCAGGATGCTGACGGCAGAGCCTACGAGAATGACGACCTTCAGGAAGGCCGCGAAACTGTCGAAGACGAAATGGCCGCTGAAGATCGGGGCCGGCGACTTGTCGGCACCGATGACGAACAGGGCCGCGACCAGAAGCGCCAGCGCCGCCAGGGGGGTGACGATCCGCGACGCATCCTGCTGCCGCATCGCGCCTGCGACCAAGAGCGCCATGCCGGCCAAGAGGAGAAAAACCTCCGGCAGGGCCGGGACGATATCGAAGGTGTGCTCGGTCGTCATCGTCGGGCCTCAGCGCTGGGCCAGCGACGCGGGCGCTTCCGCCGCACCGATCTGGACGAGAAGGTTGTCCACCGACGCCGCCAT
>DAIRDJ010000225.1:0-5874 GCA_036796215.1 Geminicoccaceae bacterium
ATTTCAGGCAGGTGCCGTTACGCACCAGCGTGAAGTTGCCGCAAGCCGAGCAGGGGTCGCCCTCGTAGCCTTGGAGCCGGGCGATCTCCGCCTGCTGGCGGCGGCTGTCTCTGGAACTCGTGGTGGTTTCACGCGCGCGGCTGGCGACGGCTGTCGCACCGCCCCCTGCCCCGCCCGCGGTCTTCATCGATGTCTCGGCTTCGGCTGCCTGTCCCGCACCACCGGCAAGGAGCCGGAGATTGCCGCGGATGAACCCGGCCGAGGCGATCTGCGCCATGTTCTCGCCCATGTCGCCTTCCTTGGTACCTTCGCCGATCGCATCGTGACGCAGGGCCTGCGGGTCGACATTGGCGAGATCGGTCCGCTCGAGATAAGAGACAGCGAGTTCGCGGAAGATGTAGTCGAGGACCGAGGTCGCCATCTTGATGGTGTCGTTGCCCTGCACCACGCCCGAGGGCTCGAAGCGGGTGAACGAGAAGGCCTCGACGAACTCCTCAAGTGGCACGCCGTATTGCAGGCCGATCGAGACCGAGATCGCAAAGCTGTTCATCAGCGAGCGGAAGGCGGCGCCTTCCTTGTGCATGTCGATGAAGATCTCGCCCAAGGCCCCGTCCTCGTACTCGCCGGTCCGAAGATAGAGCTTGTGGCCACCGACGATGGCCTTTTGGGTGTAGCCCTTGCGCCGCGTCGGCAGCTTCTTGCGGCCCTGAATGAAGCGCTCGACCACGCGTTCGGTGACCTCGACGATGCGCTCGACCTGCGAGCGCTCGAGGCTGTCGTCCTCCTCGTCCTCGAGATCCGTGCTGAGCATCGAGGAGAGCGGCTGGCTCAGCTTCGAGCCGTCGCGGTAGAGGGCCAGGGCCTTCACGCCCAGGCGCCAGCCCTCGAGGTAGGCCTTGCGGCAGTCCTCGACCGCGGCCGTCGCCGGCATGTTGATGGTCTTGGAGATGGCGCCCGAGATGAAGGGCTGGGCCGCCGCCATCATCCGGATGTGGCTGGAGGCCGAGAGATAGCGCTTGCCGATCCGACCGCAGGCGTTGGCGCAGTCGAAGACCGGCAAATGCTCGGGCTTGAGCTCCGGGGCGCCCTCGATAGTCATGGTGCCGCAGCAGAACGCGTTGGCCTGCTCGATGGCATCGCGGGAGAAGCCCAGCGCCTGCAGCATGTCGAAACGCATGTCGGAGAGCTGCGCGTCGCTGAAGCCGAGCACATCCTTGCAGAACGCTTCGCCCAGGCTGTAGCGATTGAAGGCGTAGCGGATGTCGAAGGTGGTCGGCAGGCCGGCCTCAAGCTTTTTCAAGATCTCGGTTGTGAAGCCCTTGGCCTCTAGCCTGGCGTGATCGATGCCGGGGGCACCCTTGAGCGTGCCGTGGCCGACCGCGTAGCGCGTGATCGCCTCGATCTGCGCCCTGTCGTAGCCCAGGGTCTCGAGGGCGGTCGGCACCATCCGGTTGATGATCTTGAAGAAGCCGCCGCCCGCCAGCTTCTTGAATTTGACGAGCGCGAAGTCGGGCTCGATGCCGGTGGTGTCGCAGTCCATGACGAGACCGATCGTGCCCGTGGGCGCGATCACCGAGACCTGGGCGTTGCGCACCCCGTGCTGTTCGGCCATCGTCACCGCGTCGTCCCAGGCGCGGACGGCAGCGTCGAGCAACGTCCTGTCGGGGCAATGGTGGTGGTCGAGCGGTACTGGCAGGGTAGCCAGCTCCTCATAGCCCCGCGCCTGCCCATGCGCCGCACGGCGGTGATTGCGCAGCACCCGGAGCGTCGAGTCACGATTGGCGGGATAGCCGGGAAAGGCGCCGAGCTCCGATGCGATCTCGGCCGACACCTTGTAGGCGATACCCGTCATCAAGGCGGTGATGGCGCCGCAATAGGCACGTCCCTCGTCGCTGTCGTAAGGAATGCCGGAGGCCATCAGGAGGCCACCGATATTGGCGTAGCCGAGGCCGAGGGTCCTGAACCTGTAGCTGAGCTCGGCGATCTTCTCGGCCGGGAACTGGGCCATCATCACCGAGATCTCGAGCACCAGCGTCCAGAGCCGAACGGCATGCTCGAACTCGGCGACCCGGAACGTCCCGTCCTGGTTCTTGAACTGCATGAGATTCAAGGACGCGAGGTTACAGGCCGTATCGTCGAGGAACATGTACTCCGAGCACGGGTTCGACGCGTTGATCCGCCCGTCGGCCGGGCAGGTGTGCCAGTCGTTGATGGTGGTGTCGTACTGCACCCCGGGATCGGCACTCGCCCAGGCGGCAAAGCAGATCTTGTCCCAAAGCGCGCGTGCCCGAACGGTTCTCGCGACCTCGCCCGTCCGCCGGAACGTCAGCGGCCACTCGCGGTCCTGCTGCACGGCCTGGAAGAAGGGATCGCTGATCCGTACCGAATTGTTGGAGTTTTGCCCGGAAACCGTGAGATAGGCGCTGCTGTCCCAGTCGGCATCATAGGTCGGGACCTCGACCCCCTGGTAGCCCTGGCGAGCCAGCAGGATCGCCTGCTGGATCGCGCCTTCCGGCAGCATCGCCTTCTTCGCCGCCCGAGCGGCGAGCTTCAGGGCCGGGTTCGTCTTCGGATCGAAGCGCTCGGCCTCGCGCACGTCAGCCGCCCCATGGCAGGCCTCGATGATGGCGTTGGCGTGGCTGGCGAGGAGCTTCGAGCCGGCGACGAGTGCCGCCACCTTCTGTTCCTCGGTCACCTTCCAGTCGATGAACGCCTCGATGTCCGGGTGATCGACATCGACGATGACCATCTTGGCCGCTCGCCGGGTCGTGCCGCCGGACTTGATCGCCCCGGCGGCGCGGTCACCGATCTTCAGAAACGACATCAGCCCGGACGACTTGCCGCCGCCCGACAGTCGCTCGCCCTCGCCGCGCAGGTTGGAAAAGTTGGTGCCGGTGCCGGAGCCGTACTTGAACAGGCGCGCCTCGCGGACCCAGAGATCCATGATGCCGCCGTCGTTGACCAGATCGTCCTGGATCGACTGGATGAAGCAGGCATGCGGCTGCGGCCGCTCATAGGCCGAGGTCGAGGCGTGCACCTTGCCGGTCGCCTCGTCGACATAGAAGTGACCCTGCGCCGGGCCATCGATGCCGTAGGCCCAATAGAGCCCCGTATTGAACCACTGCGGCGAGTTGGGGGCCGCCATCTGCTTGGCCAGCATGACTCGCATCTCGTCGAAGAACGCGAGAGCATCCTCCTCCGAGCCGAAATAGCCGCCCTTCCAGCCCCAATAGGTCCAGGCCCCGGCGAGCCGATCGAACACCTCTTGGGCCTTGGTCTCGCTGCCGTAGCGGTCGGCCTCCGGCAGCTTGGCGAGTGCGGCCTCGTCGGCGACCCGGCGGCAGAGCCAGGTCGGGACCCCCTTCTCCTTGACCGGCTTCAGCTTCGCCGGGACCCCTGCCTTCCTGAAATATTTCTGCGCCAGTACATCGATCGCGACCTGTGACCAGCCGGCCGGGATTTCGACGGCTTCGAGGGCGAACACCACCGACCCGTCAGGGTTGCGGATCTCGCTCGATGCCGAACGAAAGGCCATCGCCGCATAGGGCGATGCGCCGGCTTCGGTAAAGGCGCGCTCGATCTTCATCGACACCGATCTCCTCGTCGCTGTGAGACTAGAATGTTCTCGTCTCGTTCGTCAAACCCGTTGCACATGCCGTCTGTTCTCGCGGTCGAAGCGGGCGGGGCCTCACGATCAGCGTCGGATGATCCTTGGATCATTCAACGATCAGTTTAGAACCGCCCACAGCAAATCTCAACAAGAAGCCACGACCCAAACCATTCCCCAGCGCATTTTTTTGCCGGGAGCGGTCAGCGGCCGAGCGTTGCGAGCCCGCCAAACCCGAGGACCTGAGCGGCCGCCAAGTGGCAGCGCCAGCCTCGATTTGCTAGATATACGAAGAGCGGGCGTCGCCACAACTAGATATTGTGTCCGCGCCGACAATCCAGCCACGCCTCTGCGAACTGTTGCGCCTCGGCCATGCCAATGGTGGCGGCGGCACGCCAAATCCCGCTCAGCTTGCGCTGAGATCCCCTCAACTTCTCATTGAGCTCGCCATGGCGTCAAGAGGCCTCAATCGGCCGCCACCCGCCCGACGCTCCTGTGGATAAAAGTCGCGCAATTGTGGGTCGGGCGCCGGATTTCGTTCCATTTTAGTTTCATTGAGTCAGACTCAGTGCGCTCAATAGAGCTCAGCAGCCATTTTCTCCCGAGTTTTCCACAGATTGAATTGTCCCGGTTTGTCCACAAGCACCGCAGGCATCGCCTGCGGCTGGCTGGCGACTGGACGCTGCCCGCTCGCGAGTCCATAAGGCGCCCGACGAGGTCGTGACCGCATCTGGCTCGGTCGCGACCCGATCTCCTGGTTCACGGCATGGGGAGCCGATCAGTGTCGATCTTCAAATGGCTCGCGCAGAACCGCCTCGGCACAGCGCTCTTCACTCGCTGGCGTGGCGAGAAGGTCGGCGAGGACGAATTCGGCAATGTCTATTATCGCGAGCGCGGGCCGAAGGGCGGCGACTGGCGCAAGGCGCGGCGCTGGGTGGTCTATGCCGCCGAAGGCGAGATCGAGGCGAGTTCTGTAGCCCCAGGCTGGAATGCCTGGCTGCACAAGAACCGCGAGAAGGCGCCCTCCGAGGAACCCTTCAAGGAGAAATTCTGGGAGAAGCCGCACATTCCGAACCTCTCCGGCACCACCCGGGCCTACGTCCCACCCGGCCACGAGCGACGCGGCGGCAAGCGGGACCGCGCGACCGGCGACTACGAGGCCTGGCGACCCTGAGGCTCGACTGATTGGACTCAGGCGAGGCTCAGTTGTCCTGATCGCCTGTGGAAAAGTGCTCGGAAAACCCCCAGATCCACGGGCTGGCGAGCTCGAGGCTGTTGCCTGAGGGATCGCGGAAGTAGAACGATCGGCCGCCTTTCGGCCAGTTCTGCCACCGCTCGATGCTGATCGCCTGAGCCTCGAGCCGCCGGGCCCAGGCGTCGAGCGCGTCGTCTGGAACGGCGAAGCACACATGCCCCGGACCCAGCGCACCATGTGCCGGAACCTTGACGCTGGCGGCTGCCGCTTCCGGCACGAACAAGAGCAGCATCTGTGCCTCCAGCCTGAAAAAGACGAAGAGACCGGGCCGCCGGCTCACCTCGTCGAGACCGAGCACCTCGCCGTAGAACCGGGCCGCCGCATCCAGATCATCGACATAGAGTACGGTCTCGAGGACCGCCGAAAGTCGCATCGTCGCTCTCCCCGGCAACGCGTTAACCGAATCTTCAGCTCTGCGTAGCATAATCGACGATCAGCGCTATGGCTGGTGCAGGAGAAGGTCGGGCATGGCTGCCATCACCGGACGATCGACACAAGGCCGCGACGACAGGGCTCGAGCATGAGCACGCGGCCGATCGGCAGATTGGAGCCGCGACGACACCTCGCACCCGAGGAAAGCGATCCGGCCTTCGCGCAGAAGCGGCGCCGGTTCCTCGACGGCCTCGAGCGGGCGATCGCCGAGGCCAATCGGGAGGTCATCGGCACAACGCTCGCCGCCGCTCATGGCAGAGCCCTCGACAGCGAGACCTTCCTGCGCCTCGCGGTGCGCGTCGCCGAGCTCCGGGCGCGCTACGTGGCCGAAGGCTTGGCCATCGCCGCGGGCCATGCCGATCCGGCGGCGATCGAGCGGCTTGCCGGCCACAGGCGCGCCTTCGAGGAGATGCGCCTCGTCTTCGAGGCGACCGAGCGTGTTGTCGAACGTGGCTATATCGACCTGCCGGCACCGGTCGATGCCTAGCGCGGTTTCCGTTCGCTTATGCTCACTCCAGCCGACACACTGTAGAGCGTCAACCTTGTTGACCGGCGCCGACAACCGGGTTGGCCGGTGGTG
>DAIRDJ010000226.1:0-5861 GCA_036796215.1 Geminicoccaceae bacterium
AGCTTGGCCGGGATGATCCAGAAGATGTCGAAGGTGATGGCGCGCAGGATCGCGTAGAACGGCAGGAAGTACCACTCGGGCACGATGTGCGGCGGCGTCACCAGCGGGTCGGCCGGGATGTAGTTCTCGGCGTGACCCAGCGCTTCCGGCATGAAGAAGACGAAGGCGCCATAGAAAATGAAAAAGACGCAGTACCCGAACATATCCTTGACGGTGTAGTAAGGATGGAACGGGATCTTGTCCTTCTTCGTGATGTCGATGCCGACCGGGTTGTTCGAGCCGAACTGGTGCAAGGCCAGGATGTGCAGGAACACGAAGGCGAAGATGACGAACGGCATCAGGTAGTGGAGCGCGAAGAAGCGGGTAAGCGTCGGGTTGTCGACGGTGAAGCCACCCCAGAGCCAGGTGACGATGGCCTCGCCGAAGATCGGGACCGCCGAGAAGAGGTTGGTGATCACCATGGCACCCCAGAAGCTCATCTGGCCCCAGGGCAGCACGTAACCCATGAACGCGGTAGCCATCATCAGTAGCAGGATGATGACGCCGAGGATCCACAACAGCTCGCGCGGTTCCTTGTACGAGCCGTAGTAGAGGCCGCGGAACATGTGGATGAACACCACGATGAAGAACATCGAGGCGCCGTTCGAATGGATGTAGCGCATCAGCCAACCGCCGTTCACGTCGCGCATGATGTGCTCGATGCTGGCGAACGCGTAGTCGGCGTGCGGCGTGTAGTGCATGGTGAGGAAGATGCCGCTGAGGATCATGATAATCAGCATGATCGAGGCCAGCGAGCCGAAGTTCCACCAGTAGTTCAGGTTTTTCGGTGCCGGGTAATCGACGAACTCGGCCCGGGCCCAGCTCAGCAGCGGCAGCCGGTCGTCGATCCATCGAGCAACGCCGCTCTTGAACTCGTATTTCTGGGGTTGCGCACTCATTCTTGGTCCCTGGAGATCGGGTTAAGCGGTATGCCCGGCCAATCGGCTCCCCCCGACGGGCGTCGGCTAGTGGTCAGCCGATCACGACGCGCGTGTCGGTCTCGAAGACGTATTCCGGCACTTCGAAGTTGGTCGGGGACGGTCCGCGGCGGATGCGCCCGGAAGTGTCGAAGTGCGAACCGTGGCAGGGGCAGAACCAGCCGTCCCAGTCGCCACGCGGCTCGGTCGGCCGGTTGCCGCCGGGCACACAGCCGAGATGCGGGCAGACGCCGACGATGATCAGCCATTGCGTTCGTTGCACACGATCCGAATCGGGCTGCGGGTCGCGCAGACCCGAAAGGTCGGTATCCTCGGCCGCAGCGATCTCTTCGGCCGTCCGATGCCGCACGAAGACCGGCTTGCCGCGCCACATCACGGTGATGCCCATGCCCTCGTCGACGCCCGAGATGTCGACCGTGGTCGATGCCAGAGCCAGCACGTCGGCCGATGGGTTCATGCTGTTCACGAACGGCGAGAGTGCCGCGACACCGCCGATGCCCAAACCGGTCCAGGCGACGATCCCGAGAAAATCGCGCCTCGTCTCAACTTGGCCGGCCACGTTCTCGGTTTCAGCAGCCATTTTTCCCAACCTTCCAGTCTCGAAAACGCATTGACGGGCGCGCGACATAGCTCGATCCGCGGCCCTGCCCCGCTGCTTCTTTTGCGATGGCTAGGATATGAGGTGACCTGTCGCGAGCCAAGCGACCGAAAGTCGCATAAAACAGTGTCGCGTCGGGCCGCAGCCGACGCGCGGCGACCAGCAGCGCCATGCTCGGGTTCCGGGCCTTGGGCGCCGGGCCGTCGAGCCACCTAGGCAATCGGGCACTCGCCATGACCAACTCAGCGTCGCTTCGTCTGACCCTCGTCGAGCCCGACCAGCCGGGCAATTTCGGCGCGGCACTCCGGCTCGCTGCCTGCTTCGGCATCGATCTCGACGTGGTCGAGCCCTGCGGCTTTCCCCTCGACGAGCGGCGCATTCGCCGCGCCGGCATGGATTACGCCCGGCACGTCGCGGTCAGGCGGCATGCCGATCTGGCACAGTTTCTGGCGACCATGGCGGACGAAGGCCGGCGTCTCGTGCTCTTGAGTGCGAAGGCCGAAACGGCCTATCACCGCTTCGAGTTCGAGCCCGGCGACGTGCTGGCCGTCGGCAGTGAGAGTCGGGGTGCGCCACCGGCGCTCGTCGAGCAGGTGACAACAGCGGTCCGGATCCCACTCCGGCCGGGGCTGCGCTCGCTCAACGTCGTGACCGCGGCGGCCATTGGACTGAGTGAGGCGCTGCGTCAATTGAAGGCGCTGCCTGGCGGATGACGGCGGAGCCGTGACAACCGGCGGGGGCGGCTTTTCTGGGGAGACGAGGGTGGCAGCGGACGGCGAAAAGGCCCGGGCCAGGGCGTGGTTCGAGGAATTGCGGGACCGCATCTGCGCCGCATTCGAGGCGCTCGAGGACGCCTATGCCGGTCCGGATGCCGACGAGCTCGCGCCCGGTCGCTTCGTCAAGAAGCCCTGGCAGCGCGACGGCGGCGGTGGCGGCGTGATGGGCCTCATGCACGGCCGCGTCTTCGAGAAGGTCGGGGTCAACGTCTCCACCGTGTTCGGCGAGTTCCAGCCGCAATTCGCAAGCCAGATCCCCGGTGCCGACCAGGATCCGCGCTTTTGGGCCTCCGGCATCTCGCTGGTCGCGCACCCGAGGAACCCGCACGTGCCGCCGGCCCATATGAACACTCGCCACATCCGCACCACCCGCGCCTGGTTCGGCGGTGGTGCCGACCTCAACCCGATCTATCCCGACGCCAGCGACACCGCCGCTTTCCACGCCGCCCTCGAGCGCGCCTGTGACAGCTACAAGGCTGGGGCCCATGCCCGGTTCAAAGTGTGGGCCGACGACTATTTCTTCATCCCGCACCGCGGTGAGCCGCGCGGCGTCGGTGGCATCTTCTACGACTATCTCGACGACGATCTCGAGGTGCAGTTCGCCTTCACCCGATCGGTTGGCTTGGCTTTCCTCGACATCTACCCGAAGCTCGTCGCCCGCCGGATGAACCAGCCCTGGAGCGCCGAGGAGCGGACCCACCAGCTGGTCCGGCGCGGCCGCTACGTGGAATTCAACCTGCTCTACGACCGAGGCACCCAGTTCGGCCTCAAGACCGGCGGCAATCCCGAAGCCATCCTGATGTCCCTGCCACCCGCCGTCGCCTGGCCCTGAGCGGCCCGGCCGGCGGTCACCGAAGGAGCCCACCCCTTGGACTACATGAAGCTGTCAATCGGCGCCAACCCGCCCGAGGAGGTCAACGTCATCATCGAGGTGCCGCTGCGGGCGGACCCGATCAAGTATGAGCTCGACAAGTACAGCGGCGCGATCTTCGTCGACCGCTACCTCTACACGACGATGTTCTACCCCTGCAATTACGGCTTCATCCCGCACACGCTCGCCGATGACGGCGACCCGATTGATGTCATGGTGATCGGCCGCCTGCCGGTGCAGCCCGGCGTCGTGCTCAGGGTCAACCCGATCGGTGTGCTGAAGATGGAGGACGAGGCCGGCATCGATGCCAAGATCCTGGCCAAGCCCATCGACCAGATCACACCGATCAATCGCAAGGTGCTGAGCTACAAGGACGTGCCCGAGATCGATCTGCAGCGGATCAGCCACTTTTTCTCGCACTACAAGGATCTCGAGCCGGAAAAATGGGTCAAGGTCGAGGGCTGGGCCGATGCCGACGAGGCCAAGCGGATGATCATGGAAGGCATCGAAGCGGAAAAGAAGGCAGGCTGAGCCTGCTGGCGTGCGGGATCGGCTGCGCACGGGCCCGGCCGCATGCCGTGCTTGACCCGGGGGCCCACACTATCCAAGCTGTCCGTGGGGATTGGATAGACGGGTGCCATGGCCGACGAGCATCCGGAGCGGCTGGGTGCTGGGCCTAGGGAGGGCGAGCTATGCATCGACGCATCATTCCGGGCGTCATCGACGGGGCGCAGACACTCTGCACCCTGCCACCCGATGCCACCGTCAGGGCGGCGGCCGACCTCATGGCGCAACGCCGCATCGGCGCCGTCATGGTCGTCGAGGGCGGCCGGCTCCGTGGCATCGTCACTGAGCGCGATATCGTCTATCGCGTCGTCGCCAAGGACCTGCCGGCACAGACCACGCCGGTCGGTGCCGTCATGACCGTCGAGCCCGAGACGCTGCAGCCGAATGACACGGCAATGACGGCGCTGCAGCGGATGCAGACCGGCCGCTACCGCCATTTGCCGGTGCTGCGGGGTGACGAAGTCTGCGGCATGGTGTCGATCCGTGACATCTACGAGGCTGTCCGCAACTCGCTGCAGGAAGAGTTGAAGAACACCGAGGCGATGATCTACGGCAGCCAGTATGGGGTAACGGACTGACCAAGGGCGCGTCGATCTCCGCGTCCCAGTGGGCCGGCCCCAGCGCTGGCCTGCGGCTGTGCCAGCCGGATGGCCTAACGGCTTGACGATGTGGCCTCATCCGGGGTCAACGCGCTGATGGAGAGCGCGTGGATCCGCTGCTGCATCAGGTCACCGAGGGCGGCGTAGACCTGCCGCTGCCGCGCGACCCGGCTCTGCCCCGCGAACTGTCGGCTGACGACCTCGACGAAAAAATGCGTCTCGCCTTCAGGTCGATGCCCGGCATGGCCGACATGCTGCGCCGAGTCGTCACGGATCTCGAGCCGCTCCGGCGAAAGATCGATCGTGAGCCGCCGCTCGATTTCATCCTTGACCACACCCATGCTCGACCTCCCTCGGCCACACCTCCAGGCGGCCGGTGACGATGTGCCGGTCGCCTGGGTTCGGTTACCCGCCGTCGCCCGCGTTTACCAGCACCGCCTTCGACGAGCACGCGAAACCGGCGCCGGCAAGTCGCCGTGGCAGGCAGCCATCGCAACCTCACCGACAGTGCTCGGAAGCTCGGTCCGCGCTCATGGCTAAATTATCCACTAGCGCGGGAAGCAACATCGTACGCATTCTGCCAATTCGGCGACCACGGGGTGGCAAATTTGCGCCAGAAGATGCGCGATTAACCGAAACTTTACCGGCAGGCGGTAACCGTTGGTAGAGCGCGGAAGGCGGCTGGCCGTTCTTCCCGGTCGGCGGGCACGCAGGTGCCCGACCGGCAGTGTCACCTGACGGCATAAGGAAGTTCGTGACCATGACGGCGTTACCCGAAAAACAGGCTGGCCCGGGCCGCTCGCGCGCCCAGGATATCGACCGGCACGTCGGTGCCAGGATGCGCGAGCGGCGGATCATGCTTGGCCTGACCCAGCAGCAGATGGCCGAGCTGATCGGTGTGACCTATCAGCAGGCACACAAGTACGAGAAGGGCATCAATCGGATCGCGGCCGGCCGCCTTTATACCATCGCGCATGCCCTCGGTGTCGACGTCACCTTCTTCTTCGAGGGCATGGACGGCGACCGGGAGTTCAAACCGACGCCGCAGCAGCGGATGCTGCTCGAGCTCGCCCGCAATTTCATCTCGTTGCCGAGCCGCAAACACCAGGAAGCGCTGTGCAGCCTCGCCCGGGCGCTGGCCAGCGCCAACGAGGCGCTGGACGACGCGCCGCTCACGCTGCCGAAGCTCTGACGACTGACCCGAAGGGGCGAGGGCAGCGCCGGCTAGTCTGAACGCCATGCCGAACGCCGGGGCGGGTGCGATATCTGAGGTGGCATCCTGCTCCGGCGGCGCCGTCCCATCGACACGACAAGGGCCAGAGGCGGGGCGTCCGTGCAGAGCGGCCAAACCACCTCGCACGCTGTGACGGCGTCGAGGCGAGCGCGCCGTGCCTGGCAACCGGGTCTCGTGTGTGGACAGCGAATGCTAAGAGCCCTCTCTGATTGGGGTCGTTGGTGTCAAGCTGCTCCGCT
>DAIRDJ010000227.1:0-5785 GCA_036796215.1 Geminicoccaceae bacterium
GGTGATTTCTTCAGGACTCATCCAGAAATTGCAAAGAAAACATTTTGCACGGATTTGTTTTTGTACGAACAGACTCTAAATATTGTTGACGACAACGGTAATTTTGGCTTTCAAGCATTAAATCCCGATCTTATCATAAGAAGGCCTGATGGTTATTTTGATATATTAGATCTAAAGCTAGCCAAAGTAGACAAGGCAAGTTTATTTCAAGGGCGGAATCCACGCCGCCGCTTTCATAGACTATGTTTCTGAAGGTCTATCGCAGCTGGCGAACTACCGGCATTACTTTTCTTCTCCAGCCAATGCGCGTTGGGCAGAACAAAAGCTTCAAATACGGGTGCGAAATCCAAATTTGGTTCTTGTTATTGGCAATCTTGACAATATGGATAGTACCGATCTCAAAAAAGCGCTTAGACCATATGACAATAGATTCTCAATTATTGATCACGATACTCTGATATCGAGATTCCTTGGCAAATGAACGATGCAATTGCGTGCATGGAAGTTCAGGGCATGCGAGGAACTCGGCCAAAGGTTGAGCCAATCGCCGTCAGCGCGCCCGTGTCAGTTCGTCCACTTTCGAGGCGCGATCCAGCTGCGCTGCCGCAATCCGAACCCCTCCATCGAGGCTGTACCCGGGTGCAACAACTGTCAACGCCGCCCGGCATCGCCCAGCGCCGCATCACCCGCCGCCACTCCCGCGAAAAAATCCGGTGGGTGCAGGGAGGATCATCCTCCCTGCGTTTCTTTCTTCCCCACACCCCTCCGATCCACCGCACCCATCGCCCTGTACCCGCCGGCCTGATCTGCGCTACATCCTCGCCAGCAGCAGACTGCAGAGGAGCCAGTCCCCGCATGGCGCGCATTGCCTATGTCAACGGCCGTTATGTTTCGATCGACGCGCCGGCGGTGATGATCGAGGATCGCGGCTATCAGTTCGCCGATGGTGTCTATGAGGTCATGAAGTGCCGGGGCGGCGAGCCGCGCGATCTGGAGCGCCATCTCGACCGGCTCGAGCGCTCGCTTTCGAGCCTGCGCATGGCGATGCCGACCTCGCGTGCTGCCCTTCGCCTGATCGTCAAGGAAACGCTGCGCCGCAACCCGCTGGACAAGGCCATCGTCTACATCCAGGTGAGCCGCGGCACGGCACCCAGGAACCACCTCTTCCCCAAGCCGGGCACCCGGCCGAGCCTCGTCGTCACCGTCCGCCGCGCCCCCTTCCCGAAGCCTTACGAGATCGAGGACGGGGTCGCGGTCGTCACCCGCCCGGACATTCGCTGGGAGCGCTGCGACATCAAGTCCGTGAGCCTGCTCCCCAACGTCCTGGTCAAGCAGGAGGCGCACGAGGCGGGGGCGCGTGAGGCCTGGCTCTACGACGAGGCGGGCTACGTCACCGAAGGCTCGACCGCGAATGCCTATATCGTCACTGCCGAGGGCAGCATCGTCACCCGGCCGAGGGGCCACGAGATCCTCGGCGGCATCACCCGCGAAGTGCTGTTCGAAGTGGCCCTGGCCTGCGGCATAAGGGTCGAGGAACGCCCGTTCACGGTCGAGGAGGCGAAGAGTGCCCGCGAGGCCTTCCTCACCAGCACGTCGAGCCTGATCCTGCCGGTGACCCGGATCGATGATGCCGTGATCGCCAACGGCAAGCCCGGCTCGATCAGCCGCCGCCTGCTCGCCCGCTATCTGGAGACCGAAGCGCTCGACGGTGTCGTTCGATTGTCGGACTAGGCGAAAAAAGCCTTCAGATTTGCTTCTTCGACTAGCAATCGTCGACCGCCCGCTCTATCGCTGTTGCTGTTGCATGCCTATCTTGGCTTGACGTTGTGGGCTGCGTACCGACATTCATATGGGTCGGGGGCACCTGACCGGACGACAAAAAAATCAGAGGAACCCACTCGATGGCGGCCGAAAAGCAACAGAACCTCCAGGACGTCTTCCTCAACCACGTCCGCAAGAACAAGATTCCGGTCACCGTATTCCTGATCAACGGCGTCAAGCTGCAGGGCGTGATCAGCTCGTTCGACAATTTCTGCCTGCTGCTCCGCCGCGACGGCCACGTCCAGCTCGTCTACAAGCACGCGGTCTCGACCGTGATGCCGTCCGCCGCCGTCCGCCTCTACGACCCCGGCACGGCCGCCGGCGGCGAGGAGCAGGGCCGCGAGGGCTACAGCAGCAGTCGCGAGCCCGCGGCCCGCGAGACGCCGAGCCGCGACTACGGCAATCGCGACTGACCGCACCACCCATCGTCATCCAACAGAGGCAGCGACCACCATCAGCGACCATTCCACCGAAACCACCGCGATCGACGCCAGAGGCGAGCGCATGCGCACGCTCGTCGTCCATCCCTACCTCTCGGGCCGGGCCAGCCGCTCGCCCGAGATGCGCCTAAAAGAGGCCGTCGGCCTCGCCGCCGCCATCGACCTCGATGTCGTGGCCGCCGAAACTGCCCCCCTGCGCGATCCCAGGCCCGCCACGCTCTTCGCCGGCGGCAGGATCGAGGAGCTGAAGACGACAGCGCAAGCCATGGACATCGGCCTCGTCGTCGTGGATGGCACCCTCTCGCCGATCCAGCAGCGCAACCTCGAGCGCAAGCTCGAGTGCAAGGTCATCGACCGCACCGGCCTGATCCTCGAGATCTTCGGCGAACGGGCGCGCACCCGCGAGGGCGTGCTGCAGGTCGAGCTCGCAGCCTTGACCTACCAGCGCTCGCGTCTCGTCCGCTCGTGGACCCACCTCGAACGCCAGCGCGGTGGTGCGGGCTTCATGGGCGGCCCGGGCGAACGCCAGATCGAGCTCGACCGAAGGCGGATCGACGACCGCATCACCGCCCTGAAAAAGGAGCTCGCCCAGGTCAGCCGGACCCGCGGCCTGCACCGCACCGCCAGAACCCGCGTCCCCTACCCGGTCATTGCGCTGGTCGGCTACACCAACGCCGGCAAATCCACCCTCTTCAACCGCCTGACCGGTGCCCACGTCATGGCCGAGGACCTGTTGTTCGCCACGCTCGACCCGACCATGCGCGTGGTCAAGCTGCCGTCCGGCCGCAACGTCATCCTCTCCGACACCGTGGGCTTCATCACCGATCTGCCGACGACCCTGGTGGCATCCTTCCGCGCCACGCTCGAGGAAGTCCTCGAGGCCGACCTCCTGGTCCATGTCCGCGCCATCGACCACCCCGAGACCGAAGCGCAGAAGGCCGACGTCGAGGGCGTCCTGGACGAACTCGGCGTCGACGAGCCCACCCGCGCAAGACGCCTCGTCGAAGCCTGGAACAAGATCGACGCACTCGCCCCCGAAGCCCGGGCCGAGACCCTGATCCGGGCGAGCGAGAGCCCGAGCACCATTCCGGTCTCGGCCAAGACCGGCGACGGTCTCGATGCGCTGCTCGCCCTGATCGAGGACCGGCTCAGCACCGACGACAAGACCGTCCACCTCGACCTCGCCCACGACCAGGGGGCCATCATCCACTGGCTCCACCAGCAGGGCCGTGTGCTCACCCGCAAGGACGACGAAACCGGCGTCCACCTCGACGTGGCATTGCCCCCGGCGGCCATGGGCCAACTCGGCGAGAAGCTGGGCAGGACTTAGGAAGAAATGTGGGGAAGATGATCTTCCCCACACCCCAACGGGACTTGGCGCCGGCGCTCGGGACAGTCGCCGGCGCCAAGTACCGAGGGGGCGCGGGGGAAATCATTTCCCCCGCATTCTTGCCTTAGGCAGCCTTGCTCTCGGCCGCCGCGACGATATCCGCGATGTCGCTCATGATCTGGGCGATCGCGAAGTCCTTGGGCGTGTAGACCCGGGCCACCCCCATGGCGAGCAGCGTCTGCTTGTCGCCGGGCGGGATGATGCCACCGACGACGACCGGGATGTCGCCGATGCCGGCTTGGCGCATCCGCTCCATCACCTCCTTGACCAGCGGCAAATGCGAGCCCGAGAGGATCGAGAGGCCGACGACGTGCACCGCCTCCTCAAGGGCGGTGCCGACGATCCGCGCCGGGCTCAACCGAATGCCCTCGTAGACCACCTCCATGCCCGAATCGCGCGCCGCCACGGCGATCTGCTCCGCCCCGTTGGAGTGCCCGTCGAGCCCCGGCTTGCCGACCAGGATCTTCAGCCGGCGCCCGGTTGTGGCGGCAAAGGTGTCGACCTTGGCGCGCACCGGGGCGAGCGCGTCGTCCTCGCCCCTGGTCTCGGCGCCGGCGATGCCCGTGGGTGCCCGGTACTCGCCGAACACCCGGCGCAAGGTTTCGGCCCACTCGCCCGTGCTGACGCCGGCATGCGCACAGGCGATCGAGGCCGGCATGACGTTGCGGCCCTCCCTGGCCGCGGCCTCGAGCTCGACCAGGGCGGTTGCGGCCGCGGCACCGTCGCGGCGGGCGCGATGCGCCTCTAGGCGCTCGATCTGCTCTCGCTCGGCGGCCGGGTCGACGGTCATGAAACCGCCGTCCTCGCCGGTGGTGAGCGGCGAGGGGGCGCTCTCGGTGTAGCAATTGACGCCGACCACCTTTTGCGTGCCGGCGGCGATCGCCTGGACGCGGACCGCACTGCTCTCGACCAGCCGGCTCTTCATGTAGCCGGAGTCGACCGCCGCCAGCGCCCCGCCCATCGCATCGATCCGGGCGAGCTCGGCCATGGCCTCCGCCTTCAGCGCCTCGACCTTGGCCTCCATCACCCGGCTGCCGTCGAAAATGTCGCCATACTCCAGAAGATCGGTCTCGAGTGCGAGGATCTGCTGCAGGCGCAACGACCACTGCTGATCCCAGGGCCGCGGCAGCCCGAGCGCCTCGTTCCAGGCCGGCAGCTGCACCGCCCGGGCGCGCGCCTTCTTCGAGAGGGTGACGGCCAGCGTCTCGAGCAGAATCCGATAGACGTTGTTCTCGGGCTGCTGCTCGGTGAGACCCAGCGAGTTCACCTGCACGCCGTAGCGGAAGCGGCGCAGCTTCTCGTCCTCGACCCCATAGCGGTCACGGGTGATCTCGTCCCAGAGATCGACGAAGGCGCGCATCTTGGCGAGCTCGGTGATGAACTTGATGCCGGCATTGACGAAGAACGAGATGCGCCCGACCACGGTCGGGAAATCCTCGTCCGGCACCTGCCCCGAGGCCTTGAGCGTATCGAGCACTGCAACCGCCGTCGCCAAAGCATAAGCCAGCTCTTGAAACGGCGTTGCTCCCGCCTCCTGCAAATGATAGGAGCAGACGTTCGTGGGATTCCACTTCGGCACTTCCTTGTAGGTGAAGGCCACGACATCGGCGATCAGGCGCAGCGACGGCGCCGGCGGGTAGATATAGGTGCCGCGCGAGAGATATTCCTTGATGATGTCGTTCTGCACCGTGCCCTGCAGGACCTTGCGATCGACCCCCTGCCGCTCCGCCGCGGCGATGTAGAGGGCGAGCAGCCAGGGCGCCGTGGCGTTGATGGTCATGGACGTGTTCATCAGCTGCAGCGGGATGTCCTGAAACAGCATCTCCATGTCGTCGAGCGAGGTGATCGGCACCCCGACCTTGCCGACCTCGCCCTTGGCCAGCGCGTGGTCGCTGTCGTAGCCGGTCTGGGTCGGCAGATCGAAGGCGACCGAAAGGCCGGTCTGGCCGCGCTCCAGATTGGTGCGGAAGAGCGCGTTCGAGGCCGCAGCCGAGCTGTGCCCGGCATAGGTTCGAAACAACCAAGGCTTATCACGCAAAGTGTTGGCAGTCCCGCTCTCACCCATTTCCAACACTCCCTTTCCCACGGTTTCAACACGCTGGCGCCGATCGATGCAGCGCCGGATGCAGCGCCG
>DAIRDJ010000228.1:0-5642 GCA_036796215.1 Geminicoccaceae bacterium
CAACCCCTTGCAAGAGCTTAGCAAAATCAGCCCTGCCTAGCTAACGCTAATTGAGAGATGATCTCTCCGCGCCGCGGTCGGAGTTCGGCTTTTCGGGGCTGGTGCCCGGGGATCGGTGGTGTTTGTGTGCGGCGCGTTGGCAGGAGGCGTTCGAGGCGGGGAGGGCGCCCCGGGTGGTGATTCGGGCGACGCGTGAGCGAACGTTGGAGAGTTGTGAGCTTGCCGATCTGAGGCGGTTGGCGCTGGATCTCAGGTGACGGGTCGGGGCCGTGGCTGGCGGAGCAGGCGCAGGCCCAGGCAGGCGAAGAGGATGGTGAGGGCTGGGCTGATGAAGGCGAAGAGGGTGTAGGGAGCGTAGGTGATGGTGCTGATGCCCAGCGCGGCGGCGAGGTAGGCGCCGCAGCTGTTCCAGGGGATGAGCGGCGAGGTGACGCTCGCGGAATCGGCGGCGGTGCGGGAGAGGACCACGGGCTGGATGCCTATTGCGTCGTAGGCGGGCTTGGAGATGCGCTCGACCAGGCTGGTGCCGGTCTGCTGGTCGGCGGTGAGCAGGTTGATGGCGAAGGCGGCGCCGACGGTTGTGCTGACGAGGCCGCCGGGGGTGCGGACGGCGTTGATGACGGGCTCGAGCAGGCGGTGCAGGAGGCCGAGGCGTTCGACGATCCCGCCGAGGGCGAGGGCGGCGGCGATCAGCCAGATAGTGTCCATCATGTAGGCCATGCCGCCGCGGCTGAGGAAGGCGTCGAGGCCGGGAATGCCGGTGGCGGAGACGTAGCCGGTGGCCATGGCCTGCCAGAGGCCTTTGAGCAGCGCCAGGCTGACCGGGCCGTCGAGCGCGGCGAAGGTCAGGACGAAGTCGGTTTTCATGGTGATGGCGATGATGCCGCCCGTGATGGCCCCGGTGAACATCGTCATGAAGGGGGGCAGGCCGGTGATGCCGAGGACGATGACGACGGCGAGCGGCAGGAGGAGGCCGGGGGTGATGTGGAGCTGGGCGTCGAGGAGGGCGGCGGTGACGCCGGGATCGCGGCTGGCGGGCTCGCCGAGCCACCAGAAGGCGACAAGCGTGAGGGTGAAGGCGGGGATGGAGGTCCAGAGGGCTTCCTGGCGGTGGGTAGCGGGATCGACGCCGGCGGCGGCGGCGGCGAGGTCGCTTTTTTTCGAGCGGGGGGAGAGCTTGTCGCCGAAATAGGCGCCGGAGATGACCGCACCTGCGGTGATGGCGGGGTCGAGGCCGACCTGCAGGGCGATGCCGACCATGCAGATGCCGACGGTCGAGGCGGTGGTCCAGGCGCTGGCGATGGCGAAGCCGACCAGCGCCGCGATGATCGCCGAGGTGAGGTAGAGGAGGTCGGGGGTGAGGACCTGGAGAAGGTAGTAGCCGAGTGCCAGGAGTGTGCCGCTCATCGCCCAGGTGCCGAGGAGCGCCCCTACGGCAAAGAGCACGGCCAAGGTGCCGAAGCCGCCGACGATGCCGGCAAGCGCGGCGTCGCGGAGGGCCTCGAAGCTGTGGCCGGCGCGCCTGCCGATGAGCATGGCGCCGGCGGCAGCGCAGATGATGGCGGTCTGCAGCGGGCCCTTGGTGGCGCCCTCGCCGAAGAGGAGGAAGGAGGCGGCGAGGAAGGGGGCGCCGAGGATGATCGGGAGCAGGGCTTCGGCGAAGGAGAGCGGGCGCGGCGCCGCCTCGGCCATCTATGGACGCCCGAGAGTCCGTCCAGGCATCATCAGCGGACGTCCAGGGCCATGATGCGGCCAACGAGGCCCGTGGTCTGGAAGAGGATGCCCTCCTCGACGGTGCGGATGCGGCAGCGATCGGCCTTCATCAGCTGGTCGAACGTGGGCTCGTAACCATCCGAGGCATAGGCTTCGACATTGATCATGACGACGAAGAGGCCACCGGGCCTGACGAGGCGCAGCACCTCGTCCAGGCCGGCCGGGCCGATGTGGTTGTGGGTGAAGGTGCCGACGCTGATCGCGGCGTCGTAGCTGTTGGCGGGAAGGGGAGCGCCCTTGAGGAGATCGGCTTCGATCAGCCGGCGATAAGCACCCTTCTTGCCGGCGACGGCCAGCATCTCCGGGACGAGGTCGAGGCCGTCGATGGTCGAGAAGCCATGCGCCTTAAGGTGTTCGCCGACGAGGCCGGTGCCGCAGCCGATGTCGATGATCCGGGTATTGCGGTCGGCGAGCTCGCGGGCGAGGACGGCTGCTGCGAGCTCGGGGCCGGTGTAGTGGTTCTCCTCGACCAGCTCCTGGTCGTAGGAGGTGGCCCAGTCGCCGTAGAGGCGCCTCGCGTCCTCGGGTGAGCCGATATCGTAGGCTTCGGGCAGGCGCCGCCTTTGCGGCATGGGTCAGGCGCCGGCAACGCTGTAGAGGTCGGGGTCGTAGGCGTAGCCCGCGGCGTCGAGGGCCGTGATCAGGGCGTCGCCCGAGGGCTTGTCGAGCTCGACCAGGGGTGGGCGGACGGTGCGCCAGACCTCGTCGTGCTGGCCGTCGGCGATGACGTATTTGATCGCCGGGATCAAGGGGTAGTCGGCGAGTGCTTTTCTGACCTTGGCGACGACCGGCATGCCGGCCTCGGCCGCTGCCTTGTCGCCCTTGGTGAAGGCCTCGAAGACCTCGGCACTTTCGCGGGCGGCGAGATTGGCCGCGGCCGAGATGGTGCCTGCCCCACCAGCCTCGAGGTTCTCCAGGAGGTGGCCGTCATAGCCTGAGAAGATGGCGAGGCTCGGGAAGCTCTCGATCAGGCCCTTGGTGTGCGCCCAGTCGCCGGAGCTGTCCTTGATCCCGACGATCGTCTCGGGGAAGCGCTCGACCAGGAGCTCAATGAGGCCCTTGGTGATCGGCACGCCAGAGACTTGCGGGAAATGGTAGAGAGACAGCTTCAACCGATCGTCGGCGAGCGTGTCGATCACCTCGGCATAGGCGCGAAAAAGACCGTCGTCGGAGTTGTTCTTGTAGAAGAAGGGGGGGAGCATCAGGAGCTCGCTGACGCCGTGGTCCAGGGCGTGGCGGCAGAGGGCCACCGTATCCGCACGGTTGCATGTGCCGACGCCGAGGACGAAGCGGGCGGCGGGCAGGCCTGCCTGGAGGAAGGCGTCGAGGGTCGCCTGGCGTTCGCCTACCGAGAACGAGTTTGCCTCGCTGGTCGTACCGAAGACGCCGAGGCCGGCGCAGCCCTTGCGCAGCAGCCAGCGGGCGTGGCGGCAGTAGCGCTCGATGCTGATGGTGCCGGTGTCGTCGACCGGTGTGACGACCGCAGCGTAGATGCCCTTCGTCGGCATGACTGACGTCCCCTTCGCTCCTGTCCGTTCAGCGAAGGTGGTAGAGCCTCTTGTGCAGTGCCGCAAGACGACCGCTCAGCGCAAGACCAGTTCCTGGAAGGCGATCATCAAGGCAATGGCGACGACGATGGTGGCGGCGATGCTGCGGGCGGGAAGACCCTCCCTGGCCTCGGGGATGAGCTCGGCCGTGGTCATCCAGAGCATGGCGCCGGCGGCGAGGCCGAAGCCGACGGGAAGGAAGGGCTCGAACCAGAGGACAAAGAGAAAGGCGGGTACGGCCATCAGCGGCTGTGGCAGGCTCGAGAAGATCGCCCACCAGCCGGCCATCAGCCAGGAGACGCCGCGCGGCACCAGGACGAGAGCGATGGCGAGGCCTTCGGGGACGTTGTGGACCGCGATCGCGGCCGAGATGAAGATGCCGAGCTCGTCGCCACCGCCGAAGGCGACGCCCACACCCACCCCCTCGGCGAAGGAGTGGATGGTCATGACCCCCACGATCAGCAGCGCCTTTTTGGCGTCGGTCCCGTGCAGGGCGCCCACGTGCAGGTCCTTTCGGCCGTCGAGGTAGCGATGCGAGAGCCGGATGAGCACGAAGCCGATCCCCGCACCCAGAGCCGTACGCCAGGGCCCGATCATCGCCCCTTCGACGATCAGGCTGATGGAGGCTGCGATCATCAGGCCCGCGGCGAATGCGTTGGAGGCGCCGAGCCAGCGCCGACTCATGTCCGGCACGAAGGCGAAGGGCACGGCACCGAGTCCCGTCGCGATCGCGGTGATCAGGGCGGCGAGGAAAACGATGACGATGGGATCAAGGGACATGAAGCGGCACCGGCTGGTCGACCATGTAATTTAGAATACTTCCAATGAACTGCAAGCCAATGCGGCATCAGGTGCCAGCGACGTAAGCGTCAGGTGATTCACGCGGCCGTTGCGGTCGACGCCTGGGCCGGAGCTTTCGGCTGCCATCGCCACGGCAGCAGCTCGTCGATTCGGTTGATGGGGTGATCGGCGATGCGGGCGAGGATGTCGGCGAGATAGGCCTCTGGATCGTGGCCGTTGAGCTTGGCGGTCCGGGTGATTGTGTAGATGGTGGCGGCGCGGCGGCCGCCGTTGTCGGAGCCGGCGAAGAGCCAGATGAGATGACCGTTGTCCATGCAGCTCCGGTGTTGCCCGGAACTGCTGTTATGTCGGTGGGTTTGGTACCGACTGACAGGAGGATGGATGATGGACGGTCCAGATGTCTTCGTGGGCCTCGATGTGCACAAGCGCTCGATCGTGGTTGCGTTGGCGGAGACCGAGCGCGGCGGAGAGGTCCGTCGCTACGGCGAGATCGACAATGATCCGCTTGCCATCGGCAAGCTGGTGAGGAAGCTGGAGAAATGCCATCGGCGGCCGGCGTTTGTCTACTAGGCCGGTCCCTGCGGCTATGGCCTGTACCGGCAGTTGACCGGGCTCGGCTGCACCTGCCGCATTGTGGCACCGAGCCGGACGCCGAAGACGCCTGGCGAACGGATCAAGAATGACGTTCGCGATGCCGAGAAGTTGGCGCGTCTCTGCCGGGCCGGCGAATTGACCTTCGTCTGGGTGCCGGATCCTGTGCACGAAGCCATGCGTGATCTGGTCCGAGCACGTTATCTTGCGGCCAAGGATGTGCGCCATGCCAGGGCGCATGTGCAGATGTTTCTCCTCAAGCAGGGCGAGCGGTATGCGGCCAAGCCCTGGAGCATGCGCCATCGCGTATGGCTCGCCGATCGACGCTTCGAGCATCCGGGGCAGCAGATCGCCTTCCAGAGCTTCCTCACACGCGCCCTGCAAGCCGAGGCGCGCAAGAAGGAGCTCGAGGACCAGATCGCCGAGCTGACCCGGGAATGGTCTCTTCATCCGGTCGTCACGGCGATTCAAGCGCTGAAGGGTGTCGGTCTGGTCCTGGCGGCCACGCTGGTCGCCGAGATCGGTGACTTCTCGCGGTTCGCCTCGCCACGTCATCTCATGGCATATCTCGGCATCGTGCCGGGCGAGCATTCGAGCGGTGAGCCACCCCATGGCAGCCTGCTGCCATGGGGACCCCGGGAGAACGGATCAGGCAGCGCGGTATCACCAAGACCGGCAACACTGCCGCAAGGTCGCTGCTGTTCGAGGCCGCGTGGAGCTACCGGACCACGCCCAAGGTCGGCCAGTGGCAGCTCGTCCATCGGCCCGAGGTCGACCAGGTCTTCAAGGACATCGCCTGGAAGGCGCAGCTGCGCCCGGACGGCCGCTACAAGAAGCTGCTCGCCCGCGGCAAGCGCAGCAACGTGGCGATCACTGCCTGTCAATCGGCATGGAACCGGGACCCCCTATCGGCGTGCAAAAGGGACCCCT
>DAIRDJ010000229.1:0-5553 GCA_036796215.1 Geminicoccaceae bacterium
GCGCAGGAGCTTGCGACGCAGCAGCGTGCGAGGCCGAGGTCGACAGACCGGGCGAGGAGGTAGACACCAACCCGGGCGAAGCCCTGCTGCGCCATGATGGCCAACCGTGCTAGCGTCAGCGGGAGACCCCCCGGCTTTGTCGGGGAGGCAGTCATAGTTTGACGGTTACGGCAGTCCACCGCCGGGTTGCGTTCGTGAGCAACCACGCACGCGAATGGAACAACACCGACGATGGACACCTACCTGCTGGCCCTTCATTGCTGAGCACTGCCGCGTCCACGTCATGCGCAACGCGCTGGCCCACGTGCCGCGTGGCCAGCACACCGTCGCCGCCGCCGCGATCCGCCAAGCCTTCATCCAGCCCGATCGGCAATCGGCCGGGGACGTCTGGCACCAGGTCGCCGACCAGCGCCGCCCGCGCTGGCCGAAGCTCGGGGCGCTGCCTCAAGGGCCTGCTGGCCCTGTCTCCTCCGGAGATCGGATGAATGGCCTCCTGGCCATTGATGGACGACGCCGAGCACGACGTGCTGGCCCAAATGACCTTCCCGGCCCAGCACCGGACCAAGCTGCATAAGCCGAACCCATTGGCAAGGCTGAACAAAGAGGTGAAGCGCCGCGCCCCTCCGCGGTCTCCCGACCGCGCCCCTTCCAGGGATCGGATGAAGGGCCTGCTGGCCCTTCGTTGTCGTCGGGGAGATCATCTCCCCGCGTCTTTTCCTCTTTCGCCTCGGCGGGACTACTTGCTCCGATGCAAGGGGAGGGTGAAGCTGGTGGCGAGGCGGAGGAGTTGGACGCGGTTTTCGGCGGCGGTTTTGGCCAGCAGGGACTTGACCTGGGTGTTGACGGTTTCGGGGCGGGTGTCGCGGATGTCGGCGATGCTGCGGTTGGAGAGGCCTTCGCCGATCAGCGAGAGGACGCCTGCTTCGGCGTCGGTGAGGGCGTAGACCTTGGCCATGCGCCGGGCGTCCACTTCGTAGGCGTTCTCGGGGTCGAGCGAATAGAGGGCGAAGCCGCGAAAGCCGGCTTCGCCGAAGCTGTCGTCGCCGGCGATCGGGCAGACTTCGATACATAGCGGCAGCCGCTCCGGGCCGCGGGCGACGAGGACGGCGCCGCGCCTCGGCCGGGCGCCGGCGAGCCCGTGGGGTCGAAGCTCGGTGAGCAGTTTCTGATAAGCGCGCGCCGGCTCCGCCTGGTCGATGACGAGCCGGCCGGCCGGATCGCGGCGGACGACAGGGGTCGCCTCGAGCTGGCGGCGGAACTCCTCGTTCTCGGCGATGATGTCGCCCCTTGTGGTCAGCAGTGCCACGCCGACGCGCAGGTGGTCGAGGGCCTGGAGCACGGCGCCGTAGCGGGACTGGAGCGCCATCAGGGGGCGGCTGAGGGCCAGCGCCTTGGCGACGTGGGGGAGCAGCAGATGCAGCTTGGCGAGCTCGTCGGGCTCGAGGCGGCCGCGGTGCGCCGGCAGCTGGATGGCGAAGCGATCCAGCCAGTAGAGGTCCTTGTTGAGCAGCGCTCCGGCGCGATGGCAGATGTCGAAGCGCATGAGGAAGCGGGTGTTCAGCTTCATGCGAAAGCGCGCGGTCTCTTCTTCGATCACGTCGTCCTGGAACAGGCGGATGGCGTCGTCGTTGCCGGCAAGGCGGGCGATGGTTTCCTGGTCCGCCAGCTCCTCGTCGAGAAAGCGGGCGTAGTAGTAGGCGATGCGGCTCGCCTCATAGGTCGAGCTGTGCTGCATCACCTTGATCGACCGGGCGGCGCTGGTGTTCTCGACCTCGACCAGGATGATCCCGCGCGCGGCCACGGCACGGGCGATCCGATCCAGCACGTCCGGCCAGCGCCCCTGATCGAGCACCGTATCGTAGACGTCACGGACGAGGTGCTCGATCTCCTGATCCCACGCCAGTCCCATTGCCCCTGGATCCGCCTGCTCAACAAGATCTGGAGGTAGCGCTCGATCAAAACGGTCGCGCGGGAGAAGTCCGTTCTATTGGTCCTTCCTCCGCCAGGCACGAGGAGGCCGTCAACCTGTGGACGGCTGCCGCTCGCGATCGTTATGAGCATCTCGGCCGCCGGTTCGCAACCGATATGATGCGCAGCATCGACGGCCGATCAACGCCTCGCCTCTGCTCACTGCCAAGCTCATGAAGTGCCTCATGAACTTCTTGGACAGGTTCGGAAAGCTGGGTGGCTGGGCCGCCGATCTCAACTGGTCCTTGGCTTCGAGTGATTGATCGAAGCAGCCAGCGGCATGCTCATGATTCCAACTGGTCAAGTTCTGGTCGTGCCAGCCGCAGGTCGGTTAAGCTCGTGATTTTTCCAAAAGCGCCCTGAGCATACCCCGTTCTGGTGATGAGCTGCGCTCGAAAGCCTGAAAACATCCAATCCGGTGATTATCGCTGCCGCTAGCGAGCAGCCGGCACTGTCATAGATGTATTTGGGAGAATTCGATGCCTGCCTTTACTCGTGTTGGGCGAAGAGTGGCTCGTCGGGTTGGGCTTTGCCGACGGTCCTGCACTTGCCGCCTGCCATAAATTTTTCGTCGTTACATTAGCGCCCTCATCAATGGAGATGGTTCATGTCCCTCGGCAAGCAGTTGAACAAGCGTCGCGGCTACTTGACGGAAACCGTTTACGATAAGGGATCGTGCGGGTTCGTCGAGCAGGCGGTCGGCGAGCCCATCATGTCGGCCAAGCCTCCGAAGCGCCGCGGTTCGGCGGCGGCAGTGGCGCTGGGCGCGTTGGTGGATGGCGTCCTGGCCCAAACCGAGGCGCGGATGCGGACGGCTCATGCCACTCACCTCGGCTACCCCTACAACCTGGTCGGTCGGCTCCCGGTGCCAGCGAGCCTCGGCGGCTTCCTGATCAACAATCTCGGTGATCCCTATGCCGGTTCGCACTATGCGTCGGAGGTCTGCGCGCTGGAGCGCGAGGCGGTGGCCTGGCTGATGGATCTCTGGGGCTGCGAGCGCCCCGAGGACTTCTGGGGCGCGGTCGGCGCGAGCGGCACCGAGGGCAATCTCTGGGCGCTCTATCTCGGTCGCGAGGCATTGCCGACGGCGCTGCTCCTCTACAGCACGGAGGCGCACTACTCGATCCCGAAGGCGGCACGCATCCTGCGCATCCATGCCACGGCGGTCGCGTGCACGGCAGACGGCGCCATCGACCTCGACGCCTTCGCCCGCGCGCTTTCGCACCTGGGCTGCGGCCCGGTCATCGTGGCGCTTACCTGCGGCACGACGGTCAAGGGTGCGCATGACGACATCGAGGGCGTGCTCGCCCGCCTCGACGCTGCCGGTTGCGGGCCCGATGGCCGCTTCGTCCATGTCGACGGTGCCTTGAACGCCATGGTGCTGCCGTTCGCCGAGAACGTTCCCGCTGCCATCCGCCCGGATTTCCGCCAAGGCATCGATAGCCTCTCGACCTCCGGCCACAAGATGATCGGCACGCCGATGCCGTCAGGCGTGCTGATCGCCCGGCGGCGGCATGTCGAGCGCGTCGCCTCGGCCATCGCCTACCTGCGCTCGAACGACACGACCTTGATGGGCTCGCGCAACGGCCATGCCGTGCTCGCCATCTGGGCACGTCTGCAGGGCCATGGTGCTGCCGGCTTTCGCGCCGATGTCGGCACCTGCCTCGCCCGCGCCGACCGGCTGGTTCGAGCCCTTCGCCGCGACGGCGTGCCGGTGTTGCGCAACCCTTTCGCGCTTACCGTGGTCTTCCCGGAGCCGGCGGATCCCATCGTCCGCACCTACCAGCTCGCCTGCCATCGCGGCGAGGCCCATGCCATCGTCATGCCGAACGTCACCGATGCGCTGCTCGACCGCTTCCTCGCCGACTACCGCAGCTGGTGGCGGAGCGCCGGTGGTCGCGGAACGACTGCGTCCGTGGCCCTTCGTCAGGCCGTTGGTACCTAGATGGTCAGGCGCACCGGGCGTTTGGTGTCGAAGCCGCGCGGCCGGGCGGTGGTCGCGGGGGATAGTCTGCGATGCACGACCGGGTGCATCACCCGTGAAGACATAGCACCCTGTCCGACCGGCAACCGTTGGCCCCCTGAAGACGTCGTCGTCCCCGTCCCACATGTCAATCGAGAGGTGAGGCCATGGGCAAGTGGTCCGCATCGGAACTGCTCGCTTTCGCCGGTCGCAACGGACCGGTCCTGTTGTTCTGCGGGGTCCTGATCGGGCTCGTCGCACCGCCGCTTGCCGAGGCGGCACGCCCTCTGCTCGGGGTGGCGGTCTTCATCTTCACGCTCGGCGCCTTCCTCAAGGTCGACCTGCCCGCCTTCCGGCGCGAGACCATCCGGCGCACCTGGATTGTAGGCGTCCTCGTCTGGACGACGTTCGGCGTTCCGCTCGTGATGCTCGGGCTGGTGCGCCTCCTCGACCCGTCGGACGCCCTGGCCCAGGGAATGCTGCTGTGCATGCTGGCCCCCCCGGTGGGCAGTGCTGCGGCGGTTGCCGCCATGCTCGGCTTGAGCGCGCCGCTGGCAATGCTTGCGGCCCTGGTCGCCATCTTGCTGTCGCCTGTCTACCTGCCGCCGCTCGCCAGCGGCTTGGCGGGGTACGACCTGCACATCGATCCGGTCGACATGGCGCAGCGACTGCTGCTGATCGTCGGCGGCGCCGGCCTCTGCGCCACCTTGCTGCGGCGCCTTGCCGGGCGTTTCGTAGTGGAGAACCCGCACGCCATGACCGGCGTGGCGGTGCTGGGCCTCATTCTCTACGCCATAGGCGTCATGCGGGGAATGCAGGGTTACTTCCTCGAGCAGCCGCAGGATGTCATCCGCATCCTCCTGCTGGCCTTCGCGGTAAATGCGAGCTTCCAGGCGCTAGGGACGCTTCTTTTCTGGCCGGCGGGGCGTCTGCGGGCTCTCTCGATCGGTCTCGTGAGCGGCAACCGCAACATTGCCCTGGTTTGGGCTGCCGCTGGTCCGAGCCTTGTCCACGCGCCCGAGGTCGAGCTCTACCTCGCGATGAGCGTCTTCCCGATCTTCATGATGCCCGCCCTGAGCCGCTGGACCGTAGCCCGGCTCCTGCGAGGGGCCGCCGATAGCCCGAGTAGTCCAGCGTCCATCGCCGCAGAGCCAGGAAAGCCGTGAGGAAACCAGTCATGCACACCTTGGCGACCCTGAGCCGGCGCTCAGGAACCGATCCTGCGATCCTTCGGCGTACGGCATGGCCCCTCGCCGGCCGGAACGCGCTCACCGGATCGAGCCGTGGCATCAGGTCCGCCATCGCCAGAGCGTTTGCCGAGGCAGGCTGCAACATCGTCCTCTCCGTCTCAAAGGCCGGATTATTTCGCCGCTCGGCCGCAGCCCGGCGAAAGCGTGGGGCTTGAGCGCCTTCGTCGACATCGTCCTGCCGATTTTCGCCTTGCTCGGCATCGGCTATGGCGCGGCACGGTTCGGCTATTTCGACGAGACGGCGACCCGTGCGCTCAGTCGTTTCGTCTTCCAGTTCGCGCTGCCGGTGCTGCTCTTCTCCAGCCTCGCGCAGCAAGGCCGGCCGGCCGAGTTCGAGGTGCGCTATCTTCTGGCCTTTTTCCTCGGCGTCGC
>DAIRDJ010000230.1:0-5502 GCA_036796215.1 Geminicoccaceae bacterium
TCCGCTGCAGGAGCCGCGACGAGCCCTTGGGGGCCCCCACCTGGACGACGAGATCCACATCGCCCCAGTCGATGCCGAGATCGAGCGAGGACGTGCAGACGACCGCGCGGAGCGCCCCCCTGGCCATGGCATGCTCGACCTTGCGCCGCTGCTCGACCGCGAGGCTGCCGTGGTGCAGGGCGATCGCGAGAGTGGCGTCGTTGATCCGCCAAAGGGCGGCGAAGAAGAGCTCGGCCTGGGCCCGCGTATTGACGAAGACGAGGGCGGTGCGGACCGCCCGGATCCGCGCGTAGACGGCCTCGGCGGCATAAAGGGCGATGTGCCCCGACCAGGGCATCCGCCCGTCCGGCAGCTCGATCTCGATCAGGGGATCCGCCCCTGGCTCCGCCACCACGATCTGCGAGCGCGCGCTATCGGGCGTCAAAAAGCGCAGCAGCTGCGGCGGATCGGCGACCGTGGCGGACAAGCCGACGAAGCGCGCTTCTGGTGCGAGCCCGCGCAACCTCGCCATGCCGAGGGCCAGGAGTGCGCCCCGCTTGCTCTCGGCGATGCTGTGCAGTTCGTCGAGGATGACGGCGCGCAAGCCCGCGAAATACTGCGCCGCATCCTCGTAGCTGAGCAGCAGGGCGAGCGATTCCGGCGTCGTCAGGAGAATGTGCGGCGGGTGGGTCCGCTGGCGCTTGCGGCGATTGGCCGGCGTATCGCCGGTCCGCACGGCAAAGCCGATGGGCAGCCGCATCTCCTCGATCGGTGTCGCCAGATTGCGGGCGATGTCGGTCGTCAGCGCCTTCAGCGGTGACACGTAGAGTGTGTGCAGCCCCGGCGCCGGATCGCGGGCGAGATCAACCAGGCTCGGCAGGAAACCGGCGAGCGTCTTGCCACCGCCCGTGGGGGCAACGAGGAGCGTGTCCCGTTCGGCGGCAGCCGCCTCCAGCATTGCCAGCTGGTGCGACCTCGGCCGCCAGCCGCGCGTGGCGAACCAGCCCCAAAAGGGCTCAGGGAGCAGGGTCGTGGTCACCCGGGCCGCACCGGCGAAAAAATGGGCGCGTTAAGCAAATGGCAGGGAATGCGTGGCATGGTTACCGACCGAGCCTTGGGGCTCGATCGATGGACAATCCCGCAGCGAGGCCACTGGTCGGCGGACATGAGTGCGCTCTGGTTGATGGTTTTCGGGCTGGCGGCGGCCGCGGCACTGCTGATCGCTGCCGTCTATGCGAAGGCGATATTGACCGCGCAGAGTGGTTTTTCGAGCCCCGGCCCGCTGCCCCGGCCCGGCCGCTACTTCGGCCGCCGCTTCAGGCGCTGGTGGCAGGACGCCACCGATGTCGCCCCGCTGCAGGCGACGGGGCCACCGTTGCGCCTGCGCGCCTGGCCGATGCTCGACCTCAAGGCCGGTCGGCTTGCCGGCCTGCTGCTCGAGCCGCTTCGCCTGAAAAGCGTCGACACGCCCGCGGCACCGGACGATCTCGCCCGTCTCGATCGGGCGACAGCACACGGCCGGCGGCTCGGCTGGCGCCATTCGAGCACCACCCTGTTCGTCCCGATCGCAGCCCCGGGCCGTATCTTCGCCAGCCCGCGCGGCCGTGCCTGGGAGACGCTCGAGCGCTACAGCGGCGACGAGGTGGCGACCGTCCCGCCACTCGTGCTGGTGCTCGACGACCTCGGCGGGCTGCCGGAAGAGGCGATCCTGCAGCGGCTCGCCCGCCTGCGGATCGGCATCGCCCTCGAGGTCCGCACACTCCCGGCCGTCGACCTGCCGGACGCGATCACCTGGGTCTTCATCGACGCGGCGACTGCCTTGCGCTCGCGCAAGGCGGCAAAGGCGTTGCAGACGTCGGCACGGCAGGTGATCGTCAGGGCTGTTCCCGACATGGCAGAGCTCGAGCGCCTGGCCAAGGCCGGCCTGCACTTCGCCACCGGCCACGTCTTCGGCGCCCCGCAGCTGCTCGACTGACAGAGCACACCCCGGCGCCTGGCTACGGACTTAAAAAAGGCCTTCGATCGCACCCGCCGCGTCGAGCCGGATCTCGTGCGCCGCCGGCTGGCGCGGCAGGCCCGGCATGGTCATGATCTCGCCGCAGACGACGACCAGGAACTCGGCACCGCCGGAGAGCCGGACCTCGCGGATGGGAACCACATGGCCGGTGGGCGCCCCCTTGAGGTTGGGATCGGTCGAGAAACTGTACTGGGTCTTGGCGACGCAGATCGGAAAATGGCCGTAGCCGGCCTCGTCGAGCTCGCGAAACCGGGCGCGAATGGTCTTGTCGGCGATGATGTCGGAGGCCCCGTAGATCTCGGTCGCGATCGTTCGCATCTTGGTCCAGAGCGGCATGGCTTCCGGGTAGAGGTGGCGAAAGCCGAGACCGTCGAGGTGGTGCGGCGTGTCGGCGAGATCGGCGACGAACCGGGCGAGCTCCTCGGTACCGGCCGAGCCGTTCGCCCAGTGCGAGCAGATGATCGCCTCGACCCCGAGTTGGCACCGGCAGTAGTCCTGGATCAGGGCATGCTCGGCCGCCGTATCGGTGACGAACTGGTTGATGGCGACGACGGCGGGCACACCGAACTTGCGCACATTGGTGACATGCCGGGCGAGATTGGCGAGCCCGGCCTCTAGAGCCTCGAGGTTCTCGGCACCGAGCGCCTCCTTGGCCACACCGCCATGCATCTTCAACGCGCGGACGGTGGCGACGATCACCGCGGCCGCGGGCTCGAGCCCGGCCTTGCGGCACTTGATGTCGAAGAACTTCTCGGCCCCGAGATCAGCACCGAAGCCGGCCTCGGTCACCACGTAGTCGGCGAGCTTCAGGGCGGTCCGCGTCGCCATGACCGAGTTGCAGCCGTGCGCGATATTGGCAAACGGTCCACCGTGGACGAAGGCCGGGTTGTTCTCGAGGGTCTGCACGAGGTTGGGCATCAGCGCATCCTTGAGCAGCACGGTCATCGCGCCTGGTGCCTGCAGGTCGAGAGCGGTCACCGGCCGCTTGTCCCGCGTGTAGGCCACGACCATGCGGCCGAGCCGCCGCTCCAGATCCTGAAGGTCGGTGGCGAGGCAGAAGACCGCCATGACCTCGGATGCGACGGTGATGTCGAAGCCGTCCTCTCTGGGAAAGCCGTTGGCGACACCGCCCAGGCTCGAGACGATGGAGCGAAGGGCACGGTCGTTCATGTCGACCACCCGCCGCCAGGCGATGCGACGCTCGTCGATGCCGAGCTGGTTGCCCCAGTAGATGTGGTTGTCGAGCAGGGCGGTGAGGAGATTGTGCGCCGAGCCGATGGCGTGGAAGTCGCCGGTGAAGTGCAGGTTGATCTGCTCCATCGGCACGATCTGGGCGTAGCCGCCGCCGGCGGCCCCGCCCTTCATCCCGAAGCAGGGGCCCAGAGACGGCTCGCGCAGACAGATCATCGCCTTCTTGCCGATCCGGTTCAGCCCGTCGCCGAGCCCGACCGTGGTCGTCGTCTTGCCCTCGCCCGCCGGCGTCGGGTTGATGGCGGTCACCAGAATCAGCTTGCCGTCCGGCTGGTCCTCGAGGTTCTCGATCCAGCCGAGATCGAGCTTGGCGATGTGTCGGCCATGGGCGTGGAGTGCTGCCCCGGGAATGCCGAGCGATTCGCCGATCGCCTCGATCGGCCGCATCGTCGCCGACCGCGCAATGGCGATATCGCTCTTGATTTCGGCCATCGGCAAGCCTCTCGTTCCCGGTGCGCACTTTCGCCGACCGGTCATGCGATCGACGGGAGGACATGACCCACTCGCCCTGCCCTTGCCTATCGAAAAACGCGTCAGATTATGCCCTGATTGCGCCGATCGACTCCCCGCTCCGGCAATGCCGGGATGATGGCGAGGCGCACGAAACCGGTTGGGCGGTGGCAGAGGCCACACCGCAAGAGTTCAACTTCAAGCTGTCTTATTGAAAAGCTTGATAATCGCGGGTTTATTCACCAGCATATGTCACGCGGGTCCTGCGAGCCGACGAAAGCACCGCAGCGACAGCCCGGTACGCAGGGGTGGTCCGGCATCACCCGACCGATATTGGTGGGCGGTAGCGAGACCAACGAGGCACGAGCATAGCATGTGGCAGCGATGATCGAGGACGATCGAGGCAGCAAGCCACGACCGGGCTTCTGGTCGAGGCGACCAGGCGCCCACGCTCAGCATCGTCTGTTGATCGCCTTTGGGGTCGTCAACGCGACCGTAGCCGGCGCCGTGCACCTGGCGGCGGGTGCGGTGGTGCCGCTGCTCCCGTTCGTCCTGCTCTCCCTCGCCGCCGTCACTTATGGCCTGGCCGGCTGGGCAGCGCCGGGCGCTGCGAAGGCGGCAGCGGCGACGCGGGGCGAGACCGTGGGCCGCGATCTCGAGCTTCGCCGTCTCGACGGGCCGTCGGCGGCGCCGCGCGTGCCCGTCGTCCCGCTCTACGGCCAGCCGCGTGCCGTGCGCCGGCATCGCGTGCTCGATCCGTTGACCGACCTTCCCGGCCGCGACAGTCTGGCATCCAGTCTGGGGCGGCTGATCGAGGAGGTCGAGGGCGATGACCAGCGGCTGGCGCTGATCGCCTTCGACATCGACCGGATGAAGGATATCAACGGGATGCACGGCTATGCGGTGGGCGATCAGCTCCTGCGCATCGCCGCCCGTCGGCTCGAGGGCATTGCCAGGGATGGCGTCTTCCGCCTCGACGGCGACCGCTTCGTCATCATCCGCCGCAACGTCACGGGCATTGCCGATGCGGAGATCGCGGCCGTGGCAGCCCTCGATCGGGTCGCCCGGCCAATCCGGCTCGGCAAGGCAACAAAGCAGGAGATGCGTCCCTCGGCCAGCGTCGGCATCGCGCTTTATCCGGACCACGGCCAGGATTTCGAGGCCTTGATGCGCTGTGCCGAGATGGCGGTCGACGATGCCAAGCGCGCCGGCGGCAGGCGCTGTCGCCTGTTCGATCGCGGCATGATCGTCGCCATGCAGTTCAGGAAGGACATGGAGCGCGACCTCCAGGAGGCGATCGAGGCGGGCGACCTCAGCTTGAACTTCCAGCCGCAGATCGACCTGGCCACCGACCGCATCGTCGGGGTCGAGGCGCTGATGCGCTGGACCCACAAGGAGCGCGGGCTGATCCCGCCCACCACGTTCATCCCGATCGCCGAGGCCTCGGGCCTGATCAAGCCCATGGGCACCTGGCTGATTCACGAGGCCTGCCGCATCGTCAAGACCTGGCAGGCGAAGGGCCACGATGTGGTCATGGCGATCAACATCTCGGCCGCCCAGTTGCGCCAGCAGAACCTGCCCGAGATCGTCGCCGATGCCTTGGCCGAGAACGAGATCGAAGCCTGCCGGCTGGAACTCGAGCTCACCGAGAGCCTGTTCGTGGATCCCTCGGAGCTGATGATGCGCCGCTCGCTCGACCAGCTCGCCGAGATGGGTGTCGGGCTCGCCATCGACGATTTCGGCACCGGCTACTCGTCGCTCGCCTACCTCAAGCGGCTGCCGGTGCAGAAGATCAAGATCGACAA
>DAIRDJ010000231.1:0-5484 GCA_036796215.1 Geminicoccaceae bacterium
GCGGGCGTGCGGTTTCGCGCCTGGCAGCCGCCCTCGGCGCTGCACCCCACCATCCCGGTACACAGTCCCTTGGTGCTCGACGTGGTGGACGCTGTCCAGGGCCGCTCGCTCGGCGGCTGCACCTATCACGTCATGCATCCGGGTGGCCGGGCTTTCGACACGGCACCGGTCAATGATTTCGAGGCGCAGGGGAGAAGGCTTGCACGTTTTCAACCGATGGGGCATACCCCGGGACCGATGCACCCCATCGCCGTGCCGCGCAACCCGAGCTTCCCCCACACCCTGGATCTCAGGCGTGTCGGGTATTGAGGAGGGCCGGGCCAGGTGACCCTCACCCTCGGACTCGCTGAGGACTCGTCAGCCGATCTGATGATCGGCTACCGACCGCCGAACCCGGCGCACGATGCGGTTCTGACAGCAGCGGGCACGGTGCGTGCCAGCTGGCAACCGTTCCTGAGCAGCTTCACCGCGGTCGGCCCCGACGGCCGCCAGGCGATCGCCCGGACCACGAGCCAACGGCTCTTGGAGAGTGGCATCGCCTTCAATGTCCACGCCGACCCGGACGACCGACAGGCGGCATGGCGGCTCGATCTCTTGCCGGTCATTATCGAGGCGCCGGCCTGGCGCGAGCTCGAGGCCGGGCTGATCCAGCGGGCCCGGTTGATCGAGGCCGTGCTCCAGGACCTCTACGGGCCGCAGCGCCTCCTGCGCTCCGGCCTCCTGCCGCCGTCGCTCGTCTTCGGCAATCCCGAGTTCCTCCACGCCTGTGCCGGCTGGGCAAATCCGCCCCGGCGCTTTCTTCATCATTACGCCTGCGACGTCGCCCTCGATGCGGACGGCACCTGGCGCGTCCTGGCCGATCAGGTCGACGCGCCTGCCGGCAATGGCTGGCTCCTGGCGAGCCGGGTGGCGCTCAGCCAGGGCCTGGGCGAGCTCTATCTCGAGAGCGGGGTGCGGCGCGTCTCGAGCTACTATCTCAGCCTGCAATCGGCGCTGCAGGCGGCCGCCCCCGGCGAGGACGGACGGATCGTCGTGCTCTCGACCGGGGCCGACGACCCGGGCTTCTTCAGCCATGCCTATCTCGCGCGCTATCTGGGCTACGCGCTCGCGGAAGCGGCGGATCTCACCGAACGTGACGGCCAGCTCTACCTCAAGACGCTCGAAGGCCTGCAGCGGGTCGACCTGATCTTGCGCAAGATCGGTGGCAGCAAGGCCGACCCCTTGAACCTCCCCTACCGCTCGGGTGGCGGCACGCCGGGTCTGGTCCAGGCAGCGAGGCTCGGCCGCACGGTGATCGCGAACGCGCTGGGCTCCGGGGTCCTGCAGAACCGCACTCTCGCCGGCTTCTCGAATGATCTCGCCGAGACCCTCCTGGGTGAGCCGCCACGGCTCCGTGAGGCCACCGCACTCTGGCTCGGCGACCCGGCAGCCCAGGGACGCGTCCTGGAGGAGCCGGGCTGGGTGGTCAGCCGGCTCACCGCCCGCCACGATCCGGGGCAGACGGGCGACCGCGTCGACCCGTTGCCCGGCTTACCCGACGACGACGCGCGCCGGCGGCTGCTCGCCCGCGAGGGACATCTCTGGGTTGCCGAGCGACCGAGCCAGTTGCCGACCACCCCCGCCTTCGACGGTCAGCGCCTGGTCCCCGTCCACTGGGCGATGCGCGCCTTCGTGGCGATCGACGACGCGGGCTGCCACGTGCTGCCGGGCGGGCTCGTCCGCCAGTCGCCGGAGCCGGCGGTGGTGGGGCTGCCCAACGGCTTCGGCTCCAAGGATCTCTGGGTGCTGCGCGAGCCCGGCGACAATCTGGCCCCGAGCATGCTGACCCGCCGCTTCGCGCAGGTGCATCTTAGGCGCACCGGCCGCGATCTCCTCTCGCGCACCGCCGAGAACCTGTTCTGGCTCGGCCGCTATACCGAGCGGGCCGAGGCGGTGCTTCGGGTCCTGCGGGCGGTGCTCAGCCGGTTGATCGAGGACGGCGGCCCGGATCGTCAACCGGAGCTCTTGGAGGCGCTGCTCGGCATCTTCCTGTCACCGGAGCCCGAGCCCGACGGCGATCACCGCAAGCGGATCGGCCGGGCGCTCGAGCGCTTGATGTACGACCCGGAGCCCGCCTACGGCATGCGCCGCAGCCTCGGCGGCAGCCGCCGCAACGGCACGCTTGCGCGCGGCGTGCTGAGCCAGGACGGCTGGCGCATCCTCAATGCGCTCGTCAACGACCGCCGCTGGCGCCCTGGCCCGCGCCCGGTCCTGCACCTGCCACCGATCGACATCGTCAACGAGGCGATCCATCAGCTGGCATCCTTCGCCGGCACGGCCGCCGAGAACATGACCCGCAACTATTCCTGGCGGTTCCTCGATATCGGCCGGCGGATCGAACGCGCCCTCGGAATCATCGACATCGTGGCGGAGCTCACGGCACCGCACGAGGGGGTCGACGAGACCCTGGCGCTCACCGCCCTGCTCGAGATCGGCGACAGCTTCATGACCTACCGCTCGCGCTATGCGGTGACACCGATGCCCGTCCCGGTCCTCGATCTCTTGATCCTGGACGAGACCAACCCCCGCTCGCTCGCGTTCCAGTTGGTCACGCTCGAGGTGCACCTGGCGGAGTTGCCACATGACGGACCCTACCGCTCGCCGGCCTTGCGCAAGGTCCTCGGTCTTCTGACCGAAGTCCGGCTGATCGATCCGGACCGGCTCGCTGAGGCCGATGACGGGGCCGAGCTTCGCGCCTTCTTCGAGCGGGCGCGAACCGAGCTCACTCCGGTCTCCGATCTCTTGGGCCGGGCCTATTTCGTGCTGGCCGAAACCCCCACCAGCACCTTTGCCATGCGCCGCGGCGAGCCACCCGAGGCAGGTGACCATTGATCTACGACGTTCGCCACAAGACCACCTATCGCTACACCCTGCCGGTCTCGATCTCGCACCACCTCCTGCATCTCGAGCCACGCGACACGGCCCATCAGCGGGTCGAGTGGTTCGCGATCCGGATCGATCCCGAGCCCGGCTTCGACGATCGCGGCACCGACGCGTTCGGCAACCCGACCCGGACCATCACCCTCGACCAGAACCACGACGAGCTGGTGATCGAGGCGGAAAGCCGGGTGCATCTGACCCACCGGGACCTGCCCGATTCGCTCGCCACCCCACCCTGGGAGGATGTCGCGGCATTGCGCATGGCGGCCCTCGACGATCCGGCCCTGGATGCCAGCCGCTTTGCCTTCGCCTCGCCGTTCATCGAGCCGGACGACGCGCTAGAGCATTATGCAAGGGCGAGCTTCACCCCCGGCCGGCCGATCCTCGAAGGTGCCATCGAGCTCAACCAGCGGATCTTCGAGGACTTCATCTTCGATCCCACGGCCACCACGATCGCCACACCGGTCGCCGAGGTCTTCGCCAAGCGCCGCGGCGTGTGCCAGGACTTCAGCCATCTGATGCTGGCCTGCCTGCGCTCGATCGGCCTGCCGTCGCGCTACCAGTCGGGCTATCTCCTGACCCATCCGCCCGAAGGCAAGGAGAAGCTCGTGGGTGCCGATGCGAGCCACGCCTGGGTCTCGGTCTACGTCCCTCGCACCGGCTGGGTCGAGCTCGACCCCACGAACAATTGTTTGCCGATGCGCGAGCACGTGACGCTCGCCTGGGGTCGCGACTACAGCGACGTCAGCCCCATTGCCGGCATCGTCTATGGCGGCGGGCTGCACGACCCCGAGGTCGCGGTCGACGTCATCCCGGTGGGCGGAAACCACGCCTGATGGCGGTGTTGCCCGAGGCCGTCGACTTCATCGTGGTGGGGGCCGGCAGTGCCGGCTGTGCGCTGGCCTACCGGCTTTCCGCGGATGGCCGGAGCACTGTCCTCATCCTCGAGTATGGCGGCAGCGATGCCGGCCCCTTGATCCAGATGCCGGCTGCCTTATCGATCCCGATGAACATGGCGACCTACGATTGGGGCTACGAAAGCGAGCCCGAGCCCGGTCTCGGCGGCCGGCGGCTGCATTGCCCGCGCGGCAAGGTCATCGGCGGGTCGTCGTCGATCAATGGGATGGTCTATGTCCGCGGCCACGCCATGGACTATGACGGCTGGGAGGCGGCGGGGGCGACGGGCTGGGGCTATCGCCATGTGCTGCCCTACTTCAAGCGGCTGGAGACCAGCCACGGGGGCGAGCCCGGCTGGCGCGGCACGACCGGGCCCTTGCACATCACCCGCGGGCCCCTCGCCAACCCACTCTATCAGGCCTTCATCGAGGCGGGACGGCAGGCAGGCTATCCTCTTACATCGGACTATAACGGCAGCCAGCAGGAAGGCTTCGGGCCGATGGAGATGACGGTCTGGGGCGGCCGCCGCTGGTCCGCCGCCAACGCCTATCTCCGCCCGGCACTTCAGCGCGCCAACATCGATCTCGTCAGCCGGGCTCTGGTCCGCCGCGTGGTGTTCGAGGGCAAACGCGCCATCGGCGTCGAGGTCGAGTACAACGGCAGGACCGCGCTCGTTCGGGCGAACCGCGAGGTGGTTCTGGCGGCGGGTGCGATCAACTCACCGAAGCTGCTGCTGCTCTCCGGCATCGGGCCCGCGGCGGCACTGCAGGATCTCGGCATCACCCCGCTGGCCGATCGCCCGGGGGTCGGGGGCAATCTGCAGGACCATCTGGAGGTCTACATCCAGTATCGGGCGACGCAGCCGATCACACTCTATCGCTACTGGAACCTGCCGATGAAGGGTCTGATCGGCCTTTGGTGGCTGCTCAGCAAGCAGGGCCCGGGGGCGACCAACCATTTCGAGGCCTGCGCCTTCATCCGCTCGAAGGCCGGTGTCCCCTACCCCGACATCCAGTACCATTTCCTGCCTTTGGCCGTCCGCTATGACGGCAAGGCTGCAGCCGGTGGGCACGGCTTTCAGGCGCATGTCGGGCCGATGCGCGCCAAGAGCCGGGGCCGGGTGGCGCTTCGCTCGGCCGATCGGAAGGTGTCGCCTGCGATCCTCTTCAATTATCTAAGCGAGCCCGAGGATCTCGACGACTTTCGCCGCTGCATCCGCCTCACCCGCGAGCTCATCGCCCAGCCCGCGTTCGCACCCTTCGCCGGCGACGAGCTGCAGCCGGGAACGATCCAGGCCGACGACGCCCTCGACGATTTCGTCCGGGCCACTGTGGAAAGCGCCTATCATCCCTGCGGCACCTGCCGCATGGGGGCAACAAGCGATCCGCTGGCCGTCGTCGACCCGACCTGCCGGGTGATCGGCACCGAGGCGCTCCGGGTCGCCGACAGCTCGATCTTCCCGCGGATCACCAACGGCAACCTCAACGCCCCCTCGATCATGGTCGGCGAGAAGGCGGCCGATCACATCCTGGGATTGCCGCCGCTACCCGACGAGACGGTCGAGCCCTGGATCCATCCGGACTGGCAAAACGTGCAGCGCTGACGCGTTGACAGGCCCTCAGAGCCCTCTCTGATTGGGGTCGTTGGTGTCAAGCTGCTCCGCTTCTT
>DAIRDJ010000232.1:0-5472 GCA_036796215.1 Geminicoccaceae bacterium
AGCAGCACGCGGCTTTCGGCGAGCAGCCACTTGGCGATCGCGATCTTCTGCTGGTTGCCGCCGGAAAAGGCGCGCACCGGCGTCCAAAGGGCTCGCTGGTCGACCTGGACGAGATCGAAGACCTGGCGGACCGCCCGGGTCTCGGCGGCACCGTCGACGAGGCCGAGCCGGGTGAACCGCTCGATCACCGGCAGGGAGGCGTTGTGTCGGCCGTTGAGCTTCAAGAAGAGGGCCTCGGTCTTGCGGTCCTCGGGCACCAGGCTGATGCCGATATCGGCGCGCACCGCGTCCTTGGGGCCGAGCACGGCCGTCTGCCTGCCGTCGACCTCGAGCCAGCCGTGATCGAGATCGGCCATGCCGAAGCAGGCGAGAAAGAGGTCGAGCTGGCCCATGCCCTGCAGGCCAGCGACGCCGAGGATCTCGCCGCCATGCAGCTCGAAGCTGGCGTTCTGGAGGCGATGGCCGACCCGGAGCTCGCGGGCGGCGAGCACCACGGGGCCGGTCGCCGGCTGGGCCGGCCGTTCGGGATAGGTCTGGTCCAGCGAGCGGCCGACGATCATCTGGATCAGGGTGTCGTCGTCGACCGCCTCGACCGGGTGGCTGCCGATGGTCAGGCCGTTGCGCAGCACGGTCGCTGTGTCGCAGAAGCGGCGCACCTCGGGCAGGCGGTGCGAGATGAAGAGCTGGGTGACGCCCGCGGCCTTGAGCCGGGCCATGATCCGGCCGAGCCAGTCGATGTCGCGGCCCGACAGGCTCGAGGTCGGCTCGTCGAGCAGCAGGATGTGCGGCTTGCGGAAGACCGCCCGGGCGATCTCGATCTTCTGCTGCTGCGCCAGGTCGAGCTCGCCGACCTCGGCATCGAGATCGACGCCCTCGAGCTCCAGTTCCGCCAGGTGTGCCTCGACGGCACGGCGCGCCTCGCGGCGGCGGATCATGCCGAAGAGGCCGCGTGGCGCATAGGGCAGCAGCATGTTGTCGAGGACGGAAAGATCGCGGACCAGCGTCATCTCCTGAAACGCGGTCTGCACGCCGTGGCGATGCGCCTCGCGCGGGTCGCCGAGGCGGACCCGCTCGCCGTCGAGCCGGATCTCGCCGGCGTCCGGCTGGATCAGGCCCGAGAGCAGCTTGACGATGGTCGACTTGCCGGCCCCGTTCTCGCCGAGGAGTGCGTGGACATTGCCGGCCGGCACCGAAAAGTCGACCCCGGCTGCGGCAATGGTCGCACCGAAGGCCTTCTCGATGCCGCTGACGGCGATAGCTGCGGGGCGCGTCATCGACGGACCGCTCCTCGTGGGCGATGGCCGTTCAGCTCGAGGTCCGGCCGGTCAGGGTTGGGCGTTGCGATGGGGGGGGCGGTGTGGGGCGGGCGCTTCGGCCCGTTCCCCACACCCCCGCTGGGGGCAACTCTGCGTCAGTTGCGCTCGGGCTGGCCGACCAGGGCGGCCTGCATGCCGAGCTCCGGCGTGGCCTCGGAGAAGATCGAGGCGAACCAGCCGGGATTGGGGACGAAGGCGGGCGGGAAGGCGTTGCAGCCGTCGCGCATCTCTTCCCAGCTGCCGGTCTCGCAGAGCTTGACCGTGTCGCTGGTGACGATCGGCAAGGGCAGGATGGTGGTCCGCTCGACCTCCTGGCCTTCGAGGATCTGCACCGCGAGCTTGAGCGCCAATCCGCCGGAATAGGGTGGTGAGGCGTAGGAGATGCGCGGTGCGCCCAAGGGGCAGTAGGGGCATTCGGCACCCTCGACCTCGGTGCCGATCGGCAGCATCTGGATGCGGCCACCGTTCGAGCCCTCGCCGGCACACGGCAGCAGCTCCTCGGCGGTCTTGCCGGCTTCGAGCTGCATGGCATTGGCGGTGAAGCAGCCGGCCTGCATCCAGAGCCCGTCGATGTCGTCCCAGCTGCGGGTCGCCATGATCCGCGAGAGCTCGGTCCGGGCCACCGCCTGGCTCCACATGCCGACTGCCTCGGCGACGACGTTGATGCCGGGATGGGCGTTGAAGACTTCCATCGCGGCTTCGGTCCGCTGCGTGTCGACCGAGGTGCCGGGCACGCCGGTGATCGCCACGATGTCGCCCTCGCCACCCAGCTGCTCGACCAGCCACTCGGCCGGGATGCGGCCCGCCTCGTGCTGGTCGATATGGACGTTGTAGGCGCATTCCTCGGTGATCTCGGCGTCGTAGGCGACGACCACGACCCCGCGATCGCAGGCGGTGCGCACGACCTGGTTCAGGGCGGTGGGCGAGATCGGGAAGGTGACGATGGCATCGGCCCCGGCCTGGACCATCGAGTTGATCTGCTGGATCTGCCGCTGGGCGTTGGCACCGGCGACCTGGACCTGGAGGTCGACCTTGTCGGCGAAGTCCGGGTGGGCGGCCATGGCCTGGACCATGTTGGCGGCCTCGGCCTGCCAGTCATTGCCGATATAGCTCATCGACAGGAAGATCTTGAACCTCTCCTGGCCGAGCGCCTGGCCGGCCACGCCCGTCATGAGGGCGATGGCGGTCATCGCCGCCAGCCCACGTGTCGTCCTGGTCATTTTCTGGTCCTCCCCTTTGTGAACACCGCCGCCCGATGACTCTGGCTGCGTTGACCATTTTTTGATCATAGATCATAAATCACAAATCAGCAGCGGGGGCAACAGCCAGCAACGGCCGAGGTCGCGGTCGGCGGATCGTCGACCGCGATTGGACAGAGCGATGAAAACGAAGCTCGCGGTGCGCCCGGTCGCCAAATCGAGCGTCACCGATCAGGTCTACCAGCAGATCAGGGATCTCATTCTCGATGGCGAGATCGAGCCCGGCCAGACGGTGACCATCCAGAGCCTCGCCGATGCGTTCGGCGTCAGTGCGATGCCGGTGCGCGAGGCGCTGCATCGCCTGGTCGCGGCCAAGGCGCTGACCGTGGTCTCCGGGCGGAGTGTCGGGGTAGCACCCTTGAGCGCCGATCGGCTCGCCGATCTCACGAGGGTGCGCAAGGAGGTCGAAGGCCTCGCCGCCGAATGGGCCGCAGCACACATCGCGGCCGCCGACCTCGATCGGCTGCAGCAGCTGATCGAGCAGATGGCCAAGGCGGCACAGCACCGCGACCGGCGGCAGTTCGTGCCGGCCAACCGTGAATTTCATTTTCTGATCTACGAGCGGTCGCAATCAGCGACGCTGCTCGCCGTGATCGAAGGCCTTTGGCTGCAGATCAGCCCCTATTTCGACCTCCTGCACGCGGTCGGCAACTGGAGCACCGCCAACCGGTTCCATCAGGCCATGCGCGATGCCCTGGCCGCCGGGAACGGTGCTGCGGCACGCCAGGCGGTGCTCGACGACATCGATGCCGCAGCCCGTGCGCTCGCGGCCCTGCTGGCCGCCGAAGAACGCGTCCCGACGCTGAAGTCGGTCGGCGCTTGAGCGCCCGAACATTGTCCATATCGCGGTGCAGCCGCCGTCGACCTGGTCGGCGCTGCATCCCACTCAGTGGGCTGGCCCCGGATAGTAGCAACGGACGGCGTGGCCCGGCTTGACCTCGGCGAGCGGCGGGACCGCTTCGGCACAGCGCTCCTTGGCGCGCGGGCAGCGGGGATGGAAGGCGCAGCCGCTGGGTGGGTGCTCGGGGCTCGGGATCTCGCCCTTCAGCTTGCCCTGCCGGCGGTCGCGCTTGCGGCCCGGCACCGGCTCCGGGATCGCCGCCAGGAGGGCCTGGGTATAGGGGTGCTGCGGCGCCTGGAACAGGGCCTCGCTCGAGGCCGTCTCGACGATCCGGCCGAGATACATGACGGCGATCCGCTGGCTGACCAGCCGGACGACGGCGAGGTCGTGGCTGATGAAGACGACGGCGAGGCCGAGCTCGTCGCGCAGATCCAGGAGGAGATTGATGATCTGCGATTGGATCGAGACGTCGAGGGCCGAGACCGGCTCGTCGGCGATCACCAGTTTGGGCTTGAGCGCAATGGCCCTGGCGATCGCGATCCGCTGCCGCTGGCCGCCCGAGAACTCGTGCGGGTAGCGGCTGCCGGCGGCGGGCTCGAGCCCGACCTGGACGAGGAGCTCGGCCACCCGGGCCCGCCGCTCGGATGCCGTGCCGAAGCCGTGGACGAGCAGCGGCTCCTCGAGCGTGGCGGCGATGGTGCAGCGGGGATCGAGCGAGGCGAAGGGATCCTGGAAGACGAGCTGCATGAAGCGGCGGCGGCGGCGCAGCGCGTGGGCACCGAGGCCTGTGATGTCCTCGCCCTCGAGCCGGACCCGGCCGGCGGTGGGCTCGACCAGGCGCAGAAGTGCGCGGGCCAGGGTCGACTTGCCGCAGCCGGATTCACCGACGATGCCGAGCGTCTCGCCGGGCTCGAGCTCGAGCGAGACCTCCTCGACGGCGCGGATGACGCCACCCTTGGTGGGAAAGTGGACCTGGAGTGCCTCGGCCTCGAGCAGCGGCGGGCTCACGGCATCGGGTTCCAGCAGGCGGCTTGATGCACGGCGTCGCCGGCGAGCGGCGGCAGCTGGTCGACGCAGCGCTGGAGCCGGCGCGGGCAGCGCTCGGCGAAGGCGCAGCCTTCTGGCCTCGAGCCCGGCGGCGGGACCGTGCCGGCGATGGTCGGCAGCCGGCCCGAAGCGGAATCGAGGCGCGGGATCGAGGCCAGGAGGCCCGCGGTATAGGGGTGGCGGGGCCTCGCGAAGAGGGCGCCTGCCGCCGCCCGCTCGACGATCCGCCCGGCATACATGATCGCGACCTCGTCGCAGGTCTCGGCGACCACGCCGAGATCGTGGGTGATCAGCAGGATCGCCATGCCGGTGGTGTCGCGTAGCTCGAGCAAAAGGTCGAGGATCTGGGCCTGGACGGTCACATCGAGGGCGGTGGTCGGCTCGTCGGCGATCAGGAGGCGCGGCTTGCAGGCAATCGCCATGGCGATCATCACCCGCTGGCGCAGCCCGCCCGAGAGCTCGTGCGGGTATTGGGCGAGCCTCCGGTCCGCGGCACCGATGCCGACCTCGGCCAAGAGCTCGCGGGCGCGCGCGTGCCTGGTGCGGCGATCCAGGTCGGTGTGCAGGCGGAGCACCTCGTCGAGCTGCCAGCCGACGGTGAAGGTGGGATTCAAGGAGGTCATCGGCTCCTGGAAGATCATGCCGATGCGGTTGCCGCGCAGGCGCTCGAGCGCCGGCTCCGTCAGGCGCAACAGGTCCTCGCCCGCAAAGCGGATGGCCCCTTTCGGATAGGTCGTGGGTGGGGTGTCGAGAAGGCGCATGATGCTGCGCGCCGTCACACTCTTGCCGCAGCCGCTCTCGCCGACGAGGCCGAGCACCCGGCCCTCGTCGAGACCGAGATCGAGCCCTTCGACGACGGGTGTGGCGCCGGCCTCGCCCTGAAACGCGATGGTGAGGTCGTCGATCTCCAGAAGCGGCATGCGGGCAGAAACGGTGCGCTACTCGAGCACCAGGCGCGGGAAGTAGAAGCCGACCACCCAGTTGGGCTGATCGACGATCTCGCTGATCC
>DAIRDJ010000233.1:0-5461 GCA_036796215.1 Geminicoccaceae bacterium
CGCTCTTCGACGGCCTGCGCTTCGTCGCCCCCATCGCCTGGGTGCCGTTCGCCGCACTCTGGTTCGGCACCGGCATCGGCGGGCCGATCATGATCATCTTCGCCGGTGCCTTCCCGCCTTGCGTGATCAACGCCTATCGTGGCGCCAAGTTCGTCGACCCCCGCCTGATCGAGGCGGCGAACATGCTGGGCACGCCATCCTTTCGGGTGATCCGCGAGGTGCTGCTGCCGGCATCCGTGCCCTCGATCGTCTCGGGGCTCAGGGTCTCGGCCGGCCTCGGCTGGCAGTCGCTCGTCGGGGCCGAGCTGATCGTGGCCTCGGCCGGCGTCGGCTACATGATGGTCCAGGGCCAGGCCAACGTCTCGACCGCGACGGTGATGTCCGGGATGATCGCGATCGGGCTGGTGGGCCTGGCGCTGGATACCGTCATTCGCCAGGTCGAGCGCATCATCCTGCGCCGGCGCGGCATGGAACAATGAACAGCGGGGAGGACCAGCCAGGATGGGTGTGATCCGGTTCGACGACGTGGGCCGCGTCTTCGGCTCGAAGACCTCGGGTTTCGTGGCCCTGCAGAACATCGACCTCGAGATCGGCGACAAGGAGTTCGTCGCCATCGTCGGCCCGTCGGGCTGCGGCAAGACCACCTGCCTCAGGCTGGTGGCCGGGTTCGACAACGCCACCAGCGGCACGGTCAGCGTCGACGGCACGAAGGTCGAGCGGCCGGGCCCGGATCGCGCGGTCGTCTTCCAGCAATTCGCCCTCTTCCCCTGGAAATCGGTCTATGAGAACATCGACCTCGGCCTGCGCAATCTCGGTCTGCGCGGCGCCGAGCGGGCCGAGCGGATCGGCGCGATCCTCCAGCTGATGCACCTCACCCCCTACGCCAAGCACTTCCCCCACCAGCTCTCGGGCGGCATGCAGCAGCGCGTCGCCATCGCCCGCGCCTATGTGCTCGATCCCGATGTGCTCTTGATGGACGAGCCCTTCGGGGCCCTCGACGCGCAGACCCGCGTCGTCATGCAGGAGGAGCTGGTGCGGCTCGCGCGCAAGAACCCGCGCACCGTCCTGTTCATCACCCATGCAGTGGAGGAGGCGGTTTATCTCGCCGATCGGGTCGTCATCATGACCCGCGCTCCCGGCCGCATCAAGGAGGTGCTGGACATCGCCAGCATCCGCAACGCCGAGGACTGGGACAGCCACGAGAAGATCGAGGATGTGATGGACCTCGAAAGCTTCGTGCATCTGCGCACCCACATCTGGCGCAGCCTGCGCGAGGAAAAAGCCAGCCAGGAAGTCTGAACCATCACCCACCAAACGAACGACACAGCGGAGGACCACACATGCGAGCACCCCTGACGGCCATCGCCCTCGTCAGTGTTTTGACGATGGGCAGCCACGCCCAGGCCCAGGACCTGACCCCGATCAATGTCAGCTACCAGCCTGCCCTCTATTGGGCCCTGCCGTTCTATCTGGCGACCGAGATGGGCTGGTGGGCCGAGGTCGGGCTCGAGCCCAGCTTCACCACCTTCCCCGCCGGTGCGCCGCAGATCGCCGCGGCCCAGGCCAACGACTGGGACGTGGGCGGCACGGGCTCGGTGCCGGCCGTCCTCGGCGCCGCCCGCTTCGGCCTGATCACCGTCGGCATCACCAACGACGAGAGCCGCGGCAACGCGCTGATGGCCAGGAACGACGCGATCGAGGGCTTTCGCGCCGATCCCTCGAGCATCAAGGGCGAGCGGATTCTGCTCACCACCAACTCGACCGTCGACTTCGCCACGCAGCGTTGCCTCGAGATGTTCGGCGTCGGCCAGGACGAGGTCGAGTTCATCAATCTCGGCCAGGCCCAGATCATCACCGCGGTGATCGCGAATGAGGGCAAGCTAGCCGGGGTCTGGGCGCCCAACACCTACACGCTGCAGGAGCGGGCCGATTCCGACTACTTGTGCTCGGGTGCGGATGCCGGGGCGATCGTCCCGGGCGCTCTCGTCGTCCGTCCGGGCTATGCCGAGGAAAGCCCCGAGATGGTGGCCAAGTTCCTCGCCGTCTTCCTGCGCGGCGTGGTCTGGGCCAAGGAGAATCCCGAGGAAGCGCGCGAGATGCTGGTCGATTTCTACTCCGATGGCGGGGTGGAGATTTCGCCCGCGGCGGTCGAGGCCGAGTTCGATCTCCGCCCGACCTTCCCGCTCGACGAGCAGCTCGAGCTGCTCGACCGGTCCGGCGGCGACAGCCAGGTGGATCAGTGGCTGACCGCCATCGGCGACTTCATGACCTCGGTCGGCACCACCGAGACGACGCCGGTAGCATCCGACTTCGTCGACCCGCGCTTCATGCAGATAGTCATGGACGATCCCGAGCTCCGGGCGTTCGCCAACAACGAGTAAGCCGCCAGGACCCGCCGCCGCCCGGCGCGGCGGCGGGCCGCGAACCGATGCATGACGAGGCCCCGATGGCAATCACCTACCTGAAGAAAGCGGCCAAGACCCCGGAGAGCGAATCCGGCCAGGCGCAGGCCGTGGTCACCGAGATGCTCGCCCGGATCGAGGCCGAAGGCGAGGCGGCGGTACGCCACTATGCCGAGGTCCTCGACAAATGGATGGGCCCGATCCTCGTGACGCCAGAGGAGCGCCAGGCCCGGGCCGCCGAGGTGGCGGCCCAGGTCAAGGAGGACATCGCGTTTGCGGTCGAGCAGATCCGCACCTTCGCCCTGGCGCAGAAGGACTCCGTCCGCGACTTCTCGATGGTCATGCCTTCTGGCCTGACCGTCGGGCAGAAGTGGGTCCCCTGCAACGTCGCCGGCTGCTACGTGCCGACCGGCCGCTACGCGCATATCGCCTCGGCCTGCATGTCCGTCGCCACCGCCAAGGCCGCCGGGGTGAAGACCGTCGTCGCCTGCTCCACCCCCTATCGCGGCGGGGCGATGCACCCTTACGTGCTCTACGCCATGCACGCGGCGGGGGCGGATATCGTCATGACGCTGGGCGGCGTGCAGGCCATTGCCGCCATGGCGTACGGCCTGTTCACGGGCAAGCCCGCCGACATCATCGTCGGCCCCGGCAACAAGTTCGTGGCCGAAGCCAAGCGGATGCTGTTTGGCAAGGTCGGCATCGACGTCTTCGCCGGCCCCTCGGAGATCGGCATCCTCGCCGACGGCACCGCCGATCCCGAGATCGTCGCGGTCGATCTCGTGGGCCAGGCCGAGCACGGCCACGAGTCGCCTGCCTGGCTCTTCACCTCCGACCGGGCGCTCGCGGAAAAAGTCATGGCCCGCGTGCCCGAGCTCGTCGACGATCTCCCGGAGCCCGCCCGCGAAGCCGCCGACGCCGCCTGGCGCGACTACGGCGAGGTGATCTTGTGCGACACGCGCGAGGAGATGGTCGAGATCTCCGACAAATACGCCAGCGAGCACCTCGAGGTGCACTGCGCCGACGTCGACTGGTGGATGGATCGCCTCACCAATTACGGCTCGCTCTTCGTCGGCGAGGAGACGACGGTGGCCTTCGGCGACAAGGTCTCCGGCCCCAACCACATCCTGCCGACCAAATACGCCGCCCGCTACTCGGCCGGGCTCTCCGTCCACAAGTTCCTCAAGCCGCTCACCTGGCAGCGCGCCGACCAGGAAGCCTGCAAGGCGCTGGCCCTGCCCGCCGCGCGCATCTCGCGCCTGGAAGGCATGGAGGCACACGCCCGCACCGCCGACGTGCGGATGGCCAAGTACTATCCCGGCCACAATTTCGATCTGGGCAAGCCGGTCGAATCGGTCTCCTGAGCCGATGCTCCCCGATCTCGGGCAACCCGCCCCGATCCCCGACGCCGCACGCGAGGCTGCAGCAGCGCTCCTCGGCTCGGGCCGGCTGCACCGCTACGGCGAGGCGGGCGGCACAGGCAGTATGGTCGCCGCATTGGAGCGGGAATTCGCGGCCCTGATCGGCCGCCGCTATGCGGTCGCGGTCAATTCCTGCGGGTCGGCGATGTTCCTCGCCCTTATCGGCACCGACGTCCGGCCGGGCGATCCCGTCCTGATGAACGCCTTCACCCTCGGCCCCGTGCCCGGTGCGATCGCCCATGCCGGCGCCGTGCCCGTCCCGGTCGAGATCACCGAGGATCTGGTCATCGACCAGGCCGATCTCCGGCAGAAGGCCGAAAGCTCGGGTGCCAAGCACCTCCTCGTCTCGCACATGCGCGGCCATATCTGTGATCTCGAAGCCCTCGCGGATCTCTGCGCCGAGCTGGGCATCACCCTAATCGAGGACTGCGCGCATGCGCTGGGGGCGAGCTGGGCTGGAAGGCCCGCCGGCGCCTTCGGCGTTGCTGCCTGCTTCAGCCTGCAATCGGCCAAGCACGTCAATGCCGGCGAGGGCGGGCTGATCGTCACCGACGACGCCGACCTCGCCGCCCGCGCCATCCTCCATTCCGGCAGCTACATGCTCTATGCGCAGAACGGCACCGTCCCGCCGCCCGAGGTCATGAACCGCTGGCGCGACACGTGCGCGAACTTCAGCCTGCGCATGACGCCCCTGGTCGCCGCCCTGGCCCTGCCGCAACTGCCGCTGCTCGAGGCCCGCGTCCAGGATTGGAACCGGAGCCACGACCGCATCGCCGAGCGCTTGCGCCGCCACCCCGAGTTCGCCCTGCCGCATCGCCCGCCCGCAGAGCACTACGCGCAGAGCTCCATTCAGTTCCGGCTGCCGGGCCGCGACCGCGCCGGCATGCAGGCCTTCCTCGCCGCCGCCCGGACAGCCGGCGTCTATGTCAAATGGTTCGGCACCGAGCAGGCCGAAGGCTACACCAGCAATCCCGCCCACTGGGCCGGCGTCGATGCGGCGCAGGTGCCCCGCGCCCGCGCCATCCAGGCGACCCTCTGCGACATCCGCCTGCCGCTCGGCCTGACTGCCGAAGACTGCGACCGGGTCGCCGCCGTACTGGCGCAGGCAGCCACGGAGACGGCCGATGCCACGACTTGACGGGCTCTTCGACCTCTCCGGCCGGCGCGCGCTGGTCACCGGCGGCAATTCCGGCATCGGCCTCGCCATGGCCCGCGCCCTCGGCCTGCAGGGCGCCGAGGTCCACCTCGCGGCCAGGAGTGCCGAGCGGCTGGCCGAAGCCTGCCGGACGCTCGAAGCCGATGGGATCGCGGCCCACGCCCATGCATTCGACCTCGCCGACCCCGCCGCCGCCGTGACCCTCGCCGCCGGCTGCGGGCCGATCGACATCCTGGTCAACGCCACCGGCATCAACCTCCGCCAGCCCTATGCCGAGGTCACACCCGAGGCGTTCGACCTGCACATCGCGCTGCATCTCCGCACCCCCTTCTTCCTCCTCCAGCACCTCGCCCCCGGCATGACCGAGCGGCGCTGGGGCCGGGTACTCAACATCGCGTCGCTGCAGTCGGTCCGTGCCTTCGCCAATTCCGCCCCCTACGGTGCCGCCAAGGGCGGCGTGGTGCAGCTCACTCGGGCGATGG
>DAIRDJ010000234.1:0-5452 GCA_036796215.1 Geminicoccaceae bacterium
CGTCCGGCACGTCCCTCAAAAGACTCCTGACACCCTTTCCCCCGGCACCCGCGCCCCCTCGGTGATCGTCCGTGTCCGACGGTGGTCTCGGTGCTCCGGCGCAAAAAGACTCCAAAAGACTCCTGATACCTTTTCCCAAAAGACTCCTGCCACCTTTTCCCCGCGTGCGCTGCATGTCCTGTCAGCTGCGTGGCGATTACGCCCGCAGGCTAAGCGCTTGGGCTTCGGGTAGCTCGGACGAGAGGCGATAGGCCCGGGCGGATGGCTCGTAGAGAGGGACTCCTGACACCTGGTTCTCGGTTCTCGGCCGTCGGCAACCGGGGTCGCCGCCCTCCAGGTGCGGCAATCGCTGCCTCCCTCGAGCTGACATCCTATTGCGCGAGCTTACGCAATGAGCGCCAGTCACTGCTCGCTGCCGAGATGGGCTTCGACGTTCATCCGCTTGTGGAGGATGCGGACGACGTCGATCCCTTTGCAGGCTTCCCGGTAGCAGACGAAGTGGGATTGAACGGCGAATTTCCGATAGTTCGGGCGAATGCCAGTGTGGCGACCACGGGTCGGATTGCTCGCCAACTCGGCCAAGGCCGTTAGAATGCCCGCGATTCAGGTGTCGGCTTGCCGAATCGACCAGCGGTGGGCGGTGTCGTGCCAGATGTCGGCAAGGTCGGCTTCGGCTCGTGGGCGAAGTCGGTAGTCACTCACCTATGCCGGCACGATCGCGCATGCGCTGGAAGAAGGCCTCCCGGTCGAAGGGTCGGGCGGGACCGCTTTCCTCGCCTTCGATGAGAGCGTCCCGAAGTGCCTGGACCTTCAGTTCGTGCTCCTCGAGGAGGCGGAGGCCAGCGCGGACGACCTCGCTCGTGGAGCTGAAGCGGCCCGCGGCGACCTGACCTTCCACGAAGTCGTTGAAGTGATCGCCGAGCGTCACCGAGGTATTGCGGCTCATGGGCAATGCTCCCTGCTCATGGCGCCAGAAGTATGATTTTTTGGTACAGCGCACAAGAACCCCGTTCGAGCTCTACGCCGCGTCCCGGTGGGTGCAGGGAGGCGTGCCTCCCTGCTTTTCTACCTTACCCGTCTCACTCGGGGAGTCGGTCATGTCGAGTCGGCTGGCATCAGCCCGCCAGGAAGTCTCTTATCAGGCGCATGCGCTCCTGATGCAGCGCCGGGTCGCGGTCCTGGAAGGGGTGGGCGAGGTCGCCGCGGACGATGGTGGTACCGCCGCCGGCCTCGATCGCCTCGATCATCTCCCGGGACTCGGATAGCGGCACGACCACGTCCAATCCGCCGCCGACGAACATGATGCCCGAGGTGTCGGCCGGCAGGCTGTCGACGGGATCCAGGTTGGACGGGCAACCGAAGACGGCGACGCGGGCGCGCGAGCCGTCGATGACGACGCGCTCCGGGGCGATGCCGGCGTCGGCCAGATGCGGCAGCACGTTGGGCAGCACGATCCCGCCCATCGAGATGCCGTAGAAGGCGAGCGGCCCCTGGCCCTCGCCGCCGCCTTCCGGTGCGAGGCGTTGGGCCAGCTCCAGCGCGTCGCCGATGATGGGCAGGAACATGGCTCGGCCTTCCGACTGGCCGTAGCCGCGATAGTCGAAGACGAAGACCTCGAGCCCGGCCTCGGTGAGCATGGCGAGCTCGCCCAGGATCTGATCGGCGAGCATGGCGTTGCCGCCGACGACCAGGACGGTGCGCCGCGTGCTGCCGTCCGCGGCACGGCTCGGCAGGCGGTAGCCCCGAAGTGTGCGACCGTCGCGGGAGACATGCGAGACCGCTTCGGCACCGGGCACGGCAGCTGCGCGCGCGGGGTCGGCCGCACCCGCGAAGCCGGCCCAACTTTCGAACATTGATGCCTCCTCGGGGCCGCAGACAGCGACCTCGGGCGCCTCGGGCAGGCTCGGCTCGTTCGCCACCGAACTACCGCCCGACGCCATGAGGAGGCCGGTGAGGATAGCCGGCAAAGCGATCTTGGTAGGCCATGTCATTCCCAGCTCCAACTGGACCAAAGCGTCGCGATCAGATGACGGGCGGCGCCGCCCCGCATCAGCGAGATGCCGGCCGCCGCCTCGTCTTCGCTAATGCAGCCGCGACGGCAGCCCCTGCCGAAACGCACGGCACCCGGTTCTTCGATGTGGCCCCTCGGCGCGTCACGATAGCGCAAGGCCATGCAGAGGCAAGGCCTCGATCGCCCGCCGGTCAGTAGCCTTAAACCCGGTGCAGCAGCCTGCAGGACGTGGCGCATGTGACTCCCGACACCCTCTTTCCGTCCGAACAGAAGAAGGACGGCCAGGGAGGATCATCCTCCCTGCCATTCTTCCTACCGCGTCTCCGCCGGTGCGGCGTACTCGCGCTTGGGTGCAAGTGTGGCGGCCAGGATCATGACGGCGACGAGTGCCACGACCGCGACGATCTGCGAGAGCCGGCCGGTCGGCCAGATGAGGAAGGCGCCGATGGCGAAGATCACGGGCCTGAGCCAGTGCGGGATCGGGTGCTCGGCGTGGCCCTCGAAGCCCGCGGCCAGGGCGTAGATGCCGAAGGCGGCGAAGAAGGTGATCTCGAGGCCGATCAGCCAGTCGCCGGAAAGATAGGGCGTGTAGGCGAAGAGGATGGGGACGATGTAGAGGCCCTTGGCGATGCGCCAGGCGGTGAAGCCCGTCGCCATGGGCGGGGTCTTGGCGATGGCGGCGGCGGCAAACGCGGTGAGGCAGACCGGCGGGGTGACGTTGCTGTCCTGGCTGAGCCAGAAGATGATCATGTGCGCCGAGAGCAGCGTCGTCGTCAGGAGCGCCGGGCTCAAGGCCTGGTCGAACAGCGTCGAGGAGAAGTCGGCCGGCACGAGCGCATAGAGCGCCTCGGCCTCGGCCATGGACATCGGGCCCTGCAGCTTGGCCAGGGCCTCGGGATCGGCGAGCATGAAGACGGCGTGTGCTGCCTGCGGCAGGTTGCCCGAGGCGATCATGTCGATGACCGCGGCGTTGTTCATGAGTTGAAAGAGGGCGGGGGCGGAGAGCGTGGCCAGCACGATGTAGGCGGCGGTGACGGGCAGGCCCATGCCCAGCACCAGCGAGGCCAGGGCCACCAGCACCAGTGCAATGATCAGGCTGCCGCCGGCCCAGTCGGCGAGCATCAGCGAGAGCGTGTTGCCGATCCCGGTGGTCTCGACGACCATGACGATGAGCCCGACCGAGACCAGGAGCATGGCGGTCATCACCATGTTGCGGGCGCCCAGGGCCAAAGCGTCGATGATGGCCAAGGGACCCATCGGGGTCTTCGAGAACCAGGACGAGACGATGACGGCGAGGATCGCGAAGGAGGCAGCGTAGGTCGGGGTGTAGCCCACCATCAGCATGCCGATCAGCACGGCCATCGGCACCAGAAAGCTGATGCCGCCGCGCCTGAGGATCTCCAAAAACCGAGGCGTGTCCTCGTCGATGCCGGTGATGTCGCGCTTCTTGGCCTCGATCCGGATCCAGACGGCAACCGAGAAGAAGTAGAGGATGGCCGGCAGCACCGAGACGGCGACGATGGTGAGGTATGGGATCTGGGTGTAGGTCGCCATGACGAAGGCCCCGGCCCCCATGATCGGCGGCATCAGCTGGCCGCCGGTCGAGGCCGAAGCCTCCACGCCGGCGGCGAACTTCGCCGGAAAGCCGGCCTTCTTCATCAGCGGGATGGTGATCACGCCCGTCGAGACGGTGTTGGCGACGGCCGAGCCCGTGACCGTGCCGGTCAAGGCCGAGCCCAGGACCGCAACGAAGCCCGGGCCGCCGACCAGCCGGCCGGCGACGGCGCGGGCGAGGTCGATGACGAAGGCGCCGGCACCGCTCCTGACCAGGAAGGCACCGAAGAGGACGAACATGAAGACGAAGGTGGCGCTGATCCGGGCGATCGAGCCGAACATGCCGTTCAGTTCGTAATAGGCGCGAAACAGCGTCGTCTCGAGGCTGAGGCCCGGAAAGCGGAACATGCCGGGAACGTAGGCGCCGCCGCCGGCCATGTAGAAGAGGCAGAGGACGGCGAGGACCGGAATGAACCAGCCGGCGGTGCGCCTCGCCATCTCGAGGGCCAGGGCGATCGCGGTGAGGGCCACGACGTAGTCGAGCCAGACCAGCCGCACCCCACGCTTGTAGACCAGGTCGGCCGCAAAGATGACGTAGACGGCACAGGCGACGGCGACGAGGCCGAGTGCGAGGTCGACCCAAAGGGTCTTGCGGCCGGCCCCGACATACGCCGGGTAGAGCAAGGCACAGAGCAGCGCGAAGCCGCCCCAGTGCAGTGCTGTGAAGGTCAGGTCGTCCAGACGCGCCAGTGTGTTGGCATAGATGTGGAAGAGCGAGACGACGACACCGAGCGCCAGAACGAGCTTTTCGTAGAGCGGCCCGGCACCCTCGCGGTGCGGCATGGTGAGCTCGCCGGTGTCGTCGGTCTGTTGCGCCATCCGCCCTCCTGGGGTCGAGAGCGCCGCGGCAGGGTGGGTCCCGCCGCGGCTCGCGAGGTCGGATCAGTTGGGCATCAGGTGCTCCGGGATGTCGACGCCAGCCTCCTGGAAGTAGCGAACGGCGCCGGGATGGAGCGGTGCCGGCAGGCCACCCAGGGCCGCATCGAGCGACATCTCGTTGGTCGCCGGATGGATGTTCTGCAGGAAGGCCAGGTTCTCGAACATCGTCTTGGTGATGAGGTAGACCGCCTCCTCGTCGACATCGGCGTGCACACCCAGGAAATTGGGCTGGGCGATGGTCTCGACGTCCACGCCCTGGTTCGGGTAGCTGCCGGCCTCGATGGTGTAGGGGACGAAGAGCGGCGCCCCCTCGCCATTGGCCCGCTCGACCTGCTCCGGCGTGAAGTCGAGGATCCTGAGATCGTCACGGGCGGCGAAGGCCTGGGTGACGCCGGTGACCGGCACGCCGCCCGGCATGTTGGCGCCGACGATGGTGCCGTTCTGCAGGGCCTCGGCCGAGGGGCCGTAACCCTGAAAGACCAGTTCCATGCTCTCGGGGTCGATGCCGAGGCCGGCCAGGATCTCGCGGCCGGAGCCCTCGGTGCCGGAATTCCTCGCACCGATCGAGAAAGGCTGGCCGGCAAGACCGGCGAGGTCGTCGATGGTGCCGGTGTCGGCGAACGCGTCGGTGACAATGAAGTGCTCGACGTTCTGCCAGAGCATGCCGATCGAGCGCAGCCACTCCTGCGGCCCCTCGGCCTCGAGGGGACCTGTGCCGTTGGCGGCATAGCGGCCGAACAGGCCCTGGAGGATGCCGAACTGCGCCTGGCCGTCGCGCATCAGGCCGATGTTCTCGCCGGAGCCGGCCGAGCTGATGGCCGCCATGTCGATACCTTCGGCGTCCTGCAGCTTGACCTTGACCAGGGTCGCGATGGCGACGCCGACCGGGTAGTAGGTGCCGCCGGTGGTGGCCGTGGTCAGGATGTAGGAGCGGTCGTCCTGGGCCTG
>DAIRDJ010000235.1:0-5427 GCA_036796215.1 Geminicoccaceae bacterium
TCGACGATCCGCCGCCAGTCCTGCGCCTCCTCGACGATCTGCACCGGCACGCCGCGCCGGGCGAAGACCCAGCGAATCGGATGCATCTGCCCGGGGCCGGTGCGCACGTTGATCTCGTCGGAGGCAAGCGACACGAAGCGCGGCAGCGGCAGCCCGCTCGACTGCGCCGTCGCCACGGCGGGCCAGGGCAGGCCCGTCGCGAGTAGGACAGCAAGCAGCAGCGACGGCAGAAAACGACGAACCAAGGGCGGACACCTCAAAGACGATGAAGGACTGCGGACGATCTCTACAGGCTCAGCTGTCCCCTTGTATAGGAAGCGTCACCGCAAGCTTCAAAGCCCTTTCTCCAAGCCGTCCCTTAAGCCCTTGGCCGAGGCTGGAACAACTGCAGCCGGCTGCATGCCCGAACGGTCAAGACGTGGTTTGTGAGCCGTCGCAGTTTCTGCTACGAGCGCCGCAAGCCATTCGAGCGGCGGGATCGACGATTTCGGATAGCCTGACAGGAGATGAGCGACAATGCCCCGTAAAGGTCCTTCGGTGATCGTCACCCGCAAGCTCCCGGACGTCATAGAGACCCGGATGATGGAGCTGTTCGACGCCAGGCTCAATCACGACGATGCGCCCATGGACCGGGCAGCCCTGGTCGAGGCCATGCAGGGCTGCGAGGTCCTGGTCCCCACCGTCACCGACCGCATCGACTCGGCCCTGCTCGCCCGCGCCGGCGAGCAGCTGAAGCTGATCGCCAATTACGGCACCGGCGTCGATAATATCGACGTCGAAGCCGCCTACAAGCGCGGCATCACCGTGACCAACACCCCGGGCGTGCTCACCGAGGACACCGCCGACATGACCATGGCGCTGATCCTCGCAGTCGCCCGGCGACTGGTCGAAGGCGAGCGGCTGGCGCGCTCCGGCGAATGGACCGGCTGGTCGCCGACCTCGATGCTCGGCCACCGCATCCATGGCAAGCGCATCGGCATTCTCGGCATGGGCCGGATCGGCTCCGCTGTCGCCCGGCGGGCCAAAGGCTTCGGCCTCGCCGTCCACTACCACAACCGCCGACGCGTCCACGAGACGCTGGAGACCGAGCTCGAGGCCACCTACTGGGAAAGCCTGGACCAGATGCTGGCGCGGGTCGACATCCTCTCGGTCAACTGCCCGCATACGCCGGCCACCTTCCACCTCCTCTCCGGCCGCCGGCTCAAGCTGCTGCGGCCGCACGCCATCGTCGTCAACACCAGCCGCGGCGAGGTGATCGACGAGCCGGCGCTGACCCGCATGCTCAAGAACAGGGAGCTCGGCGGGGCGGGTCTCGACGTCTTCGAGCACGAGCCGCAGATCAACCCGCGCCTCCTCGCCCTCGACAACGTCGTCCTCCTGCCGCACATGGGCTCGGCCACCCTCGAAGGCCGCCAGGACATGGGCGAGAAGGTGATCATCAACATCAAGACCTTCGCCGACGGCCACCGCCCCCCCGACCGTGTCCTGCCCAGCATGCTCTGAGCCAGCCACCACCACCAGAACCGGCTGGGCGGTCGACCCGACAGGCGGTAATCCCATTGCCGGCAGGGACGGGCGCCAGCCGGCCCCGTCACCAGAAACGCCAGGAGCGCCGTCACCATGTGCACGACACCACGAGGCCTCGCGGTCGCGCTCGTTGCAGCCCTGTTCCTGCTCGCCGCCTGCGCCAGCACCGAGGTCACCGAGCGCCAGGTCTACGAGGGCGAGCCGTTGCCCCGCCCGGACCGCATCGTCGTCCACGACTTCATCGCCACCCCCGCCGACCTGCCGGCCGACTCGGAACTCGAGGCGCAGCCGGCGCCGCTGACCGAGGAACAGGCAGCGACCGCCCGCGAGATCGGGGCCGCCGTCGCCGAGGCGCTCGTCACCAGGCTGCAAGGCGTCGGCCTGCCCGCCGCCCGGGCCGCGGGCCAGCCCCCGCTCGCCGAGGGCGATGTCGAGCTGCGCGGCTACTTCCTCTCGATCGACGAAGGCAGCGCCACGCAACGGGTGGTGGTCGGCTTCGGCGCCGGCGATGCCGACCTCACCACCGCCGTCGAGGCGTTCCAGATGACACCCACGGGCCTGCAGCCGATCGGCAGCGGCCAGCTGCAGGCTGGCGGCGGCAAGGTGCCCGGTGTTCTCGTGCCGCTGGCCGTCGCCGCCCGCGGCAACCCCCTCGGCCTGATCGTCAATTCCGGCATCCAGGCCTACGGCGAGGCGACCGGCACGGCCGGCATCGAAGGGGCAGCCGAGCGCACCGCTGATGAGATCTTCGAGGCGATGCAGCCCACCCTCGAGGAGCGCGGCTGGCTGACACCCAGCTGACGCCGCACCGATCCCGGCGCCGGCCGGGTGCAGGATGAACCAGGCAGGAGCGACCGGCGCCGCGCGAGGGGACACCGCACCCGAGCATGCAAAACCCCTTCGCCGCGATTCGCGAGCCCGCCGCCCGCGACCTCTGGCTCGCCGGGGTCGGCGTCAACATCGTCCGCTGGCTCGAGATCCTCGCCTTCGCCCTGCTCGCCCTGGAGCTCACCGGCTCGCCCTTCTGGGTCGCCGCCATGACCACGGCCCGCATGGCCCCACTCCTCGCCGGCGCTCTGACCACCGCCCTCGTGGCACACCTGCCCAAGCGCACCGTGCTGATCGCCACCTTCAGCCTGCTGACAACAATCGCCGCCTGCCTCACCCTCGTCGCCGCCAGCGGCAGCCTGCAGCTCTGGCACCTGCTCACGGCAAGCCTCCTCTCGGGCCTCGCCTGGACCCTCGAAACCCCGATCCGCAGGACATCGCTCGCCGAAGCCGCCGGCCTCGCCCGCGTCCAGGCCAGCATGGGCCTCGAGGTCGTCTCCAACCAGGCCACCCGCATCCTCGGCCCCGTCCTGGGCGGCCTGCTGCTCGACACGACGGGCGTGATCGGCGTCGTCGCCACCGGCATGCTCGTCCACGGCCTATGCCTCTGGCTCGTTGCCCGCCAGCCCGACACCGCGGACCCGGGCCTGCCGAGCCAACCCCCGACCCGCCTCACCCGCGCGCTTGGCGATGCCGTCACCTACGTCCGCCGCCACCGCCTGCTCATGGGCACCATCATGGTGACCTTCGTCTTCAACTTCTGGGCCTTCCCCTACATCTCCCTCGCCCCCGTCATCCTCGAGACCGTCCAGAACCTCGGCCCCGCCGCCATCGGCCTCGTCATCGCCGCCGAAGCCACCGGCGCCCTGATCGCCGCCTTCCTCATCATCGCCAACGCCCACCCGGCGATCTTCGCCCGCCTCTACAGCCTGGGCGCCCTCGTCTTCCTCGCCGGCACCCTGACCTTCGGCTTCGCCACCTCCACCCTGCTGGCCACCACCGCGCTTTTCGCCGCCGGCTTCGGCATGGCCGGCTTCAACGCCATGCAAATCAGCCTGCCCATCGCAGCCTCCCCACCCGCCATGCGCACCCGCATCATGGGCCTGATCACCGTCGCCATCGGTGCCGCCCCCTTCGGCTTCCTCCACGCCGGCCTCCTGGCCGAATATCTCGGCGCCGCCACCGCCCAGAAACTCATCGCCACCGAAGGCCTCCTCGCCCTCGTCCTCGTCCTCTGGCAATGGCCCGAACTGCTGCGGAAAGAAGCACCGAAACCATTGTAGGAAAAAAAGAAATCTGGGGAGGCAGCGCCTCCCCAGGCCCCACCGTTACTTTGGGTCGAGGACGCTTGGAGGTGAGGGCTCAGTCACGAGATCATGCCCGCCGTCCTGCAAATCCTCAGCTTCATCCTCGACTACGACATGTCCCTCGAGGAAGCCTTCGCCCAAGCCCGCATCGACGTCGCCGGCGACGGCACCGTAACCGTCAGCCGCGACCTCCCCGAAGCCATCCAGGACACCCTGGCCACCGCCTTCAACGCCCCCCCGACCCGCGCCACCGCCTACCCCAACCGCTTCGCCTGCCCCGTCGCCACCCTCCACGACCTCGTCGAAAACGACCACTACGGCACCGCCGAAGTCATCCATCCCTGGGCCGATGCAGTCGCGGTGGAGTAGGCAGAGAAGAGGAAAGCAGTGCGGGGGAAATGATTTCCCCCGCACCCCCCCGAAATTTTGGTGGTGGGGATTCTTGATCGGCGCTGGGGACTGGCTTAATCTGGCTGGAGTTGGTTTGGAGATCGGCATGCGGGAAATCGGGGCCTTCGAGGCCAAGAATAGGCTCGGCGCCTTGCTCGATCTCGTCGAACAGGGCGAGGAGGTGACCATCACGCGCCATGGCAAGGCGGTGGCGCGGCTGGTGGCACCCGTCCAGGCTGTCGATCGACGGGCCGCCGCAGCTGCCGCCGCCCGCATCCGGGCCATGCGCAAGGGCGTCACGCTCGGCGACGTCACCATCGAGGAACTGATCGAGGAAGGGCGGCTTTGAGCCTCGTCCTCGACGCGTCGATGACAATCGCCTGGTATATCGACGACGAAGCGACAGAAGCTGCCGACGCGGTGCTGGACGAGGTGGTCGCCAGCAGCGCCATCGTGCCACCGCTCTGGCAGCTCGAGATCGCCAACGCCCTGCAACGCGCCGTCCGCCGCAGACGCATCGACCGCACCTATCGCGACAACGCACTCGGCGAGCTCGGTGCTTTGCCGATCGACATCGACCGCGACGGCGAAGCCCACGCCTGGACCGCAACACTGACGCTCGCCGACACCCACGACCTCACGATCTACGACGCCACCTACCTCGAGCTCGCCCAACGCCGCCGCCTGCCACTCGCAACCCTGGACGGCGCACTGCGCCAAGCAGCGACCCAACTCGGGATACCAGTGAAAGGCCGATAGCCGAGGCGAGGAAGAGAGGAAAGAGCGGGGGAAATGATTTCCCCCGCGCCCCCTCGCAACTTTAGGTAAGACGCGCGGGAAGGATGAGCGGATTATGGTGATCACCGTCCTGGTCGAGGTCTTCTGAACCGGAGAGAGCCCGTGCGCCTCACCTACGACCCGAAGCACAACATCGCCTACATTCGCCTGGGCGAGAGGACCGAAGCCGTCGAGACCGTCCGCGTCTCCGACGAAATGAACATCGACCTCGCCGCCGACGGCACCGTCTACGGCATCGAACTCCTCGACGCCAACAACCAGCTCGAGGCCGCCGACGGCGGCCACTTCGTCCTGGTCGACGCCACCGGCACCGAACGCACCCTGCCCCTCGCCGGCTGAGATGCCGGACGCGAGCCGACAAGGACCGCTCCAGCCTTCGCCCAGGCCCGCATCGACGTCGCCGGCGACGGCACCGTCATCATGGCCACGACCTCCCCGAACCCATCCGAGACACCCTGGCCACCACCTTCAACGCCACCCCCACCCGCGCCACCGCCTACCCCAACCGCTTCGCCTGCCCAATCGCCACCCTCCACGACCTCGTCGAAAACGACCACTACGGCACCACCGAAATCAT
>DAIRDJ010000236.1:0-5421 GCA_036796215.1 Geminicoccaceae bacterium
CAAACCCGTCGTGTAGCCCCGAAACGGCGCCTCGCGGTCGGCATGGCCGAGCGCCGTTGACAGCTCGGCGATATAGGCATCGTATTCATCGAGTTCGGACATCAAGATCGCTTTGATAGCTAAACACGATCAGCCCGTTAGCAGGCCTTCTTGACACATTACAAGAATTTATGGCACAGTAGAATTAGAGCTCCCGGCTTTGCCGGGGGATACTTACAAAACGTCTCGGACAGGCTCTGAGCCCGACCGCTCGCGGCGGAGAGCTTTCGATGACCGACGATATCTACGCCCGGCAGGGCTTCGGCCAGACGCTCGGTCTCGGCTGTCGCCCGGCGCTCCTTGTTGTCGACTTCACCAACGGCTTTGCCGATCCCCTGATGTTCGGTGGCGGCAACATCGGGGATGCGAGCCGGGCGACGCGACCGGTTCTCGAGGCCTGCCGTCGGTACCGGCTGGCCGTCGTCTTCACGCGTGTCGTCTATGCCGAGGATGGCTCGGATGCGAGCCTCTGGTGCCTGAAGGTGCTGCGGCCGCACGAGCTCACCGAGCCGTCACCCGCCAGTCACGTGATCGTCGAGCTCGCCCCGTTGCCCGGCGAGCATGTCCTTCGCAAGACCAAGGCATCGGCCTTTTCTGCCACTGATCTTGCGCCTTGGCTCGTCCAGCGGGATGCCGACTCGGTCATCGTTACCGGCTGCACCACCAGCGGCTGGGTCAGGGCCACGGCGGTCGATTCGCTGAGCTGGAACTTCCGCCCGGTTGTGCTCACCGACTGCGTCGGCGACCGGGCAATGCGGCCGCACGAGGCCAACCTCTTCGACCTGGGGCAAAAATACGCCGATCTGATGACGGGGGCGGCACTCGTCGAGGCCCTCGACAGCGGCGCCGTTATGTCCGCCGCCAGATGACGGAGAGATTGTTGGCCGGCATCGGGACCACGCCGTCGAGGAAGAGACCGGCCGCGGTCGCCACGGGCTCGAGCTCGGTGTCCAGGCAGCGTACGCCCCAGCTCGGATCCTGGGCCCGCAGGCTCTGGTCGAAGGCGGCGTTGGTTGGTGCCGTGTGTTGGCCGCGTCGCTTGAACGGGCCATAGAGGACGAGCGGGCCGCCTCTGGCGAGAATCCGCCCGGCTCCGGCGAACAGCCCTTCGGCCACCCGGAAGGGGGCGATGTGCACGAGATTGGCGGCGAGGACCGCATCGGCATTGGCAACGGGCCAGACCGTTTCGGATGCATCCAAAAGGATCGCGGCGGCGATGCGGTCGGTGCCTGCCGAAGCGGCGTGGGCGTCGATGCCGGGCAGTGCCGAGCTGTCGGCGTCCGACGGCTGCCAGACGATGCCCTCGGGCAGTCTGGGTGTCATGAAGGCCGCGTGCTCGCCCGTGCCGCTGGCGATCTCGAGGACGAGGCCCGCGGCCGGCAGCACCTCACGGAGCACCGCCAGGATTGCCTCCCGGTTGCGCGCGGTCGCCGGTGCCCAGCGCCTCGGATCCGGCCTGCCGTTGCTCATGGCGGGTGCCTCGATGCAGCTTGAGCCGGGGTCGGACGACCTGGTTGACGTGGCCGATGGCGATCATGGCGAGGCCACTGCGCCAGCCGTGGATCGCCAGAAGATGTATGCGATAGAGCGAGATATAGACCATGCGGGCGAGGCGCCCCTCGATCGCCATGCGGCCGCCGACGAGATTGCCCATCAGGCTGCCGACGGTCGAGAAGCGGCTGAGCGAGACGAGCGAGCCCCGGTCGCGATAGACGAAGGGCAGCAGCGGCTTGCCCTCGATCAGCCGTTCGAGGTCCGCGGCCACGGTTTCCGCCATCTGGTGTGCTGCCTGGGCGCGGGGCGGGATCGGCCGCTTCGTCCCTTCGGGCGTCAGGCTGGCGCAATCGCCGAGGGCGAAGATCCGCTCGTCGCGCGTCGTCTGCAGGGTCGGGCGGAGGACGATCTGGTTCAGCCGGTTGGTCTCGAGCCCGCCGATCCCGGCGGCCCAGGAGGCCGGCGGGACCCCGTTCGCCGGCATCGATATGCATGGCACCGCGACTGACCTCGGTGACGGCCGCCACCTCGTGCAGCCGGCGCTGCCAGACATGGGTACCGCTGCGCCCGAGCAGGATGAGATCGAAGCGCGGATTCTGGTCGAAGCGGCGGGCGAGGCGGGTGATCAGCTCCAACCCGCAGGCCCCGCCACTGACGACCACGATCTGCGTCTTGAGTGCCATGCCGCCTGTTCCGCTTGTCTCGCCCTGGTGCATAGCCGAGCGTGCGGCCAGAGGCGACCGCCGTTAACCTGCGACCATCGGATCACTTATGCATTGCGGACCTTTGCCTCGGCCGATGCAAGCGCTATGCCGCAGGCCGTGCACGCCAAGATCGGAGCAGCAGATGAGCGAGCGTATCGGGGTCATGGTCTGCGGCCACGGCTCGCGGTCGAGAGCCGCGGTGGCGGAATTCGCCCGGGCGGCCGAGGCGCTGAGAGCGCACTTCCCGGACTGGCCGGTCGAGTACGGCTATCTCGAATTCGCCAATCCGGTGATCCGCGACGGCCTCGACAAGCTGAAGGCCCGGGGCTGCACCCGCATCCTCGCCGTGCCCGGCATGTTGTTCGCCGCAGGCCATGCCAAGAACGACATTCCGTCGGTCCTCAACACCTACCAGGCCAAGCACGGGATCCACATCGACTACGGCCGCGAGCTCGCGGTGGATGCGAAGATGATCCGGGCGGCGGGCGAGCGCATCCAGGAAGCGCTCGACCGGGCCAATGCCGAGCTTGGTGAGTTGCCGAACCACGAGGTCTGTCTGGTCGTCATCGGCCGAGGGGCGTCGGATCCCGACGCGAACTCCAATGTCGCCAAGATCGCCCGGATGCTCTGGGAGGGGATGGGCTTCGGCTGGTGCGAGACCGGCTATTCGGGGGTCACCTTCCCCCTGGTCGAGCCCTGCCTCGAGCACGTGGCGAAGCTCGGCTACCGCCGTGTCGTGGTCTTCCCCTATTTCCTCTTCACCGGCATCCTGATCGACCGGATCTACGGCTTCACCCGTGAGGTGGCTTCCCGTCATCCCGGGATACAGTTCGTCGAGGCGCCGTATCTGAATGACCATCCGCTGGTGATCGGCACGTTCGCCGACCGGGTACGCGAGATCCTGACCGGCTCGAACCTGATGAACTGCAGTCTTTGCAAGTATCGGGCCCAGGTCCTGGGCTTCGAGCACGAGGTCGGCACCCCGCAGGAGAGCCACCACCATCACGTCGAAGGCAAGGGTGCGTCGGCCCCGGGCTCGTCGGTCGAGGACTGCGCTCTGTGCGACACCTTCTGCACCGGCGCCTGCCGCCTCGTCCACGCGCACGATCACGACCATCAGCATCATGACCATGGTCACGGGCATCATCATCACCACGACCATCACCACCCGGCCTATCCGCACGAGAAGCATCCGCACGGGCCGCTGAGTGCCTTGAAGACGCTGAAGCGATAGGCAGGAAAAGGGAAGGGGAGGATGATCCTCCCCTTCGACCCCACCGGGATTTTGCGCATGAGGATCGGGGAGAAGGTGGCGCCATGACCGAGCTCGAGGGGCAGGTCGCGATCATAACCGGCGCCACGTCGGGAATCGGCGCGGCCTTGGCGCGGGCGTTCGCGGCGCGGGGGATGCGGCTGGTGCTCACCGGCCGGCGGGAGGATCGTTTGGCGCAGCTGGCGTCTGAGCTCGGCGAGGTTCGGGTGGTGGCCGGCGACATCACCGACCCGGGCCTGCCGCAGCGTCTGGTCGACGAGGCGCTGGCTGCCTTCGGCCGGCTCGACGTGGCCTGCAACAATGCGGGGCTGCTCGAGTTCGGGACGATCGACGAGATCGATCTGGACCGCATGGCGGCCATGGTTCGGGTCAATGTCGAGGCGGCGTTTCGCGTCGCCTACACGGTGCTCCGGCACTTCAAGGCAGAGGGCAGCGGCCATCTGGTCAACACCTCGAGCATCGCCGGCACCAGGGTGCGCCCGACGATCGGCGCCTATGCCGGGACCAAGCACGCGATCGAGGCCATGGCGCAGGCGCTGCGGATGGAGCTGGCAGAGACCAACGTGCGCATCTCCAACATCCAGCCCGGGCTCACCAGCACCGAGATTTTCGATCACCTGTCGGCAGCTGCACATCCGCGCAACCAACAGGGGATCAGCGAGCCGCTAACGCCCGACGACATCGCCCGCTGCGTCGTCTTCATCCTCGAGCAACCCGCCCACGTCCACATCCCCGCTATGCTGGTCAAGCCCACCAGCCAACCGCTTTGACAGGCAGCATGACGACGACATCGGCTTACCAGCTCGACCTCGGCGGTCGCGTCGCCGTGGTGACCGGCGGGTCACGCGGGATCGGGGCGGCGATCGCGGCCACGCTGCGCCAGGCTGGGGCCCTGGTCGCGGTCTGGGACAGCGCCCCGGAGCCGTCCGGCGACGTGCCGGCAACCGTGGTCGACATCACCGACAGCAGCGGGCTCGAGCGGGCCAAGGCAGCACTTCTGGATCGGCATGGGCGGCTCGACATTCTCGTCAACAATGCCGGCTATGCCGGGCTTACCGCCCCCACCCTCGACTACCCCGAGGTCGAGTGGCGGCGGCTCGTCGAGGTCAACCTCACGGGCACGTTCCTCGCGTGTCAGGCGGTGGTGCCGGCACTCGTCGCCAATGGCTGGGGCAGGGTGGTCAACGTGGCCTCGCTCGCCGGCAAGGAGGGCACGCCCAACGCTGCGGCCTACAGCGCCGCCAAGGCCGGTGTCCTGGCGCTGACCAAGTCGCTGGGCAAGGAACTCGCCGGCACGGGCGTCCTGGTCAACGCCGTGGCCCCAGCTGCGGTCCGGACGACACTCCTCGACCAGATGACGCCCGAGCACGTCCAGACGATGATCGCCAAAAGCCCGATGGGCCGCCTGGGCGAGCCCGAGGAGGTTGCGGCCCTGGTGCTCTGGCTCTGCTCGGAAGCCTGCAGCTTCAGCACGGGTGCCGTGTTCGATCTCTCGGGTGGCCGGGCGGTTTATTGATCGGGGTTGTGGCGCCGAGCCTGCACTTGTCCGTTCGGTGGATGGTCTGCCAGCGCGCTTTTGCATGGTAGCAGAGCGCCGCAGCGCCGTTGCCGCCTCAGTGCGCGTCGACGAAATGGTCTCGCAGGGCTCCTTCGGCTCCGTGCAAACTCGCTGCGATGAACTATAAGTTGATAAAAAAAATAATGATCATACTTTCAATTGCGGACCAATCAAGCTAAGGCTACATCAATCTCTGCTTGAAGTGCTCGACGAGTTGGTTTCTGCCGGTCGGTGGACCTAATAATAGGCAGTTAATAGAGGTCGCGACTTGGCAGCTAGGCAACGTATGCTTTCAGGAGGAACTAAACGACTACCGGCTGATGCCGGTAGGTTTGGTGAGATGGTTGTCGAGA
>DAIRDJ010000237.1:0-5419 GCA_036796215.1 Geminicoccaceae bacterium
GCCTTCGGGCGGCGCGTCGACCGGAGCCGCGAAGCGATCCGGAGCGCCGCTTTGAGCGGCTCGTGATTAAAGCCCCGGGCTTTGCCGGGGGATACTTACTTTTGACTTCTCAGGGAGGACAACGGCGCCCCGCTGTCGGCTCTCGATGGTGGTGAGTGGCCTCAGCCCGCAGGCCGCGCGGGGATCGGCTATTGCTGCTGCTGCTGAACTTTCCAGCCCACAGTTGGTACGGTGGTCGGCTGATGGTTCTGCTCGAAGTCGCGCCAGGTGGCGGCAAAGCTCGCTTGCAGCGCCTCCAGCTGGGCTCGATCGGGCGGTGTGCGCTCGGCCGCAGCCGAGAGCTCGGCCATCCCGACCGCGCCGATATTGCCCGCAGCACCCTTCAGGCTGTGTGCGAGGGACCGCCAGGCCAAGGGATCATCGACGGCGGCCGCCAGCCCTGCCAGATAGCGCTCGGCCGTCTGCGTGAAGAGTGTCAAGAGCTCGGCCTCCAGCCGTCGATCACCATCGGTGAACGACCGGAGGCGCTCGAAATCGACAAGCTTGGACATAAGCGGCTCTTCCCATGGCTAAGCGAGCCCTGTCGTGGCGACGGCGAAGCGGCCGCGCCAGCTGCGGCCTCCGCCTCGTGGCTTTCGGTGTAGCCCCTGATCTCTTAAGAATTGCCTAACGGCTGGCCCGCATTCCTGCCCAAGGGGCGGCAACGATACGCAAGGGTGTGACCAAGGATGCTCAGCGGTACGGTGTTGACGACGCGTGCCATGGCGGCGGTCGATCAGGCGGCGATGCGCGGTGGCATTCCCGGAATCGTGCTCATGGAGGCTGCGGGCCGGGCGCTGGTTCGGGCGATTGTCGACCGTTTTCCGCCATGTCGCGTGCTCGTCCTCGCCGGCCCCGGCAATAACGGTGGTGACGGCTGTGTCGTCGCCCGGCGGTTGCGCGCCGCGGGTTGGCCCGTGCAGCTTGCGGCTTTCGGCGATCCGGCGCGGCTCGAGGGCGATGCCGCCCTTGCCGCCGCCGGCTGGCCGGAGCCGATCCATCCGCTCGAGCAGGCGCCGAGCCTGACGGGTGATCTCGTCGTCGACGCGCTTTTCGGTGCCGGCCTCGATCGGCCTCTCGCACCAGCGTTGGCCCAACGCGTGGAGCGCGCGACCGCCAATCGCCGCCACATCGTCGCCGTCGACGTGCCGTCCGGCGTCGACGGCAGCACTGGTGCTGTCTCACCCGGCACGCCGCGCGCCCAGCTCACCGTCACGTTCTGTGCGCCCAAGCCCGCCCATCTCCTGGAGCCCGCGACGGGCTTCATGGGCGAGATTGTCTGCGCCGACATCGGCATTCCGGCGGCCGTCGTCGCCGCGCACGACGGGGGCCTCAGGGTCAACACACCGGCCGAGTGGCGAACCGGCCTCAGGGAGCGAACGCCAGCGACGCACAAATACAGCTTCGGCCATGCGCTGGTGATCGGCGGCGGGGCTGCGAGCACGGGTGCCGCGAGCATGGCAGCACTCGCGGCTGCCCGCGTTGGCGCCGGACTCGTGACCGTCGCGGCACCGACCGAGGCTCTCGGGGTCTATGCGGGGCACGGGGCCAATCTGATGACACGTGCCCTCGATGCGCCTCGGGATCTCGATCGGCTGCTCGCCGAGCGCCGCTTCGACGCCATTCTGCTTGGCCCCGCCGCCGGGCTCGGCCAGCGGACCGAGGCCCTGCTCGATCGCCTGCTTGTTGCGGATTGCCCTCTGGTGCTCGATGCCGACGCGCTCACTGTGCTCGGCAGGCAGGCTCGAGACAGCGGCGAGGCTCCATCCCGCCTGCCGGCCACCACCGTGCTCACGCCGCACGACGGCGAGTTCGCGCGGTTGTCGGCTGCGACCGGTGATCGCCTGGCCCGGGCGCGTACAGCAGCACAGACGCTCGGCTGCACCGTGCTGCTAAAGGGTGCCGATACGGTGATCGCCGCCCCGGACGGCCGGGCCCGGCTCAACCCGCGTGCACCAGGACGCCTTGCGACCGCCGGCACCGGCGATGTCCTTGCCGGGATTGTCCTGGGCCTCGTCGCGCAAGGGCTCGAGCCCTTCGATGCGGCCGCCGCTGCTGCCTGGCTGCATGGGCGAGCCGCCCGTGATTGTCCGACGCCGATGCTCGCGACGGATCTCTTGCCTGGCATCCCGAGAGCGCTTGACGCCGCGCGCGACGCTTGACGAGTGGCACTCTGCCGATCGCTGCCTTGCGGGGCGACCGTTGCAAAGACGCGACGTCGCGCGGATCCACTCCGAACTCCAGGCCGTGCATATTGCGTCTAAAGCTAACATAAGGCAGTGATTTTCACGCAAAAGTAGCCGCGTCGCGGTGTGATCCGCCAGCCGCCGGCGAGCGGCTCGGATGTCATCCGGACCATCGAGTGTCGTCTGACCAAAACACACTGCCGCCTGAGGCCTTCCTGGACGCGTTGCCGCTCGCGGCGGCTCTGCTGACGGGCTCAGGCACCGATCGGCCGATCGTGAAGGCGGCCAACGCCGCCTGGCAGGCACTGTGGCAGCCCTATGGGCAGATCCTGGTTGGTGGCCGCGACGCAACGGCAGCGCCGACCAAGGCACCCGCGGGGCTTGATCAACTCTTTGACGCTCTGGTCGATGCCGGACAGGCTCGCAGACTATGCGAGGCGGTCGCTGCCGGCTCTCGATTGGATCTGGAGCTGGCACTCGATCTCGATGGCCCGGTCCTCTGGCGGGCTCGGGGTGCCGGGCTCGGCGCCAACTATCTCCTGACGCTCGAGCCCGTAGCGGAGCCGGAGCGTCTCGCCGCCAGCTGGCCGGGTGAGGACAGCGTGGCGATACCGACGCTGGGCTTTCGCTACACTGCCGGGTTGGCACCGGACGGCGCCTGGCACATTGGGGCGAGTGCGCCGGACTATCGCACGCTGCTCGGTCTGGGTCCGGCAAGTGACGGCTGGCTACGCCACGCTATACACGCCAGTCACCGGACCCTGCGCTCCCGCCATCTCAAGCTCTTGGCCGGCAAACCACAGACGTTCGCCTATGAACTGGAGCTGCCCGCTGGTCGGAAGGTGACGCTCGTCGACACCGCCTTGCCGATCCGCCATCCAGGCACCGGAGAGGTCATCGGCCTCGTCGGCTGGGCGCAGTTCGGCGGCGATACCGTGGCGGCTGACACCGCTCGGATTGCCGCTGCCTCGACCACAGGCGAGACGGCCGAGCAAAGCGATGGCGTCGGTCTCGATGGGATCGTCCAGGTGCTCGAGGCATTGGGTGTCGCGGCGCTGCTTCTCAATCGTCAGGGGCGGATCCGCGCCGCGGGCGAGAAAGCGGCGCAGCGGCTCGGCCGGATCGCGTCAAAACTCTACCTCGAGCCGGCCTGGCCATTGCTATTGACCGACGAGACCATCGCCGATGCGTCGTTCGGGAAACTGGTCAACGATCTCCTCGACCCAGAAGGCAATGGCGAGGCCTCCTCCAGCATCAATGGTCGGGAGGATGCCACCACAGGCCTACCGCTGGCGGTGGCACTGCGGCCGCTCGATCTTGCTTGCGACCGCCTGATCTTGGTGACGCTAGACCCGGTGTTGAGTGGCATGGCCTCGGGCCCGCCAAGAGCAATCCTGGCCAATGAAAACTCGCCTGACAGCCGGTTGCGCGATGCGCTCTACTTCGACCCCGTCACCGGCCTGCCGAATCGATTCTTGTGCCTCGATCGGCTGCGCCAGACGATCGCCCGAACGGCTGCCAATGGCGACCTCGCGGCCGTCCTGGTGCTCGAGATCGACCGTCTCGCACTCGTCGAGCGCTCCTTCGGCAGGGCCGCAGCCGATGCGCTGCTCGAGGCTCTGGCTGGACGCCTCTCGGCGGCGATCGGCGAACTCGATACGGCAGCCCATCTGGGTGACGCCCGCTTTGCGGTGGTCACTGGCAACCTCGCCGGCTTCGACGATGCTGCCCGAATTGCCCAGCTCCTGCTCGAGCAGCTGCGGGCGCCGATCGCCACTGCCGAGCGCGAGGTCGGCACGAGGGGCCAGGTCGGAATCGCCGTCTTTCCCGATGACGGCGCGACGGCCGAGGCGCTGCTCGCGCATGCCGAGGCCGCCCTCGAGCGCGTGACCAAGGGACAGGGGCCGGCCTACCAGTTCTACAGTGCCGCGATGAACACGGCGTCATGTGACCGACTGCTGCTGGAGCAGCAACTGCTCGAGGCGATCGAGCGCGACGAGTTCCTGCTGCTCTACCAGCCGCAAATCAGCTTCGCTTCGTCACGCATCGTCGGCATGGAGGCCTTGATCCGCTGGCGCCATCCAGAGCTTGGCATGGTGCCACCGGCCGAGTTCATCCCCCTGGCCGAGGAGACTGGGGCGATCGTTCCGATCGGCGAATGGGTGATGCGGACTGCCTGCGGCGAGCTGGTACGCTGGCTCGACGCCGGTGTCGCCCCGCTGCGCCTGGCCCTCAACATCTCCGGCCGCCAATACAACGATCCGAACCTCGTGCCGAGCGTGCGCCGGGTCCTCGAGGAGACGGGCTTCCCGCCGCATCTCCTGGAGCTCGAGCTCACCGAGAGTGTCATCATGGAGGACGTGGTCGATGCCGCCAAGCGCCTGGGGGACCTGCACGCGCTCGGCATCAACCTCGCGGTCGACGACTTCGGCACGGGCTATTCGTCGCTCTCCTATCTCAAGCGCTTTCCGATCCGCTCGCTCAAGGTCGACCGGTCCTTCGTCCGCGACATCGCCCACAACGAATCGAGTGCGGCGATCGCGCGTGCCATCATCGCCTTCGGCTCGGCACTGGGCCTCAAGGTGATCGCCGAGGGCGTGGAATCCCACGACCAGTACGACATCCTGAGAGGCTGTGGCTGCGACGAGCTGCAGGGCTATCTCTTCAGCCGCCCCATCCCCGCCGAGGAGGCGAAGAAGCTCGCGACCGAAAGACGCCATCTGCCACTGGTCCGGGTCTGACGGCGACACGCCGACACGCACACAGCTGCAACAGAAATGCTGTAGCCAGATACGTTAGAGTGCGTCAGGAGTGCCGGAATGACTGGCAGCATCTCGCCGATGAAGGCCGATGATGATCACGCGGGATCGCCGAGACGGATTACCGAGCGCCGGAAGCGACCGCGCACCGCCTACCTCCTCTATCGCCGCTACCGCCTGTTCGGCCGGCTCGCGGCGGCCCTCGGCGGTGCTGCCGGGCTCGGCCTCGTCGCCTACAGCCTGCTGCCGGCGATCGCTGCCGGTGCCCGGGTGCCACCCACCACCGTCGCGGTCGCCGGCATCATCGTCGCCGGCATGGCGCTCGTCCCCTACAGCCTCGTCCGCTGGCGCTGGCGGCTCATCAAAGAGACCCTCGACGACTGAGAGCCTGAAAATGAATCGATTTTCGGGGTGCTGGTAGTGGTGGGACGATGG
>DAIRDJ010000238.1:0-5402 GCA_036796215.1 Geminicoccaceae bacterium
ATGATCAATGTCGACACCGACATGATCATCCCCAAGCAGTTCCTGAAGACGATCAAGCGGACGGGGCTCGGCAAGAACCTGTTCGACGAGATGCGCTATGATCTCGATGGCAAGGAGAAGCCGGCGTTTGTCTTGAACAAGCCGGCTTATCGCCGGGCCGAGATTCTGATCACGCTCGACAATTTCGGCTGCGGGTCGAGCCGTGAGCATGCGCCCTGGGCGTTGCTCGATTTCGGGATCCGCTGCGTGATCGCCCCGTCGTTCGCCGACATCTTTTTCAACAACTGCTTCAAGAACGGCATTCTGCCGATCGTGCTGCCGAAGGAGACGGTGGAGATCCTGTTGAAGGAGGCGGAGAACGCCCAAGGACGGCCGTTCACCGTCGACCTCGAGACGCAGACGATCACGCGCCCCACCGGCAACGAGCCCGTGCCTTTCGAGGTGGATGCGTTCAGCAGGCACTGTCTCCTGAACGGGCTCGATGATATCGGCCTCACCATGGTCAAGGCCAGGGCGATCGACCGCTTCGAGGCGACGCAGAAGGCCGGCGAGCCCTGGCTTTACGCGGGCACCGCTGCCTGACCTTTCCTTTATTCGACATGGGCGTTTTTCGATGAATCAGGTCGGCAATCTGCTGCTTTTGCCCGGTGACGGCATCGGCCTTGAGGTGATGGGCGAGGTCGAGCGGGTGATCGGCTGGCTCGGCGACCGGCAGGGGCTGAAGTTAGAGTGCGAGCGTGACCTCGTCGGTGGTGCGGCGCTCGATGCGCACGGTGTGCCATTGGCCACGAGCACGCTCGGGCTCGCCAAGGCTGCCGATGCCGTAGTGTTCGGTGCGGTGGGCGGGCCGCGATACGACGCCAACCCGTTCCATTTGAAGCCCGAGCAGGGGCTCTTGAAGCTCCGAAAGGAGCTCGAGCTTTTCGCCAATTTGCGGCCGGCGATGGTCTTTCCGGCCCTGGCCGAGGCGAGCTCGCTCAAGAAGGAGCTGGTCGAGGGGCTCGACATCCTGATCCTGCGCGAGCTCACGGGTGGGGTCTATTTCGGCGAGCCGCGCGGCATCGAGACGCTGCCCGATGGCACCAAACGCGCGGTGGATACCCAGGTCTACACCACGCCCGAGATCCGACGAATAGCGGCGGTGGGCTTCGAGCTCGCAAGAAAGCGCCGCAACCACGTGACCTCGGTCGAGAAGGCCAACGTGATGCACACGGGCGTGCTCTGGCGCGAGGAGGTGACGAGGTTGCACGCCGAAGCGTTCCAGGACGTCGAGCTGCACCACATGTACGCCGACAACTGTGCAATGCAGCTCGTCCGGCGGCCGAAGCAGTTCGATGTGATCGTCACCGACAACCTGTTCGGGGATCTCTTGTCAGATGCGGCAGCGATGCTGACGGGCTCGCTCGGCATGCTGCCTTCGGCGTCACTCGGCGCACCCGATCAGGTCGGACGGCGAAAGGCGCTCTACGAGCCGGTGCACGGCTCGGCACCCGATATCGCGGGGCAGGGCAAGGCCAATCCGCTCGCCATGCTGCTCAGCTTCGCCATGACGCTGCGCTATTCGTTCGACCTGGGTGACGAGGCGGATCGGCTGGAAAAGGCGATCGCCCAGATCCTCGACCAGGGCTATCGGACACCCGACATCATGCAGCCGGGCATGCGCGAGGTCTCGACCACGGCGATCGGCAAGGCCGTGCTCGACACGCTCGACGCCTCGCTCGGCTAACCTTCAGGAGCCTTGAAATGGGCTATCGCGTTGCGGTCGCTGGTGCCACGGGTGCCGTCGGCCAGGAAATTCTGAACATCCTCGAGGAGCTGCGCTTTCCAGCCGACGAGGTGATCCCGCTCGCCTCCGAGCGCTCGGTCGGCAAAGAGGTCTCGTATGGCGACGACAGGCGCCTGAAGGTCAAGGACCTCGCCACCTTCGACTTCGAGGGCGTCGATCTCGGCCTGTTCTCGCCGGGTGCGTCGATCTCGGCCGTCCAGGCGCCGCGGGCTGCCGCTGCCGGCTGTATCGTCATCGACAACACCTCCCAGTTCCGCATGGACCCGGACGTCCCGCTGGTCGTGCCCGAGGTCAACCCGGAGGCGCTCGAGGGCTTCAGGACCCGAAACATCATCGCCAACCCCAACTGCTCCACCATTCAGATGGTCATGGCGCTCAAGCCCTTGCACGACATGGCCCGGATCCGCCGGGTGGTGGTCGCGACCTATCAGTCGGTGAGCGGTGCGGGGCAGGAAGCCATGGACGAGCTCTTCGAGCAGACCAAGGCGATCTACATGAACGACAAGAAGGAGCCGCAGGTCTTCACCAAGCAGATCGCCTTCAACTGCATCCCGCGGATCGACGTCTTTCTCGACGACGGTTCGACCAAGGAGGAGTGGAAGATGGTGGTCGAGACCAAGAAGATCCTCGATCCCGCGATCGAGGTCGCCGCCACCTGTGTGCGGGTCCCGGTCTTCGTCGGCCATGCGCTCGCCCTCAACGTCGAGTTCGAGGAACCGCTCGATCCGGAAGACGCGCGGGCGGCCCTGCACGAGTTCAGCGGCGTGCTGGTCGTCGATCGGCCCGAGGACGACGGGTACGCGACGCAGATCGACTGTGTCGGCGATCATGCCACCTTCGTCTCCCGCATCCGCCGGGACCCGACGGTGCCGCACGGCCTCGCGATGTGGGTGGTGGCGGACAATCTGCGCAAGGGGGCAGCACTCAACACCGTCCAGATCGCCCAGGCGCTGATCGAGGAAGGCTACATCTGAGCCGGCGTCAGTCGACGACGTTGCCGTAGACCTCGTTGACCGGGATGGGTGCTTCGCAGGCGGCGAGCGTCAGCATCGCCCCGCTGCCCAGGAGCTGCGCCCGCCACTCGCCATCCTCGCGGCGCCAGACCTCGATTCGTCGGGTGGTCGAGGCGACGAACAGGATCTCCTCGACCGACGGGATGGCGCGGTAGAAGTCGAACTTGTCGCCATGGTCGTTGGACGCGGTCGAGGGTGAGAGCACCTCGACGATCAGACGGGGCGCCTCGATCGCCTTTGTCCCTTGCTGACGCGGTTCGCAGGTGACGAGCACGTCTGGCACATAGCTGCGCCAGTGGTCCTGGACGCGGCGAATTGCCGTAGCGTTGACCACGCGGCACGGGTCCCGAAGACGGCTGCCGACGAGACGCGATCCCCGGGCAATCAGCTCACCGTGCTCCGGCGTTCCCGAAGCCATCGCTACGGGTTGGCCGTCGACCAGTTCGTAGCGCGCATCCGTGCCGTCCTCCCAGGCGAGGAACTGGTCGACGGTCATCCGACTGATGGCGAGTTCACCCATGCTGCCTCTCCTCGTCCGGCCGAAAGCATAGCACAGCCGCTGCCGTCGCGTAACGGCGGGCGATCCTGCCGGCTGACCCTGGCACCGACACAAAAAACGCGATGGACTTGCACGATTATCAACCCTTACCCTATTTACATCAGACATAATCTACTGCCGATCGGACCGACTTGGCCAATCATACCCAGGCGCCCACCATTGCCCGGATCGAGACCGTGGCCTTCGTCGGGCTGGAAGCCGCCCCGGTCGACGTCGAGGTCCAGCTCGGCGGTGGCCTGCCCTCGTTCTCGATCGTCGGCCTCGCCGACAAGGCGGTGGCCGAGAGCCGCGATCGCATCCGTGCCGCACTCGCGTCGATGAGCCTCGCTCTGCCGGCGCGGCGGATCACGGTCAATCTGGCGCCGGGCGACCTCGTCAAGGAAGGCAGCCATTTCGACCTGCCGATCGCCTTGGGCCTGCTCATCGTCATGGGCCTGGTCCCGCGCGATGCGGTCGACGGCAAGATCGTGCTGGGCGAGCTCGGCCTCGACGGCAGTCTCAGGCCCGTGGCCGGGGTACTGGCCGCGACCCTGGCGGCCGCCGAACGGCAGCACGGCATCGTCTGCCCGCAGGCGTCGGGCGGAGAGGCGGCCTGGCTCGGCGACACGGTCGAGATCGTGGCGGCCCCGGATCTCTACACTCTCGTTGGTCACTGCCGCGGCGATGCGATCCTGCCGCAACCCGACCCCGCCGGGCCGCTCGAGCCGCCGGTCTATCCCGACCTCAAGGACGTCAAGGGCCAGGAGACCGCCAAGCGGGCGCTCGAGGTGGCAGCGGCCGGCGGCCACAATCTCCTCCTGATCGGCCCGCCGGGCGCCGGCAAGTCGATGCTGGCGAGCCGGCTCGTCGGCCTCCTGCCGCCCTTGACCAGCCACGAGATCCTGGAGCTCGGCCTGATCCGGAGCGTCGGCGGCAGGCTCGAGGCGGGCCGCCTGCCCGAGGGCCGACCGTTCCGCGCCCCGCACCACGCCGCCTCGATGGCCGCCATGGTAGGCGGCGGCCGTGATGCCCGGCCCGGCGAGATCTCGCTCGCACACCGGGGCGTGCTCTTCCTGGACGAACTGCCGGAGTTCGGCCGGCAGGTGCTGGAATCGCTGCGCCAGCCGCTGGAGGCAGGCACGGTCACCGTGGCCCGTGCCAATCACCACGTGACATATCCGGCGCGCTTCCAGCTGGTGGCCGCGATGAACCCTTGCCGCTGCGGCTATCTCGACGACGCCAACCTCGCCTGTGCCAAGGCCCCACGCTGTGCGGAAGACTACCAGAAACGCATTTCCGGGCCCCTTTTCGACCGCATCGACCTGCATGTCGAGGTGGCAGCCTTGAACCCCCAGGACCTGACCCTGCCGGTGCCCGGCGAAGGCTCGGCCGAGGTGGCGGCCCGCGTCGCCGCGGCCCAGGACATCCAGACGGCACGGCTCGAGGCCCTGGGGGTTCAGGGCCCGCTGCTCAACGCCGTGCTCGAGGGCGAGCTCCTCGACCGGGTCTGCGAGACCGAGCCTGCGGCGAGCGAGCTGCTCACCCGTGCCATGGAGCGCCTGCGCTTCTCGGCCCGCGGCTACTATCGGATGCTCCGTGTCGCCCGCACGCTGGCCGATCTCGAAGCCTCGACGCTGATCAAGAAGATCCACGTCGCCGAAGCCATCAGCTTCCGCCGCCGCCCACCCAGCCGCCAGGCCGCCTGACCGGGCGCCTCAGGCAGGTCCGATCAGGCGGTTGCGACGCAGCGTGCGGTTTGCCGCGTCGGTGACGCCGCAGCCCCACTGGGGGTGCTCGACCGCTTCATCCAGCAGGCGGTACCGCAGGTGCTTCAGGCGACCTGGGACCCGACCTTCTCCGAGGCGAGCTATGGCTTTCGGCCATGATCCGTCAGGAGACGGATCATCCGACTCCCGAAGCGAACGCGGCCAGGAGGCCGCGGCGGGGCCGATCCGCGCATCGTCGGGGTCCCCATGGCAGCCTGCCGGCCCACCCCACGCGAGCCCGCCCGAGCTACGGTCAATCTTGGTGTACGGGGTCAGGCGGCGGCTTTGTCCTCGGCATC
>DAIRDJ010000239.1:0-5327 GCA_036796215.1 Geminicoccaceae bacterium
CGCTGCTTCTCGCGCGACCAGTCGCGATCCTTGAGCGCTTGCCGCTTGTCGTACTCTTTCTTGCCGCGAGCGAGGCCGACCTCGACCTTGGCGAAGCCGCGCTTCGAGAAATAGAGGGAGAGTGGCACAAGTGTCATGCCCTTGCGTTGCACGGCGCCCATCAGCCGGCCGATCTCACGCTTTTTCAGCAAGAGTTTGCGCGGGCGCTTCGGCTCGTGGTTGAAGCGGTTGCCACCACGATACTCGGGTATGTTCGCATTGAAGAGCCAAAGCTCACCCTGCATCTCGCCGGCATGCGCCTCGTTGATCGTGGCGCGGCCTTCGCGCAGCGACTTGACCTCGGTGCCGGTGAGCACGATGCCGGCTTCGACCCGATCCTCGATGGTGTAATCGTGGAACGCGCGTCGGTTCTGCGCCACGCTCTTGCGAGCCTGCAATCGCTCGTTCATGGACTCAGGTGCCGCCCTGCCTCAGGCCCGCGCCGGTTCGAGCAGACCGGCATGAGCAAGTGCGGCGTCGACCGCCTGAGCCGTGGCCTCGCTCACTCCGACCAGCGGCAGGCGCAGATCGGCGGCGCAGCGTCCGAGCCGCCGGAGTGCGTATTTGGTGGGGGCCGGGCTGGTCTCCAAGAACAGGGCCGTATGCAGTGGAAACAGCTTTTCATGGATCGCCAGCGCCTCGGCAGGCTTGCCCGCCCGCCAGGCCTCGTGCAGCGCCGCGCAGAGTGCCGGGGCGACGTTTGCGGTCACCGAGATGCAGCCCTGCCCGCCATGCGCCAAGAAGGCCAGCGCATTGCCGTCCTCGCCCGAAAGCTGACAAAAATCCGCACCGCAAAACTGGCGCGTCGCGAGCGGTCGCGTGATATCGTTTGACGCATCCTTAACCCCTATGATGTTAGGAAGGGCGGCGAGTCGCGCCATGGTTTGCGGCGACATGTCGACGACGCTTCGCCCGGGGATATTGTAGATGATGATCGGGATATCGACGGCATCGTGGATGGCTTGGTAGTGCGCGAAAAGGCCGCCTTGAGTGGGCTTGTTGTAGTAGGGTGTGACCACCAGCGCCGCATCGGCGCCGGCGCGCTTGGCGTGCGCGGTCAGGCTGATCGCCTCGGTTGTCGAATTGGATCCCGTGCCCGCGATCACCGGGCGCCTGCCGGCGACGCTTTCGATGCAGAGCTCGATCACCCGCTCGTGCTCGGCATGGTCGAGGGTCGGGCTCTCGCCCGTCGTGCCGACCGGCACGAAGCCGTGCGTGCCGGCTGCGATATGCCACTCGATCAACTCGGCAAAAGCTTGCTCGTCCACCCGGCCCTCGCGAAACGGGGTAACAATGGCGACAATCGATCCACGGAACATGCGGGCTCACCCTGGTGGCGATGCGATGGCGACAGCGGGTCGACAACACAGCTCGGGGCCCCTGCTCGTCGACACACCCTTGGAGTCCGGCCCCATCGGCAACGTCGAGCGACGCTCGACACCCTCTCCGACAGGTAGCGGTATGACACAGGACCATAGCGGGCTGGTGGAACGCCGGCAAGACGGCGCAATGCCCACGAGTTCCGCCGCCACCCCGCCGCGTACGGGCCTCGTGGCATGTTTCGGCGCTGTCTTTCTCCTCGTGCTCAGCCTGGGCCTCGCCGCGCCGACAAGTGGCCGCGAAGTTCCGCTCGATCAAGCCGCAGGTAGTGCCCTGGCTCGTGCCCTCGAGGCCGCCGATAGCGGCCAGTGGCCAGTCGCCCGCCGCCACATCGACGGCCTGGGCTCGCCGCTCTTGCGCACCTACATCGTCTGGCGCGAGTTCGTTGCCGGCAACGCTTCGGTTGGTTTCGATCGCTACGACGCCTTTCTGCGTCGCTATCCCGACTGGCCACGCTTGGGTGCCGTGCGCGCCAATGCCGAGCTGCGCATCGACGAGACCGTCGACTACGCCACTCGGCTACGCTTCTTCGCCGATCACCGGCCGATAAGCCGCCAGGGCCGCATTCGCCTCGCCGAGGCTGAACTCGCCATGGGTGATGCGGAGCGCGGTCGGGAGCTGGTCCGGCAGAGCTGGATGCACGACAATTTCGGCGAGAGCGAGGAGCAGTTCTTTCTCCAGGCCTTCGGCCACTTGCTGGAGGCCGCCGATCATGAGGCGCGGCTGGATCGCCTCCTCTGGGACGGGCGCGAAGGCGAGGCGCGGCGGATGCTGCGTCGGGTCTCGAGCGACTCGGCAGCGCTGGCCGAGGCCCGGCTGGCCCTTCGGGCAATGGCACCCGGCGTCGACGGGGCGATCCGCCGGGTACCCGCTGCCCTCGCGGCTCATCCAGGCCTCGCCTACGACCGCTTGCGCTGGCGGCGGCTGAAAGGCCGTGACGACGGCGTTCGGGAGATCCTCCTCGACCCGCCGGCCGAGCTCGGCCGGCCAGCACTCTGGTGGAACGAGCGCGCGTACATGATTCGAACGGCGCTCAGCGAGGGCGATTTTGCGACGGCGTATGCGCTCGCCAAGGACCACGGCCAGACCGACGGCGCGGCGTTCGCCGAGGCTGCCTGGCTCGTCGGCTGGCTGGCGTTGCGCCATGCGGGCGAGCCGCGCACCGCTCTCGGCCACTTCGCCCAGATGTACACTGCCGTGGCCATGCCGATCAGCCGGTCACGAGCCGCCTATTGGAGTGGCCGGGCGGCGGCCGAACTCGGTGACGAACTGGCGATGACCCGCTGGTATCGCCTGGCGGCCGAACATCCCACGACCTATTATGGCCAGCTGGCGCTCGAAGAGCTGGGCGAGCCGCTGCAATTGACGGAGGCGGCGCATCACGCCAACGGTACGACGCTGCCGGATCCGGCCTTCGACAGCCGTGATCAGGTGCGGCTGGTCCGCCTGTTCTGCGCTCTCGAGATGGCCGAGCGCGCGGTGCCGTTTCTCGAGCGCCTGCTCCTCGACGTTGCCGACAAGAGCCGGGTGATGGCTTTGGCGCGGGAGTGCGATCGGCCGGACATCGTGGTCGAGCTCGGCAAGCACGGCGTTTCGGCGGGCGTGGTCGATCCCCTAGTCACCTTCCCGATCCCGGCGCATCACGGGCTGCTCTACCCGATCAGCGCCGTGGTGGAGCCGGCGCTCAGTCTTGCGATCGCCCGGCAGGAGAGCCATTTCGACCACACCGCGCAGAGCCCCGCGGGCGCGCTCGGGCTGATGCAGGTCATGCCGGCGACCGGCCGGGCCGTCGCCGAGCGCTTCGGTCTCACTTGGTCGCAGGAGTCGCTGCATCGCGATTCGCACTACAACGCGCAGATCGGCGTCCACTATCTCGGCATGCTGGCCGAACAGTATGGCGGCCGGCTGGAGATGATGGCCGCGGCCTACAATGCCGGTCCGCCCCGGGTCTCGGCCTGGAGTGCCCGGCATGGCGACCCGCGCACCATGGACAGACACGAGCTGGTCGATTGGATCGAGCTCATTCCGTTCCGCGAAACCCGCAACTACGTGCAGCGCGTGATCGAGGGCCGCAACGTCTATCGCGAGCTTTTGGCCAATGCGGCCGGCGAACCGGTGAGCGTCGCCATGGACTCCGGCCCCATGATCCCGCCCCCGATGCCGGTGGCCAAGCCCCGGGTCTACTGAACCGCCGGCTCAGGCGGCAGCCGGGGCGTCGCCGGTGACGAACCGGAGGTGGCCTTCCTTGACCCAGAGGCGGCAGCCCTCGGGTGCGGCTACGGCCTCGAGCGGGGCGCCGACCGGCAAGCGCAGCCAGGAATGGCGACGGAAAGTCTGGCCGCCCTCCTCGAAGCTGCCCTCGAGGCAGAAGAGCTCGAGCCCGCCGACCGGCGCGCAGTGAATCTTGGCACCGGGTGCCCAATGCTCGAGCCGCACAGTCTCCCGGGCGTCGGAAAAGAGCTCAGTTGCTGTCACGCCCGGTCGATCATGAACGGGCGCAAGGTCCAGCGCGCGGCTGTCGACAGTCACCGGCGTGCGGTCCGCTGGGTCGAACTGCCAGAGCTTGACGAGAATGGTGCAGCCTTCGGTGGAGCCCGGGGTGTGGCGCGACTGCGGCGGGTTTCGGACATAGCTGCCGGCCGGAAAATCGCCGTGCTCGTCCTGAAAGACACCGTCGAGGACCAGGAACTCCTCGCCGCCGCTGTGAACGTGGGCCGCAAAGTGGCTCGCTGGCGCGTAGCGAACGATGGACGTGGCCCGCGCCACCTCCTCGCCGATCCGGTCCAGCATCTTGCGCTCGACCCCTGCCATGGGCGAGGCGATCCAGTCGAGTGCCGCCCCATGGACCACGGCACGGCGGCTGAAATCGGCGTTGATCTGCATCGTCGGTTCCTCTTTTAGACCGCATGATCGCTCAAGATTGCGGCGATAGCCGCAGTCGGCAAGCCTCGCTGGCTGCACGGGCGCATGATCATCCGGCGTCGCCTGCGAGTGTCTACCTTTGCGCCGGCAGCTTGCGGTCGCAGACAGCTTCGATGCCGACGACGGCGAGGCAGTCGCCGGCCTGGGCGAGGCCAGGGAAATGGCGGGCGATCAGGAGCCCGTCCATGGCAGCGCGATGCTCGGCGGGTGCGGCACCGGTGCGGCCGATCGGCCAGAGCCGCGCCCCGGCGCACCGGCTCGCCGAGATCGGCCGTGAGCTCCAGCATGCCGTCGGTCTCGGCGAAGGTGAAACAGTCCGCCGACGGCATGTCGAGCAGGCGGCTGGGCTCGAGCACCGGGGCGCCCTCGACGATGCCCATGTGGCGCAGCAGATTGGCGATGCCGCGCCGGGCGATGGCAACGCTTCTGGCCGTCGCGGTGCCGCCGCCGCGAAGCTCGGTCGTCACGAAGGTCTTGCCCGCCTCCTCGACCGCGGTGTCGAACATGCCGACTGCATCGATCTCGAGCATCTTGACGCTGTAGGGGGCGTTGAAGGCGGCAACGGCCGCATCGCAGCGTGCTTCCTGGGTCTTGTCCGGCAGGACATGGGAGGCGGCGAACGGCAAAAAGTCGACGGTGCGGCCGCCCGAGTGGAAATCGAGCACGACATCGGCCATCGGCAGCAGGCCGCGCATGATGAAGTCGGCGACCTTCTCGGAGAGCGAGCCCGTGGGCGAGCCCGGGAAGATGCGGTTCATGTTGCGGCCGTCGACCGGCGAGGTGCGCCTCGCGGCCTTGACCGCCGGGTAGTTCATGAAGGGCAGCAGGATCACCCGGCCGTCGAGCGTCATCCCCTCCAGCCGCCGCGCGAGATCGAGGATCGCGAGCGGCCCCTCGTATTCGTCGCCATGATTGCCGCCGGTGACCAGGAGCGTCTGGCCTAGCGTAAGCGGCAGACCCGCCGGCTTTGCCGGGGAGGCAGTCAT
>DAIRDJ010000240.1:0-5309 GCA_036796215.1 Geminicoccaceae bacterium
ATGCGGTGGCCCCACCAGAGCTGGCGGCTGATGCACCAGGGCTGGATGTTGCGCATCCACTCGAAATAGGTGTTCTCCCACTGCCTGGGCACGAAGACGGTCCGGCCCGTCTCGACCGCCTCGATGGCGGGCTTGGCGAGTGTTGCGGCGTCGCAGTACCACTGGTCGGTGAGGTAGGGCTCGAGCGGGGTCTGCGAGCGGTCGCCGTGCGGGACGGTGTGGCGGTAGGCCTCGGTCTGGCGCAGCCGGCCTAGGGCCTCCATGTCGGCGACGATGCGCTTTCGCGCCTCGAAACGGTCGAGGCCGCGATAGGGCTCGGGCGCGTTGTCGTTGATCCGCCCGTGCGCATCGAGGATTGGGATGGCTTCGAGATCGTGGCGCCTGCCGACCTCGAAGTCGTTGAAATCGTGCGCCGGGGTGATCTTGACCGCGCCTGTGCCCTTCTCTGGATCCGAGTACTCGTCGGCGACGATCGGGATCCGCCGGCCGACCAGCGGCAGGACGACATGGCGGCCGACGAGGTCCCGGTAGCGCTCGTCCTCGGGGTGGACGGCGACCGCGGTGTCGCCGAGCATGGTCTCGGGCCGCGTCGTGGCGACGGTGATGACCCGCTCCGGGTCGTCCTCGAGCGGGTAGTCGAAATGCCAGAGGTGGCCGTTCACCTCCACGGCTTGTGTCTCGAGGTCGGAGACGGCGGTCTGCAGCTGGACGTCCCAGTTGACCAGCCGCTTGTCCTTGTAGATCAGGCCTTCCTTGAAGAACTGGACGAAGGCGCGGGTGACGGCCTTCGACAGGCCCTCGTCCAACGTGAAGCGCTCGCGGGACCAGTCGGGCGAGGCACCCAGGCGCTGCAACTGGCCGATGATGTTGCCGTGGCTCGCTTGCTTCCAGGCCCAGCATTCCTCGAGGAAGGCCTCGCGCCCGATCGTCCGGCGGTCCTTGCCTTCGGCGATGAGCTTGCGCTCGACCATCATCTGCGTCGCGATGCCGGCGTGATCGGTGCCCGGCTGCCAGAGCGTCTCATAGCCGCGCATCCGCCAGAAGCGGGTCAGCGCGTCCTGGATGGTCTGGTCGAGGGCGTGGCCGATATGCAGGCTGCCGGTGACGTTGGGCGGCGGCATCATCACACAGAAGGCGGGCCCCGAGCCGGGTTTCGGGGCGAAGGCCCCGGTCTCTTGCCATTGGTCGTAGATCAGGGGCTCGGCCGTGGCCGCATCGAAGCTCTTGTCCAGCATGGCTGGAGCACACCTTTCGAAATTCGGTGAGGGTGACGACGGACCTGGGGGCGATTTAGGCGATGTCGGCCGATGCTACAAGCCGAGCCGATTTCAGCCGGTTCGCGCCTTGCGGTAGGAATCCTTGAGACTGATCGACTCGCCCTCGAAGGTGAAGAGGTCGCAGCCGTCCACATCGTGCAGGCGGCCAGCCCGGTCGTGACCGAAAAAGCGCCAGGTCGAGACACCGCGGTCGCCGGTCACCCGGTGCCGGCCGTTACGCCACTGGGCGTCCGGGAAGGCCTCGAAGATGGCGGCATAGCCGGCGCGCACGGCATCTCGGCCGACATAGCGCTGGCCGGCGGCGTCGGGGCCGGAGGAGGCATGAAAGGCACAAGGATCGGCCATGCAGGCCATCAGCGCTTCGACATCGTGGGCATTCCAGGCGGCACAGAACCGTTCGAGCAGTGCTTCGCGCCTTCGGCTCTGCGCATCGTCGACCACCTCGACCTCGAGAAAGGCGAGCGGCCCGCTGCCGCCGTTGACGACGTTGTGCTCGACTCCGGTGCGCCTGGAATAGGGCACGTGCCGGGTCAGCGGCGCCTCACGACTGCTGCCGCCCGGCTCCTCGAGCAGCAGCGTGCCGTCGGTCAAGGGCACAATGACATAGTCGTGGCCGTGCACGTGCCAGCCGGTCTCGGCGCCGGCGGCAAAGCGCCATTCGGTGACCTTGAAGCGGTCATCGTCGATATGGACAACGGGTTCGGCTGCGGCTCTTGACACTGCATCTCTCCGTTCGGGCGCCAACGGCGCATAAGTTCCGAGGGGGCGTGGGGGAAATCATTTCCCCCACTACTTCTCGTCATCCACCGCGTCGTCGCGCGGCCTCACGGTTTCGGCTTTCCCCGCCCGCTCACGCTGCTGCGCCTTGCGCTTGCGCAAATTCTCGCGAAGGGCGGCCGCGGCTCGTTCGGCGTGGTCTTGCCTGCTCGTGCTCTTCGGCTGCTGCTCTTTCGCACCCATGCATCACCTCGATCGCGGAACCGGCCGTTTGATCGCTTGCACCGCCGCCGGCGCTATGGCATCTACCACGCGGACCTGACGGGGGCGATCCCCTGGCGCGCGTTTTCGCCCGTCCACCGATCGCGCTCGGGAAGCCGCCATAGCTCAGGGGTAGAGCGCACCCTTGGTAAGGGTGAGGTCGAGTGTTCAAATCACTCTGGCGGCACCATTCCTCCCTTTCCGATTTCTCTGGGCCTGGGCTGGTATCGCCCGGATCAGGGCTTGGCCATGACGAGCACGCTGCGGCGCGGCAGCAGGATCGTCAAGAGGCCGAGGATCGGCAGGAACGAGCAGAGCCGGTAGACGAACTCGAGGCCGCGCGCATCGGCGAGCGCGCCCAGGAGTGCCGCCGAAAGGCCACCCATGCCGAAAGCGAAGCCGACGAAGATGCCGGCGATCATCCCGACCCGGCCGGGCACCAACTCCTGCGCGAAGACGACGATGGCCGGGAAGGCCGAGGCCAGGGTGACGCCGATGACGACCGAGAGGACGCCGGTCCAGAAGAGGTCGACATGCGGCAGGAGGAGGGTGAAGGGGAGCACGCCCAGGATCGAGACCCAGATGACCGAGAGGGCACCGATGCGGTCGCCGACCGGGCCGCCCAGCACCGTGCCGAGCGCCATGGCCCCGAGGAAGAGAAACAGCATCAGCTGGGACTGCTGGGTCGAAAGCCCGAACTTCTCGATCAGGAAGAAGGTGTAAAAGCTCGAGATGCCAGCCGTATACGCGTTCTTGCTGAAGACGCGGAGGGCGAGGACCACGATCGCCATGACGACGCGCTGGCGGGTGAGCGGGAGCACACGGCTCGGCTGCACCTTGCCGGCATTGGCCTTGCGATAGCGGCCGTACCAATTGCCGACCTGCCGGAGGATCGCCATGCCGAGCAGGGCCGCGAGCGAGAACCAGGCGATCGACGGTCGGCCCAAGGGGACGACGATGAAGGCGGCGAGCAGCGGGCCGATGGCGGTGCCGAAATTGCCGCCGACCTGGAAGAGCGATTGCGCCGTGCCGAACTTGCCGCCCGAGGCGAGGCGGGCGACGCGTGAGGCCTCGGGGTGGAAGATGGCCGAGCCGATGCCGATGAGCGAGGCGCCGACCAAGAGCAGCGGGTAGCTGGTCGCGGTCGCCAAGAGGAACAGCCCAGCCATGGTCGAGCCCATGCCGACCGGCAGCGACTGCGGGATCGGGCGCTTGTCGGTGTAAAGGCCGATCAGCGGCTGGAGCAGCGAGGCCGTGACCTGAAAGGCCAGGGTCATGAGCCCGATCTGCCAGAAATCGAGACGGAACTCCTCGCGCAACAGCGGGTAGATGGCAGCCAGCAGCGACTGCATCACGTCGTTGAGCAGGTGGCAGAGGCTGACCCCCAAAATCACCAGATAGGCGGTCTTCTCGGCCGCTTCGCTCGACGGGGTCGTTGTCGTTGCCATGGCTCGCTGTCACAAGGTCGGCGCAACCGAAGGACCTCTGAGGCCGTAAAGTCAAGCGCCGGCTCGCTATCTCGTGAGCCGCCTCGGGCCGGCATCGGGTGTGGCCGCAAGATTGGGGTCGCCGAAACGAGGGTGTCCGGCGTAGACATGGGAGGTCGCTTTTGCCGCCGCGATCGCCGGGTGGTGGTCGTTCACCGGGTTCCGCCACGCCATGCCCGAGCCTGCCTTGCGCTTCAGTGGAGACGAGTTCGACGCTCGTCTGACGAAGACGCGCCAGGCCATGGAGAAGAAGGGGCTGGAGCTCCTGCTCGTCACCGATCCCTCGAACATGAACTGGCTCACCGGCTACGATGGCTGGTCGTTCTACGTGCACCAGATGGTCGTCCTGCCGATCGACGATCTGCCGCTCTGGTACGGCCGCGGCCAGGATGCGAACGGGGCGCGGCGGACGGCCTGGCTGCCCGAGGATCGGCTGATCGGCTACCCCGATCACTACGTGCAGAGCGAGGTGCGTCATCCGATGCAGCTCTTGGCCCAGATCATCAACGACAGGGGCTGGGGCACGAGGCGGATCGGGGTCGAGATGGACAACTACTACTTCTCGGCCGCGGCCTACCAACATCTCGCTCAGGGGCTGCCCAATGCGCGGTTCTCGGATGCGACGGCGCTGGTCAATTGGCAGCGGGCGGTCAAGAGCGCGCAGGAGCTCGACTACATGCGCAAGGCGGCCCGCCTCGTCGAGCGGATGCACCAGCGGATCGTCGAGCTGGTCGAACCCGGGATCAGGAAGGCCGATCTGGTCGCCGAGATCTACGCCGCCGGCTTGCGCTATGCGGACGGTATCGGTGGCGACTATCCGGCGATCGTCCCGCTCCTGCCGTCCGGTGCCGATGCCGGAGCGCCGCACCTCACCTGGGACGACCGACCGATGCGCCAGGGCGAGGGCACCTTCTTCGAGATCGCCGGCTGCTACCGTCGCTATCATTGCCCACTCTCGCGCACGGTCTTTCTGGGTCGGCCGCCGGCCCACATCGTCGAGGCGGAGAAGGCCGTGCTGGAGGCCATGGCGGCCGGGCTCGAGCAGGCCAAGGCCGGCAACCAGACCCAGGACATCGCCAATGCCTTTTTTCGCGTGCTGGCCCGACACGGCATCGAGAAGAACAACCGCACGGGCTATCCGATCGGCGTCAGCTACCCGCCCGACTGGGGCGAGCGCACCTCGAGCCTCAGGCCAGGCGACCAGACGGTACTCGAGGCCGGCATGACCTACCACTTCATGTCGGGGCTCTGGATGGACGACTGGGGGCTCGAGATCACCGAGAGCATCGTCATCGGCGCGCACGGACCCGAACTCCTCGCCAACGTCCCCCGCCAGCTCGTCGTGAAGCCCTGAAGGCGCCCGCCGATGCTGTCCGGCCCGCCATCGCCCGTCCAGCCCACCGTCGACTTCGATGCCGAGGGGGTGCAGCACGGTTTCCTACGTCTGCCCTGGAGCCGCGACGACAGTGCTTGGGGCAATCTGATGGTGCCGATCACCATCGCCAGGCACGGTGTAGGTATCCCCCGGCCAAGCCGGGGGCTTTGATCACGAGCCGTTCAAAGCGGC